>CAXTWC010000013.1:0-56794 GCA_964247805.1 uncultured Acetobacteraceae bacterium | reverse complement strand
GTTAGCGGCTGATCTGGGTAACGCGTCAGCGGCTGATCCGGGTGGCGGATTGATACAGCGTGATGAACAGCACCAACGTCACCAGGCACACCAGGCCGAGCGGAATGATGAACGAGAGCACGGTCCAGAACTGCCCAAGCAAGCCGAACACGACGGTGACGGCGATCGCCAGCAGGAAGGCGAACAAGGCCCAGGCGGCGCTGTTGGCGCGGGACAGGCTCGACCGGTTGGCGATCAGGTGGCTGCGCACGGCTCCGCGCAGGAAGAAGAACACCACCGCAAGCCCCAGCACGATCGCGACGCCGATGATGGCGCCGTTCTGCGTGAGCTCGCCGCCGAATATCGGAGTGTCCGCGATCGGGGCATTGGTGGTGGAGGGGGTCGTGACCGGGGGCGGTGCCACGGCCGCGGGCGGGGCGGTGTCCTGCGGCGGGCGGATCACGTAACCCGGCGGCCCGGCCGGCACCGGCCCGGCGGAGCGCTGCGGATCAGCCACGGGCGAGCCTTCTTCGGCCACTTCGGTGCGATGGGTGCATGGTGCGGCAACCTACCGGGACGCTAAGGGAAATCAATCTGCAAGCTGGTGACCCCCACGCCCTCCGTCCAAGTGGGGTGGGTGGAATGGGCCTCAGCATTGCACCACAATTGCCGATGACAATTACTTGACCCCCACCAACCCATTGTTTTACCGCGGATTTAATCCCTTCCGAAGATAGCGCGGGTAAGGCGGCATTAACATGTTGCGTGTCTAGAGTGTGCTCCGCGGATCGTCGCGAGGTTGGACTCCCCGAGCATGGCATCGACTGCAATGAAGCACTTCCGAAAGCGGCTCTCGCTGCATGCGGGGCTGATCGCGGCTGTATTGACGGCCTGCGTTCTGCTGTTCGGGCTCGATGGCTGGCGGATCTGGCAGAACCGGTTGCGCGATATCGACGAGGCCAAGGTCGAGACCGCGAACCTCGCCAAATCCCTCGCCCAGCATGCCCATGATGCGATCGCAGCGGCGGACCATGTCGTCACCGCCATCCGCGAGCGCATGGAGAAGGGCGACTCATCGGCTGCCCAGCTCGAGCACATCCATGTCTCGCTGCAGGCGCAGGTCAAGGCCATGCCGGAGATCCAAGGGATCGCCGTTTTCGACGCGGACGGCAATTGGGCCGCGAGTTCGGACGAGAACACGCCCCGTCACCTCAACAACGGCTACCGGGAGTATTTCCGCTACCACCAGACTCACGCCGACCGTACCGTTCATCTCGGCGCCCCGATGCACAGTCGATCGAACGATCGCTGGATCATCACCATATCCTGCCGGGTCGACGATGCTAACGGCAACTTCGCCGGAGTCGTTTCTGCCTCGATCCTGGTCGACCGCCTGCAAGCGTTCTATGACACCTTTGATATCGGTTCTGGCGGCGTCATCGCGCTGGACATGGCGACGGGCACCATCGTCGCGCGGAGCCCGGGCAACCAAAGGATCATCGGCACGGACGCCTCGAAAGGTCTGGTTTTCTCGAACTTACTCCCCATCGCGCCGGTGGGAAGCTTTGAACAAGTATCGAAGATCGACGGCATCGAGCATGTCGGCAGCTATCGCCGCGTCGATGAGTATCCTTTGGTCCTCATCGTCTCCTATGGCGTGGATTATGTGCTGGCCGACTGGCGGTCCGACTCCGCCCTTCATCTTTCCATCAGCATCGGCGCCTCGATCATCATGGTATTGGTCACCCTGCGCGTGGCGCGACAGGTGGAGCGCCGGCAGGCGGCGGAGCGGCTCTACCGCCTGCTCGCCGTCAATTCCAACGACGCCGTCTTCTGCATGGCCATGGACGGAACCCGGCGCTACGTGTCGCCCGCGTTCACCGTGCTCACCGGCTGGACCGTCGCAGAGGCCATGCAGGCGGAGTGGGCCGGACTGGTCCACCCCTGCGACCGGGCGGCGGTGACGGCCATGCGTGCGGAGTTCGTGGCCGGCCGCAAGCAGGCCACGATGAACTTCCGCTATCTCTGCAAGAAGGGCGCGCCACTCTGGGTCGAGGCACGCGTCAGCGTCTCCGAGACAGACGGCGAGACGGTATTCGTCAGCACCGTCAGGGACATCTCCGAACGCAAGGCGGCAGAAGAACAGCTCGAGGCACTCAACCGCATATTGTCTACGCAGGCGACCACCGACGCGCTGACCGGGCTGGCCAACCGTCGCCGCTTCGACGAGGCGCTCGATGCGGAATGGCGCCGGGCCGTGCGGGATGGCGCACCCTTGTCGCTGTTGTTGCTCGATGTGGACCGGTTCAAGCTGTTCAACGACCGTTACGGCCACCTGGGCGGCGACGGCTGCTTGCAAGGCGTGGCAATGGCGGTGGCCAACCTTGTGCGCCGCCCGGGCGATCTGGCGGCGCGCTACGGCGGCGAGGAAGTGGCGGTGCTGTTGCCAGGCGCCGATGCCGAAGGGGCAGCCGGCGTGGCCGAGCAGATCCGCGCCGCGATCGAGGCTCTGGGCGTCGAGCATCTTGGCAATCTGCCGGCGGGGGTCGTTACGGCCAGCTTCGGCGTGGCGACCGCTCAGGTCCAACCGCATGGTGGCCCGTGCTCGGGCGAGGAGCTGATCGCCGCCGCGGACGCCGCGCTGTATGAGGCAAAGCGCACCGGACGCAACCGGGTCGTTTCAGCGTCAGCCATCCCGACCAACTCCACCCCATCGGCGCAACCGCACGAGCAACAGAGACTGGCGGCGTTGGCGCGCTACGACGCCGCCGGGGCTACCCGGCCGAGCCGGAAGCTGGACGGCGTTGTCCGGCTCGCGGCCTCGCTGTTCAACGTGCCGATCGCGCTCGTCACGCTCGTCGGGGAGCATCGCCAGAACTTCGTTGCCAAGTTCGGACTCGAGGCCGAAGGCACGGCTCGCGATATCTCGTTCTGCACCCACACGATCGCCGGCGAGGGGGTATTCACGGTCGCCAATGCCTGCAGGGATCCACGGTTCTCGGACAACCCCTTGGTCCAGGGGGAACCTGCCATCAGGTTCTACGCGGGAGCCCCCCTGGTGACGTCGCTGGGCCAACCGCTTGGCACGCTTTGCATCGTCGATCGTGTGGCGCGGCCACCGCTGACGTCTGCCGAGAAGGCGCTGCTGACGGATTTCGCCGCACTGGCAGCCAGCTACATGGACCAGCAACTCATGGCAGCCGAAGCCGCGGAGGCAGGCGTCTACTCGGTTAGCCTCTGAGCATATGGGCGCGCTGTGGCCCTCGTGGCTGGGGTGGATCGTCGCGGTGGGCTGCTCGCCACCCCACCGCTCGTCATCGCCATGCGGACCACCTAGCTACGACCGAGTGGCCTTGAATGCCTCGAGCGTACCAGGTTCCAGCCTGATGGAGATTTCGGCCAACCGGTGTGCGGCTGCTATGATCCGCTCCAGTCCCTGGGTCTGCGCGGCAATGCCGACCTCCTTCAGCAACGCGTGGAATTCCGCCTCCAGCGCAGGAACGACGTGGGCGGTGCCAAATGGCACCTCGATCAGCCAGTCCGGCGACCCCATCGTGATATCGAGCTGGTTGCCGAAGAAGAACACCAAGCTCCCATCGGCATCGTGGACCGGCGAAATGAACAGGAGATTGTAGAACTGCGACCCGTCGTGGCGGTAGTTGACGATCCACTCGATACAACCCTGACCCGCATCCAGGCAGGCGCGAATGCGGGTCGGAGAAATTGGATCGGTTCTCGGGCCCTGCAGAAAGCGGCAATTGCGACCGACGATCTCCTCCATGGGATAGCCGGTCAGGGCCGCGAACGCCGGATTGACCGCCACCATCGGCGTGTCAGGCAAGTTGGGGTCACACAACACCATCGGCGCAGTACTGTACTGCATCGCCGCCGTCAGTGCGTCCCGGATTGCCGTTGCGGTCAATGTTCACATCCTCTCAATCGGAAGGCCAAGCGCGCTTCGTCACCCTACACTGAGAGTTTCAGCAGGCGTTGGCTACAATGCGCATTGGCATTGCACCAACGTGAACGTAGCGGTTGCGCCCTCGATAGCGACGGTGGCGGTGGCCGCATAAGCCGGACGACACGCTGTTGATGCCGGGTTCGGGTCGTGAAAGTGTCCGGTGAAAGGCTGGCGTAGGGTGGGCTGCTTGCAGCCCACCGACTGGTATAGCGTCGCCTCGTGGCGTCCGTCGTTGCTGGGCTGGTGGGCCGCGAGCAGCCCACCCTACGCCAGCCGTCTCGGATACGGCAGCCGCGCCACGCTTCGAACCACGAGCTATGGCTCGGTTTGGTGGTAAACGGTCGTGAGGCGCGGCACAGGCGACTAGGTGGCACATGAGCGATTCCCTCCCCCATTCTTTGCGGGAAGCTCGCTGGCCGGGTTAAAAGCCGCATCATGACGCTGGACGAGCTTGGGACGCGCATCTGCATCATGGGACCGTCCAACAGCGGCAAGTCCACGCTGGCGGAAGCGATCTCGCGGGCACGGAGGCTAGTGCCGATCCATCTCGATCAGCTTTACCACCTGCCGCATACCGACTGGGTTCCTCGACCGGCAGACGAGTTCGGCGCCCTTCATGACGCGGCGATCATGGGGCCGCGCTGGGTCATCGATGGCAATTACTCGCGGCTTCTTCCTCAAAGGCTGCAGCGCGCTACCGGGTTCGTCCTGCTTGATGTTCCCACCCTGGTCAGCCTTTACCGCTATATCCGGCGCTGCTGGTTCGAGCGCGATCGTCGAGGAGCACTTGAGGGCGGTCGCGACAGCGTAAAAGGGGATGTCATCCACCACATTACCGTAGCCACCAGAGCGAACCGCAGTCGTTATGAACAGATGTTCGGCAGTATCCGTTTGCCGAAAGTGCGGCTCGACTCGACACGCGCGCTCGCCGAGTTCTATCGCGTGAACGGCCTGAGCCGCTAAGCCGTACTATCCGCATCGACCGTCGTTTGCGGGAAGGTCGAAGGCAGCCGTCCGGCTAGATCGCAGACAAGCCTCTACACCTTCCCCACCACACGCTGCCGCGCTGGCCCGAACAGGCGACCCGTCACCACCAACTGCCGCCCGTCCCGCAACGTGACCGTGCGCGACCGGAAGGGGCGCAGCACGAACACCTGTTGCCGTCCGTCCACCTGCAGGCCGTAGCGTCGGGGCCGTAGGATGATCAGCGCCAAACCCGGCAGCCCGATCACCACCACCGCCAACCCGCAAAGTGCCAGGATCAGCGGCCAGGGCGAGAAATGCACCGCGATCGTGACCGGTATCACCGCCGTCGCCGTGCTCACCCGCTGGTAGTCGGCGAACACGTCGGGCAATTGGTCCAGCGCCGCGATGTCCCCCATCTTGGCCGTGAAATCGCTGCCCAGCGCCATCGTCATGTCGGTCAGCCGAAGCTGCAGGCTGCCGGTCAGCACCTTGGACTCGGCGAACAGCCCCGCCAGACCGCCAGGCCGGGGTACCGCGGGGACATGCAGCACGAGCGTGACATTGCCCTGCTGCCCACCCGCTGCCAGCCGGGTTAGCGTCGACGGCTCGACCTGGGCCGGGAGCGCCGCCGGGTCGGCCACGCCGTCCAGCGCGGACCAGGCGAGCGAGACCTTCGCGCTGACGATGGTCTCCGGGTAGTAGTCGGAGCGTAGGCTGCCGGTCACCCGCACCACCCCGCCCACCGCCGGCACCCCGCGCAGCAGCACGCCACCGCCGGGCTGGGCCGTGACACCGGCGTCGGCTCCGGTGGCGGAGAACACCAGCGGCGCCTGGTCCAGGTGCTTCAGCCGCACCGGCGGGTCGGTGAACAGTGCCCGCATCGGGGCGCTGTCGACGATGCGGGACAGCGCCGCCGCGGCCGAGTCACCATAGGCGATGGCGTAGATGATCAGCCCCCGCTCGGTGAACAGGCGCCCGGTCACCGGCATGCGGACCGGGTAGGCGGCCACGAACGGCAGGAACGGGCTGCTGCGGATCAGCTCGGCGAAGTCGCGCGTGTTGCGGTCGATCTCCGGGCTGTTGTTGCGGGAGTTCTTGTTGTTGGTGAGCACCCAGACGATGCCGGGCTTGCCGTCCAGCACCTCGTCCAGCGAGCGGGCCAGCGCGCCGTTGAAATCGGCGTCGGCCAGGTGGTTGCCGGGCCGCATCGCCAACGCCAGCCCGTCGATCGCCGACTGCACCGGACCCGGCGCATACGGCCCGTCGAACGCGACCTCGGGCGAGCGGTGACCCGGCACCTGGCCGTCCTGGTTGAACGACGCGACGATCGTCCGCCCGGTGTGCGACGCATCGACCAGCGCGCGCAGCAGCGGCTTGAACGGGGAGGCGCGGTCGGTGAAGAACGGCTCCATCCAGCCGGAGTTCTGCACCAGGTACAGCGACGGCACTTGTTGCAGCGGAGGCGTTTGGGCCCGGGCCACGCCCGTGACCAATAGCAGCAGCAAGGCCAGACACGCGCGGATTGTCACGCCCCGGTCAACGGCCAGCGCGTGCACCGGTTCGCGGGCAAGTCGTACACCAGCAGGTTTCCGCCAAATACGACGGGCACGATGTCCCACGCCGAGCGCACCCGCAGCGTCGCCCGCAGGTCGGTGGGCACGACGGAGCTGCCGGCGAACATGATCCGGCACTCGGTCGCGGCTTCGGGTGGATCGGTCTCCAGGAAGCCGCGCAACGCGGTGCGGGGCGTGCATTCGGCAACCACGAAACGATCGTTGTCCCACGCCAGCAACGGGTGCAGGAAGCCGCTGCCGTCGCCGCGGTATTCCGTCCGCCGCGGCTCCCACGGTTCGCGGAAGCGGGACATGCCGGCGAAACTGGCACAGCCGCAGCTGGTGACGTAGCGGTCGAACTCGCGGCGTTGCGGAGTGGCATTGGGGGGCAGCAGGGCCTCGAACGCCTGCCGCCCGTCCAGCCGGCCGAGTTGGTGGAACACGCCATTGGGCGAGAGCACGGGGCGCACCCCCTGCATGGGCCGCCACGCGTCGCGCCATGGCCGATACTCGCAGGTGGCGGCGCCCCCGATGAAGCGGACGAACAGCTGACCGTGTTCGCCCACCCAGAACGCCTCGTTGGCGTTGACCGAGGGCGCGGCGAAGACCTGCGCCGCCGCCTGCCCCGCCGCGTTCGCGACCGGCACACACTGCCAGCCCAGCTCCGGCGACGCCCGGTAGCACACCGCGAGCTGGTCGTTGGCGAGCACGGGAACGAACGGCGTTCCATTCACCACCGCCACCCCGCCCAGGGATCGCTGCACACCGAGCGCCGGTTTTGCGAGGGACGCTGTCGCATTGCGGGGGGACAGGGTGACCCAGACCGGACCGGTATCGCCGGGCAGGGCCACGCCGTCGTTCAGACCCCCACCCGCCCAACTCCAGCGCGCCAGGTTCAGCGCGGGCTGCAGATGGCCCAGCACCCGCCAGCGCCCGCCGTCGAACACGTTGGCAAGCCCCTGCACCCAGCCCCAAAGGGTGCCGGTCGTCTGGTCGAAAGCGAGCAGGCGAGAGGGCCGCCCCGCCACGAAGAAATCCAGCCGGGCCGGGCCCGGCATGGGCAGCTCCTCACGACCCGCCGGGTCAGGCACGCCATGACAGGCCGGGCCGGGCAAGCCGGACGCCCCGTTCGCCGGCGAAGACCAGCTGTGCGTCGCCGCGGCCGCCGGCGGGGGCTGCAACGGCGTGCCGCACAACGGGCAATGCTGAAAGGCAAACGGCCAGGGACCCGGATGCACGCAGTTCGAGCCACGCGCCTGCACGAACGGCAGTTCGCCTTCCTTGGGGTCGAGGCTGATGGGGTCTTGCCCGAGCAACACCTGCTCGTAGCGGCCCGGCTGCCCGAACCATCGCTCGCGGCCATACGGACCGTCCAATTCCCAGATCGGCGTGGGTGGGGCGGGCGGCATGGTCCATTCGGAACGAGACAGGCACGAAGGTTACGGTGGATCGGTGCGTGCGTAAAGCCAGGCCTTACCGGGCGGCATCCACCTCGTCCGGCAGGTCGGCCTTCGCGTCCCACGTCGCGGCCAGCGCCAGGCGTGCGAGAGCCGGGAGCGAGGTGGCGCCGGTCTTGCGCATGATGGATGCCCGGTGGTTCTCCACGGTGCGCTGGCTGATGGCGAGGTCGGCGGCGATGTTCTTGCTCGGCTGCCCGGCGACCACGCGCGTCATGACCTGGCGCTGCCGCGGCGTGAGCGATGCGACGTGCCGGGCGGCGTCTTCGCGCCACACCACCTGCTTGCCCTTGTCCCGCGCCTGGTCCAATGCGCGGTCGATGCTGGCGAGCAGGTCTTGGCGGCCGACCGGTTTCTCGATGAAGTCCGCCGCACCGGCCTTCATGGCCTGCACCGCCATGGCGACATCGCTGCGGCCGGTGATCATGATGGCGGGTGATCGGCCGCCCGCCGCCTGCAGATGGCGGAGCAGGTCGAGCCCGGTCATCCCCGGAAGGTACGCGTCGATCAGCAGGCATCCCTCCCACTCCGCCCGGTGCGCCGCCAGGAACGCCTCGCCGTCGGCAAAATCCTCCACCGTCCGCCCGTCATCCTCCAGCACCGACCGGATCGCCACCCGGATCGCGGCATCGTCGTCCACGACGAACACCTTCATCAACTTGTCGGCACCAGTCTCCGTTTGGCTCACGACAGGCGGCCGCGCCGGTTCGTCCGCGAGCATGGCAGCCACGGTCTGTATCAGCTCCTCCCGTCTCGCCGGCTTGTTGAGTTGCGTGCAACCCTCGGCCGCGACCTCGCGCATCGTGTCCGTCGAGATGTCGCCCGTGAGCATGATGGCCGGCACCGGCTGCCCGACGATCTGGCGGATCCGGACCACCGTCTGCAGGCCGTTCAGACCGCCCGGAAGATTGAAGTCGGCCAGTAGCAACTGAGGTGGCTTAGGCTGCTCCTTCATCAGCTTGAGCGCGGCCGGGCCGTCGCGGGCAGCCAGAACCTGATAGCCCTCGCTCTCCAGCAGGATGCCGAGCAGGTCGCGCACGTCGGGATCGTCCTCGATGACCAGGATCGTGTGGCGAGCGTGCGCCGCAACCGCCACGGCCTTGCCCTCCGTCCTGGGTACCGGCGTCTCGGTGGCGGACGGCTTCGTCGCGATGGGGATCTCAATGGCGAACATCGATCCCTTGCCCTCGCGGGACCTCACCCGGACCCGGTGACCCAGCAGGGTGCTCAGTTGCTGCACGATGGACAGCCCGAGCCCGAGCCCACGGCTGCGTTCGCGGGCTTCGTTGCCGATCTGGTGATATTCCTCGAAGATCGCCTGCAACTCGCCGTCGGGGATGCCGATCCCGGTGTCCCAGACTTCCACACTGAGCACGGGTCCGCGCCGGCGGCAGCCGAGCAGGACCTTGCCCGTCTCGGTATACTTCAAGGCGTTGGATAGCAGGTTGCGAATGATCTGCCTGAGCAATCGCGGATCGCTGTAGACGACTTGCGAGCTGGCGACGCTGCGGAACTCCAAGCTTTTGGCCATGGCCGCGTAGGCGAACTCCTCGCGTTTTCGGACGAGGATTTCGCTGATCGGAAACGCCCGGAAATCTGCCTGCACGACCCCGGCCTCGATCTGGTTGATGTCGAGCAGCGTGTCCAGCATGGCCGCCATCGAGCCGAGCGTGTCGTCTTGCCGGGCGACCAGGCTCTGCGCCTTGTCTCCCTGCACCGTCTTGGCGAGCAGGCCTTGCAGCAGCGACAAGGTCTGCAATGGCTGGCGCAAATCGTGGCTGGCGGCAGCGAGGAAGCGCGACTTCGCGGTATTCGCGGTATCGGCCTCGCGCTTAGCCTCCTCGAGCGCCTCGGCGACGCGCTTGCGATTGGTGATGTCGTTGAAGGTGATGACCACCCCTTCGACGTGCCCGCCATGCGCGAGATACGGTAGGATACGGCGACGAAACCATTTACGTTCCCCAGCCTGGCCCCCGGTGGCCTCGATCTCCCGTTCCGCGGGCTCTCGATTGGCCAACACGGCCGCCGCGTCGCCCGCCCACGCGTCGTCCACCGCCAGGGAATGCAGGTCTGCGAGCGGACGGCCGACGTCACCCGGCAGGATGGCGAACAGCGACCGCGTGGCCGGCGTGAAAAATCGGATGCACAGGTCGCGGTCGAGGAACAGCGTCGCGACATTGGTGCTGTACAGCACGTTCTGCAGATCGTCCGCGGTGGTGCGTTGCCGTTCCAGCGTCTCCTGCAACTGGCTGTTCAGCGCCGTCAGTTCTTCGTTCAGCGATTGCAGTTCCTCCTTGGAGGCCAGCAGCTCCTCGTTGGTGGATTGGAACTCCTCGTTGACCGACAACGCCTCCTCGTTGACCGCCTTCTGCTCCTCGGCCGACAGTTCCAGGTCGCGGATGGCCACCTGCAGATCGGTCCGCGTCGTCTCGAGTTCGCGCTCCAGTTCGGCGAGACGCGGTGCGTTGCGCTGGGCCGAACCGCCGGTGGTGACCTCCGCCCGCGGTGCCTGGACGAAGCAGACGAGCAGCAGCGCCTCGCCTTCGTCCAGCACCGGCTGCACCTCGATGGTGACCCGCTCGGCCCGGCACTCGACGACGGTGTGGGTCATGTCGCGCCGGGCACGATCGATCGCGATGCGGAGCCTGGCGCGCAAGGTGGACTGCACGGTCGCCAGCAGGTCGTGCGTGGGATGGCCGGGTGCGATGCGGAGATAGCGGTCGGTGGGGCCGAGGGAGAACACGCACTCGTTGGCGGGGTTGATCAGCACCGCGGCCGGCGCGTAACCCTCCAGCACGAGCCGCCGCCCGAGCTCGGCCAGCGCCAGTTGGCGGGATGGCGGCCGCACGACCGCGGACGAGCGCAGCCGCAAGCCCTCCCAGGTCGGCACGGCAAGGCTGATCCTATCTGCCCGGCTGCGGCCCACGCGGCGATAGATGCGCTGCGTCTTGGCCACAGGCTCGAAGCGGCCCACGGCGCTGGCGGGTGTCTCCACCGGGCCGAGCAGCAGCAGCCCGCCGTCGTCCAGCGCGAAATGGAACAGGGAGACGGCTTTTTCCTGCGCATCCGGCTGGAAATAGATCAGCAGGTTTCGGCAGGAGATCATGTCCAACCGGGAGAATGGCGGGTCGGTCAGTACATCCTGAACCGTGAGTACGACGACCGCGCGCAGCCCGGCCGACACCCGCCA
The DNA here is from genome assembly GCA_964247805.1 of uncultured Acetobacteraceae bacterium. Classification (GTDB taxonomy): domain Bacteria; phylum Pseudomonadota; class Alphaproteobacteria; order Acetobacterales; family Acetobacteraceae; genus LMUY01. Next base: position 45,688 of record CAXTWC010000013.1, on the reverse strand, counting down.
GACGTCCTCCTCCTTGGAGAAAAACTTACGAAGCCGGTCCGGGGAGATGCTCTCCACGATCGCCGCAGGATACACGGCCTCACGCGCGACGGCGACCGCGTCCGCGTCGATGTCGGACCCGAACATCTGCAGCGTGATGGAGCGTCCGGCCCGGCTGATCTCCTCCTGGAACAGCATGGCCAGTGAGAAGATCTCCTCTCCGGTGCTGCATCCGGGAACCCAGACGCGCAAAGGCCTGCCCGCGGAATGCTGCCGAACCATGTCGGGGATGATGCTGTCCGCCAGGTAGGCGAACACGGCCGGGTCCCGGAAGAACCCGGTGACGTGGATCCGCAGGTCCTTCGCCAACAGGTCCAGTTCTTCGCCGTTGTCTTGCAACAGCCGGAGGTAGCGGCCCATCTCGTCCGGCGCCATGCCCGCCATGGCCATGCGCCGCTCGGCTCGCCGCTGCAGCGTGCCGTGCTTGTACTCGCTGAAATCGTGCCGCGTGCGGGACCGCAGCAAGTCGATGATGGCAACCAACTCGGGCCGCTCCGCCTCACCTTCGCCCAGTGCGGTTCGATCGGACGGGGCCTGGTCGGGCGGGGTGAGCGGTTCTCCGCGGCGCCAGTCCGTCAACGCCGCCGGGATGGCGCCGACTGGCAGCACGTGGTCGGTTTGCCCTGTCGCGATCGCACTTTGCGGCATCCCGTCATAGGCGGCCTCGGCAGGATCCTGCACGACGACCAACCCACCGGCCGCCTTGATGGCGACCAGCCCGGCGCTGCCATCCGCACCTGTTCCAGACAGCACGACGCACGCGGCCCGCGCGCCATAGGCAGTTGCCAGGGATCGCAGCAGAACGTCGAACGGAAGCTGCGCCCCATGCTTGGCCCGGCGTGGCGCCAGGTGCAGCGCACCGCCGGCCACCGACAGGGTGGTTCCCGGCGGGATCACGTACAGATGGTCCACCTCCAGCCGCAAGCCGTCTTCCGCCTCGCGCACGGTCAGGGCGGTTCGCCCGGCCAGCAACTCCGTCAACATGCTCGGATGCGTGGGGTCGAGATGCTGCACGAGCACGAACGCCATGCCGCTGCCGGGTTGGATCGCCGCGGCCAGTTTGCTGCAGGCATCCAGGCCGCCGGCCGAAGCACCGATGCCGATCACGGCGAGGCCGGCTGCCGACGCTGCCGGAGCGTGTACGGGGGCGCTTTCTTGCCCTGTCTGGATGGCAGGTGACACGGCCGGGGACGATCGGCGGCGCTGCATACCCGGTGCTCCTGCTGTGTCTGCATCGCGAACAGCGTCTGAGGCATGTTGTAGGCCGGTTACTCCGCAAACGGAAATTAAGCGGCGTAAGTGTTTTCCGACCCTACTGCATTCGTTCCGGGCCTTGTAGATGCACGCGATGGAGGATCGGACCGACAATCATCGCACCGCCACGCCACAGCCGGCCCAAGTCGCAGGCAGCGTCGAGGACGGCCCTGGGCCGTGAAGCCGCTCCGCATCCTGCTGGTCGAGGATGACGCGAACATCCGCGCGGCGTTGGCCGAAACCCTGGAAAGCCTGGGCCACTCGGTATGCGCAACGGCTACGACCGAGACGGAGGCGGTGGCTGCAGCCGATTGGTGGATGCCGGATCTGATGATCGTGGATATCGGGCTGGCCACGGGCAGCGGTGTGGCGGCGGTGGCTCGGATCCTCCAGGCCCGCCATGTCCCACATGTCTTCATGAGCGGCGTTCAGCCAGAGTATCCGGCCAGCAGCGCACAGGTATTGCGGAAGCCGTTTCGGGAACTGGACCTCATCTTGTCGATGGAGGCGGCACTCCAGCCGCCACGGCAGTGGCCCCCGTAGCTCCGACCCGGCGTCAGTCGGCCGCCGTCTCGTCCGGCGCGAACGTCATGCCCGAGTTCGGCTCCACCCAAACCATGTGATCGCGCACGCTCGTCACGCCGGCAACGTTCTGCGCCGCAACCCGCATCGCGTCCCGCTCGGACTCGCGGAAGATCACGCCCCCCAGATCCACCACGCCATCGGTGACCGCGACGGAGATGCCACCGCCGGGTGCCCAGGAGTGGCGGCCGAACTCGGCCAGTATCCCGGCGCGGATACCGGCATCGCTCGGCGCCGCGTCGGCCGTCTCCTCGGTGAACGTCTTGGCAAGCGCGCGCAGCAGGTCTACCCGGCCGATCATCCCGACCAGCGCGGCGCCTGCCATCACCGGGACGCGTTTGACGTGCTTGCCCTGCATGACGCGCACGACCTCCGACAGCGGCGCCGCCTCGTCGACGGTGACCACGGCCGGTGTCATGACATCGCCGACGACGCGGCTGTGGGTCTCCACGTAGTCGTGGGCGAGCCGTGTCGTGCTGCGGAAAAAGTCGAGCCAACTCGCCGGGTGCGAGTCCGTCCCCAACTCGACGCGGCGCAGCAGGTCGCCCTCGGTGAGGATACCCACGATCACGCCGGCGCCATCCAGGACCGGTAGCCCGCTGACATGCCTGTCGAGCATGAGTTTGATGGCGGCTGGCAACGCGGTGGCCGGCGTCGTGCTCGCGACATTCCCGCTCATGATGTCGCCGGCCGTCAATGGTGAATTCATGCCGCAATCTCCTTGATTGGTGTCGCGGCCCGTGTTCGAGCGATCCATGCGGATTTCGCGATGCCGGTTGCAGGCGCGCTGCCCGTTCGCCAGCCCACCGGGCACGATACCGTCGTCCGCAGCGGCCCGGCAGGTTCGGGAACTACCTAGCCGGGCCTTGAGTAGCTGCGACAGGAGAATGCCTACCTGCTTGATGGCCAGTGGACGCGTCGGCTGTGCTACGAACCGCGCAAGTCACAGGAGGATTCTCCCTTTCTGGCATCGCGTTCAGAGCCCCGAGTTGACGCGGGTTGTTCGGCTTACCAGCATGTGGCAATGCGCAAATCCGGCTTGCACCCCCGGCCTCCGTCCACGGACGGTGCCATCCCTTACCGATGGGACACCCGTCCCCAAATTCGTGCGTTGCCGGCTGGCCGTGCGGCCATCCCGCCCACGGCCGAATAGCGCGCGGAGCTGCCCCTTATGAATGACTTGTCGGCCGCGTTTCGACCCGGCCTCGATCGCACGAGCTCACAGCGTGGCACCGTCGCCGCCTGCTCCGCCCGGGAGGGAGGCAGCCTGTGGCTGATCTAGCGTTCCTGCCCGGCTCCGCACCGTTCGAACCGTCCGAGCGCACGCAACTGGATGGGCTGCTCGGCAAGGCGACGCCGGTGCAACGCGCCTGGCTTGCGGGATTTCTCGCCGGCCTGGACGCACCGGGACGTGGCGAGGAGGCTGCCCCTAGTCCCGTTGCATCCACTCCACTCACGGTTGTGTTCGCCACGGAATCGGGCAATTCGGAAAGCCTGGCCCAACGCGTGGCCAAGTCGGCGCGCAAGCGTGGCCTCAAGCCCCGGGTCGTCGACATGGCCGATCTGGACATCGGCTCCCTGGCCACGGTGCAGAACCTGCTCGTGATCGCGGCCACGTGGGGCGAGGGCGAGCCTCCCGCCCGGGTCGCACATGCCTACGCAGCGTTGATGGACGACGCAGCGCCCAAGCTGCCCGGCATCCGCTTCGGCGTGCTCGCCCTCGGTGACACCTCCTACGCCGAGTTCTGCGCCGTCGGCCGCCACATCGACGAGCGGTTGGAGTCGCTCGGCGCCACCCGCGTGATCGACCGCGTCGACTGCGACCTCGATTTCGAGGAACCAGCCGCCGCTTGGATCGACGCCGTATTGGCTCGCCTGCAGCCCGCTGCCGCACCGCCGGCCGCTTCCATCCGCAGCAGCGACGCTGGCGACGCACCCACCGTCGCGATCGCAGAGGTGGTCGAGCACATCAACCTGAACTCGTCGCGCTCGGAGAAGGAGACCATCCACCTGGCGCTCACCTTCGATGGCGCTGCGCCCGCCTACGAGCCCGGGGACGCCCTGGAGCTGTTCCCTGAGAACGACCCGGCCCTGGTGGAACAGGTGCTCGCCGCGACCGGCCTTTCGGACGACGCCAGCGCCCGGCAAATGCTGCTGACCGAGCGGGACATCACCACCCTGTCCACCGTGACCGTCGAGCGGTTTGCCAAGGCCACCGGGCATTCGGCGGTGCACAAGCTGATCGAGCAGGGAGAGATCCGCGCGTGGATCGAAGGCCGCCAGATTATCGATCTGCTGGAGAGCTATCCCGCCCAGCTGTCGGGGGAGGCTCTCGCCGGGATCACGCGCAAATTGCCGCCGCGGGCCTATTCGATCGCGTCCTCGCGCAAGGAGGTCGGCGACGAGGCGCATCTGCTGGTCGCCGCCGTGCGCTACAGCACGCATGGCCGCAGCCGCTCCGGTGTGACGTCGGTGCATGTCGCCGACCGCATGCATGATGGGGCCAAGTTGAAGGTGCGGCTGAAATCCAATCCGCGCTTCCGGCTTCCCGCCGACCCTGCGACCGACATCGTGATGATCGGGCCCGGCACCGGCGTCGCCCCGTTCCGCGCCTTCGTGCAGGAGCGCCGGGCGGTGGGCGCCACCGGGCGTTCCTGGCTGTTCTTCGGCGACCAGCATTTCACGCATGATTTCCTGTATCAGTTGGAATGGCAGGAAGCGCTGGAAGACGGATCGCTGACCAAGATCGACGTGGCGTTCTCCCGCGACCAGCCGGAGAAGGTCTACGTGCAGGACCGCATCCGCCAGCATCGGCGCGAGATCGTGGATTGGATGGAGGGCGGCGCCACGCTGTACGTATGCGGCGATGCAAAGGCCATGGCGAAGGACGTCCGTCGTGCGCTCGTCTCCGCCTACGCCGACGTGAAAGCCCTGGGTGACGCAGCGGCGGACGATGCGGTGTCACAGCTGGAACGCACCGGCCGCTATCAGCAGGACGTATACTGACAGACCGAATTGCTCCCACCCGTAGGGTGCGTTGCGCTTTGGCATCGAACCACCACCACGTTGGGTGGTGGAGTGCCAAAGCGCACCCACCCTACGATGCCTGATAGGATCCACAGCCCATGACCGATACCTCCCTCGAGGGCGACCGCATCCAGACCCCCGACCACGACCAACTCTCGCGCAACGAGCACATCAAGGAGGCGAGCGGCTATCTACGCGGCACGCTCGCCGAGGGATTGCTGGCGCACGCCACCGGCGCGATCTCCGAAGACGACGGCCAGTTGGTGAAGTTCCACGGCATGTACCTGCAGGACGACCGTGACCTGCGGCCCGAGCGCATGCGCAAGAAATTGGAGAAGGCGTACGCCTTCATGATCCGGTTACGGATCCCCGGCGGTGTCGTCTCCCCCGCGCAGTGGCTGGTGCTGGACGAGATCGCGCGTGTGTATGCGAACGGCAGCCTTCGCGTCACCACGCGGCAGACCTTCCAGTACCACGGCGTGATCAAGTCCAACCTGAAGCGCACGATGCAGAAGATCGACGGCGCCTTGTTGGACACCATTGCCGCCTGCGGCGACGTGAACCGCAATGTGCTGTCGGCGTCGAACCCATACCAGTCCGACGCTCACGCCGCAGCGTATGACCTGGCGAAAACGATCTCGGACGAATTGCTGCCGAAGACCGGTGCATGGCGCGAGATTTGGCTCGACGGCGAGATGGTGGCCGGCGGCGAAGTCGAGGAGCCGGTGTATGGCAAAACCTATCTCCCGCGGAAGTTCAAGACCGTCATCGCCGTGCCGCCATCCAACGACGTGGATGTGTTCGCACATGATCTCGGCTTCATCGCCATCCGCGACCCGGCGGGCGCGCTGGAAGGCTGGACCGTCACCGTCGGCGGCGGCATGGGAATGACGCACGGTGAGCCGGAGACGTTTCCCCGCACGGCCGAGCCGATGCTGTTCTGCCGATCGGAGGACGCACTGAAGGTCGCCGAAGCGGTGATGACGGTGCAGCGCGATTGGGGCAACCGGGCGAACCGCAAAGCCGCGCGATTGAAATACACCATCGAGAAGCACGGCCTACCCGCCTTCCGGGCCGAGGTGGAGGCCCGCATCGGCCGGAAGTTCGCGGACCCGAAGCCGTTCACCTTCGCGAGCAACGGGGATCGCTACGGATGGACCGAGGGCGATGATGGCCGCCATCACCTCACCCTGTATGTCCCGAGCGGCCGGGTCAAAGACATCCCCGGCGGCGCGCAATTCCTGACCGGCCTGCGCCGGATTGCCGAGATCCACGACGGACAGTTCCGCCTGACGGCGAACCAGAACGTGCTCATCGCCAATGTGTCGAATGAGCGTAAGGCCGAGATCGAGGCGCTCGTCGCAGCCCACAGCCTGACGACGGACGCGAGTGCGCTCCGGCGCAACAGCATCGCCTGCGTGGCGCTTCCCACCTGCGGCCTGGCCCTGGCGGAATCCGAGCGTTACATGCCGGACCTGTTGACCCAGTTGGAGGCGAGCCTGCTGCAACACGACCTGGCCGATGACGAGATCACCATCCGGATGACAGGGTGCCCCAACGGGTGTGCGCGGCCATACATCGCCGAGATCGGGCTCGTGGGCCGCGGGCCGGAACGCTACAACCTTTATCTGGGCGCGGCCTTTGACGGCTCTCGGCTTAGCAAGCTGTACGCCGAGGATGTTCATGCCGACGAGATAACCGGCCGGCTCGATCCACTGTTCGCGGCCTATCGGGCGGATCGGCTGTCGGGTGAGCACTTCGGTGATTTCCTGATCCGCACCGGGCACATCGCCCGCACCGGAAACGGCCCGGATTTCCACCGCAACGTCAACCTAGTCTGAAAGCCCTCTCCCCCTGGGAGAGGGTTGGGTGAGGGACCTTGCTGCTCGTGGCGCATAAGCTCCCTCACCCCGCCCCTCTCCGAGGGGAGAGGGAGAAGTAGTCGAACTCTACTTTGATGCTGCGGAACATAGTCGAACATTCTCTTGGACGCACCCACGGGGAATAGGATCGTCCTTTTCAGGGCTACGCTCTTGCTGCAACGCCGCCGGCTTCGCATGCTGCCCGATCTGTAACGGGTGCATTCATGCAAGGCAGCATATCGAGGCGAGCGCTCGCATTGGGTGCGACGACTCTTCTCCTTCCTCATTCGTCCCGAGCGGCAGTGAAAACCGTGCGGATCGGCTACCAGAAGAACGGCTCTCTTGTGCTGGTGCGCCAGCAGAACCGACTGGATGCGCTGGGCGTGGTCGCCGAATGGGTGGAGTTCAATTCCGGTCCGCCGCTGTTGGAGGCGCTGTCGGCGGGGGCGGTCGACTTCGGCGCCGTTGGCGACACGCCGCCGATCTTCGCGCAAGCCGCCGGGTCGGACCTGCTTTATGTCGGCGGCCAGCCGATCACCGGCGTGAACGAGGCCATCCTGGTTCCGACCAACAGTACGATCCAGTCCGTCGCGGAGTTGCGCGGCCGCAAACTGGCCTTCACCAAAGGCTCCAGCGCCCACGCGATGGTGGTGAACATCTTGGCTGCGGCTGGGATGAAGCCGGCCGATATCCAACCCGTCTACCTGCAGCCGCCCGACGCCGCGGCGGCATTCCGTGCCGGTGCGTTGGATGCCTGGGCCGTGTGGGACCCGTTCTACGCGATCGCCCAGATGGAACCGACCACGCGCGTGCTGACGACGGCGGAAGGTGCCGCGCCCAGCAACTCCTTTTTCATGGCCGGTCGCCACTTCGTGCAGCAGCAACCGGACACGGTGTCTGCCCTGCTGGACGCCATCAACCAGGCTGCCACCTGGGCGCGGGCGCATCCGGAGGAACTGGCCCAGACGCTTGCCGCGGTGACAGGTGTTCCGCTGGTGGCACAGCGTGTCGCGGCCCAGCGGGGTGTGTATGCGGTGCAACCCATGAACGACGCCATCATTGCCCGCCAGCAAGGCATCGCCGACCTTTTTGCCAGCCTGCGGATTATTCCGACGAAACTGGACGTGCGCGCTATCGTCTGGACTCCTGCCACTCGAGCCAAGGAAAAACTGTGATGGATGGTGTTGCCGGGTCGAGTGTCGCCGACAAGCTGGAGTTTTTCTGGTTCCTGCCGACCGGTGGGGATGGCCGTTATCTCGGCAGCAGCCAGGGCGTCCGGCAGAACGACAATCGCTACATCCGCCAGGTGGCGCAGGCGGCTGACCAACTGGGCTACCACGGCGTGCTGCTCCCCACCGGACGCGGTTGCGAAGACGCCTGGATCACCGCCGCGACGGTTGCTCCGTTCACCGAGCGCCTCCGTTTCCTGGTGGCTGTGCGGCCCGGCTCCATCGTGCCCGGGGAAGCCGCGCGGCAAGCGGCGACGTTCGACCGGGCGACGGATGGCCGGCTGTTGCTGAACGTGGTCGCTGGGGGGACGCCGGCTGACTTGGCCGGCGACGGCATCACTCTTGGCCACGACGAGCGTTATGACCAGGCTGCCGAGTTCCTGCAGATATTCCGCGGGATGATGCAAGGCGACACCGTGCAATTCTCGGGCAAGTACTTGTCCAGCCGTGGTGGCAGCCTGGTGTTTCCACCCGTGCAATCCCCCTACCCGCCGCTGTATTTCGGTGGCTCGTCCGCCCCCGCCCGTCAGCTCGCGGCCGAACAATGCGACGTCTACCTCAGTTGGGGCGAGCCACCGGCGATGGTGGCGGAGAAGATCGACGACGTGCGGCGTCGGGCAGCAGCGCTCGGACGCACGCTGCGGTTCGGCATCCGGCTGCACTTCATCGTACGCGAAACCGAAACCGAAGCGTGGGCTGCAGCCGCTAAACTCATCAGCCATCTCTCGGACGAGACGATCGCCAGCGCGCAGGCAAAATTATCCGCCGGGTCGGACAGCGAGGGACAGCGGCGGATGTCCTCGCTTCATGGCGGATCCCGCGACAACCTGGAGATCGCGCCGAACCTATGGGCGGGTGTCGGCCTGGTTCGAGGCGGCGCCGGCACTGCGCTCGTCGGTGACCCGGCAACCGTCGCACAGCGCATCAACGAGTATCGGGCGTTGGGGATCGACACCGTCATCGGCAGCGGCTTCCCCCATCTCGAGGAATGCTACCGCACGGCCGAACTGCTGTTTCCCGCGTTGAACCTCAGTGGTGCTACGCGGCGCCTACCGGGGGGGCCGTCGATGCTGACCGGCGGCGGCAGCCTGAGCACCGACCGCCTGCCCAGATAACCGCCGGCTGCGCGTTCTGTGAATGCGCAGCCGGCCCCAAGTCACTTCACGATCGGCTTGCTGAACGAGCCGGATGGCGCGCCCTTCGCGGGAGCCTTGTTCGTGCCGCCGGGCACCGCTCGGCTTGCGAGTTGGCCGCCGTTGTCCGAGCTGACCGCGGCGTGCCGGCCACCCGGTGTTGCGGTGGACGCCGCGTCGGACCCGCCCGCGGCCCCCGCCGCCGGGGCGACCGGATCAGCCGCCCGAACGATAGCCGGCGGTGTTTGCTGAAAGCTCAGCGCCGGGTGAATGAATGCGATCATCGTGCTTGTTCCTCTCCGTCGATCTTATGCGAGGCCTAATCATCCGACTCGTCGGTCGGCTCGACATCGGGAATGTCGACCACTTGCACCGGTCCAGCGGTGCGAGCCTGCGCATATTCCTTGTCCAACACCAACTCCATCATCAGCAGCGACCGGCCCGTCACGATATACTCGGACTCGAAATCGAACCGTGTGGCGTCCGGATCGCCCTCCTGGTTGGTATCGATCAGGCACACCCACGCCAGCCCGCCCGTTACGGCCGGCAGCGTGAACGTCACCCCATCGTGGTAGGAGTTCACGATCACCAACACCGTCGCGTCCGCACCGCGACGCCGAATGCCTGACACCTGGGCTCGGCCGTCGAGCAGAACACCGATGCAGCGCGTGTTGGCATCGTCCCACGCGCCCTGGTCCATCTCCTCGCCCGTCGGCTTCAGCCACGTAACGTCGCGGACGCCAAGTTCCTCGTTCCACTCCGCCGTCAGGAAACGCGAGCGGTGCAGAATGGGCAGACGGCGACGAAGGGCACTCAGATGCGACACGAAGCGGACCAGGCTGCGGCCTTTCTCGTGCAGGTCCCAGTTTAGCCAGCTGATCTCGTTATCCTGGCAATACGCGTTGTTGTTGCCGCCCTGCGTCCGACCAAACTCGTCGCCTGCCAGCAGCATCGGCGTGCCCCGCGATAGCAGCAGGGACGCCAGCATGTTCTTGATCTGACGTTCGCGCACACCCGTGATCTCCGGGTCATCGGTCGGCCCTTCGACACCGCAGTTCCAACTCTCGTTGTTGCTGTTGCCGTCGTTGTTGCCTTCGCCGTTCGCCTCGTTGTGCTTCTCATTATAAGAAGCCCAGTCGTTCAACGTGAACCCGTCATGCGCAGTGAGGAAGTTGATCGAGGACCAAGCCGGCCGGCCGCGATGATTGAAGAAATCGCTACTGCCGGTAAAGCGCGTCGCAAAATCCTTGATCTTGCCCTCGTCGCCCTTCCAGTACGCCCGCATGTTGTCGCGATACCGGTCGTTCCATTCCGCCCAACCCGGCGGGAAACCACCCACCTGATAACCGCCCGGGCCGCAATCCCACGGCTCGGTGATCATCTTCACCTGGCTCAGCACCGGATCCTGCCCAACGGCGCGCAGGAACCCGCTCTCCTGGTCGAAGCCATACGTCTCGCGCGCCAGGATCGTGCCCAGGTCGAAACGGAAGCCGTCGACATGCATCTCGGTCACCCAATACCGCAGGCTGTCCATCACCATCTGGATGACGCGCGCATTGCTGAGGTTGAGCGTATTCCCGGTGCCCGTGTCGTTGATGTAATACCGCTTCTGGTCCGGCAGCAGACGGTAATAGCTGGCGTTGTCGACACCCTTGAAGCTGAGCGTCGGCCCCTTCTCGTTACCCTCGCAAGTATGGTTGTACACCACGTCCAGGATCACCTCGATCCCCGCGGAATGGAACCGGCTGACCATCTCCTTGAACTCGGAGAACGCGAAATCCGGCACGCTGGCATAGCGCCGGCTCGGCGCGAAGAACGCCAGGGTCGAATACCCCCAGTAGTTCACCAGCCCCTTGTCGATGAGGTAGCTGTCATCGGCGAACATGTGGATCGGCAGCAGCTCGACGCTCGTGACACCCAGGTGCTTGATGTATTGCACCACCTCCGGCGTCACCAGGCCGCGGAACGTTCCGCGCAGCTCCTCCGGAACGGCCGGGTGCAGCTTGGTGAACCCCTTCACGTGGGTCTCGTAGAGCACCGTCTGCTCCCAGGGCACACGCGGCGCACGGTCCTCGCCCCAGGTGAACGCCGGGTCGATCACGCGGCATTTCGGCATGAACGGGGCGCTGTCCCGCTCGTCGAACGTCGTGTCCTCCTCGCCCATCGTGTAGCCGAACAACTCCGGCGCCCAAGTGATGTTGCCCACGACGGCCTTGGCGTACGGGTCCATCACCAGCTTGTTCGGGTTGAACCGATGCCCGTTTTCCGGCTCGTACGGACCGTGCACGCGATAGCCATAGGTGGTGCCCGGCCGCGCCTCCGGCAGGAACCCGTGCCAGATTTCATTGGTGTATTCCGGCAGCGTCACCCGCCCAATCTCGTTCTCGCCGGCATCGTCGAAGATGCACAGCTCCACCTTGGTGGCGTTGGCGGAGAACAGCGCAAAGTTCACCCCCAGCCCCGTCCAAGTGGCGCCCTGCGGAAACGGGCGGCCTTCTTCGACGCGGAAGCTGCTTGTTTGGCTCATAAATTGGTCCTGAAGAGGGGGACGGGCGGAGATTGCCGCTGTCCAAGCGCACGGAGGGGCGTTGTAGTTCCGCAACAGCGCCGGCTGTTGTAGGATGTCGCGGCGAAGGGGACGTCATGCCAAGAACCATGTTTGCCAAACTGTGGGACAGCCATGTTGTCGCCGATCTCGGCGATGGCTGGGCACTGCTGCACATCGACCGCCACCTGCTGCACGATCTGTCCGGCGCCCGTGCCCTGGCCGAAGTGGAGGAGCGTGGCCTGGCGGTCCGCAACCCCGAACTCGCCTTCGCCACCCCCGACCATGCCGTCTCGAGCGCGCCGGGCCGCACCGCCGCCACATTCGGCCCCGGCGAACCACTGCTGGTAGGGCTGCGGCGCCGCTCGGCGGCATACGGCATCCGCTTCTTCGACCTCGGCGAGATGGGCCAAGGCATCGTCCACGTCATGGCGCCGGAACTCGGCATCGTGCTGCCCGGCACCACGCTGATCTGCGGCGACAGCCACACCTGCACCAATGGCGGCGTTGGTGCGCTGGCATTCGGCGTGGGCTCCACCGAACTGGTGCACGCACTGGCCACCCAAACACTCCGGCAGCGCCGCCCCCGCACCATGCGCGTGACCTTCGAGGGCGCCACCGGGCCGGGTGTCACGCCGAAAGACATGATCCTGCACTTGATCGGCCGCCTGGGCGCCGCCGCCGGAACCGGCTACGCCGTGGAATACGCCGGCGAGGCGGTGCGCGCCCTGCCGATCGAAGGCCGCCTGACGCTGTGCAACCTGTCGATCGAGATGGGCGCCAAGATGGGCTTCATTGCCCCGGACGACACCACCTTCGACTATCTCCGTGGCCGCGAGCTGGCGCCCCAGGGGGCCGCGTTCGACGCCGCAATCGCCCACTGGCGCACCCTGCCCACCGACGACGGCGCCGTGTTCGACCGCGAGGAGGTGATCGACGCCGCCGCCATCGCCCCCACCGTCACCTGGGGCACCAGCCCCGAGCACGCCATCGGCATCGGGGGCCGGGTGCCCGACCCGGCGGACGCCCCCGACGCCGAGCATCGGGCCTCGTGGCGCGCCGCGCTGGACTACATGGCGCTGGAACCCGGCCGCTCGATTGCGGGCACCAAGGTGGATTGGGTGTTCGTCGGCTCCTGCACCAACAGCCGCATCTCCGACCTGCGCGCCGCCGCCGCCGTTGCCCGTGGCCGGCACGTGGCGGCCGGTGTCACCGCCTGGGTGGTGCCCGGCTCCGAGGCGGTGAAGCGCCAGGCCGAAGCCGAGGGCCTGGACCAGGTGTTCCGCAACGCCGGGTTCGCCTGGCGCGAGCCGGGCTGCAGCATGTGCGTGGCGGCTAATGGCGAGCGCGTCCCCCCGGGCAAACGGTCGGTTTCCACCTCCAACCGCAATTTCGTCGGGCGGCAAGGCCCCGGCGCCCGCACCCACCTCGCCAGCCCCGCCATGGCGGCCGCGGCGGCGGTCACCGGCGTGATCACCGACGTGCGAGCCCTCGGGGTTCTGGAGAACGCACTGTGATGCAAGCCTTCACCACCGTCAGCGGCGCGGCGGCCCCTCTGATGCGGGACAACATCGACACCGACGTGATCATCCGCGTCGAAAAGCTCGCCGGCACGCCCCGCAACGAGATGGGGCCGTGGGCCTTCGAGACCCTTCGCTACAACCCGGACGGCTCCGAGAACCCCGATTTCGTGCTGAACCAACCACCCTTCCGCGACGCCCCGATCCTGCTGGCCGGCGCCAATTTCGGCTGCGGCTCGTCGCGTGAGGGCGCGGTGTGGGCGCTGATGGGCATGGGCATCCGATGCGTGATCGCGCCCTCCTTCGGCGACATCTTCCTGAACAACTGCTTCCAGAACGGCATGCTCCCGGTGCGCCTGTCGCAACCCGATGTGGCCCGTCTCGCCGAGGCCTGCGCCGGCGGCAATGCCCGCGTGACGGTGGACCTACGCCGCCGGGTCGTGGTGTTCCCGCACGGCGAGGAGGTCGGCTTCGACATCGAGCCAATCCGGCGCGACGCCATGCTGGAGGGCCTGGACGAGATCGGCCTGACCCTCAAACACACCGCAGCCATCGCCAGCTTCCAAGCCACCGACCGCGCCAAGCGCCCCTGGGTCTGGCACCCCGGCGCCTAACCTTCTCCCTCTCCCCTTGCGGGAGAGGGTCGGGGAGAGGGGTGGCCACCGCCCAACCTAACCTTTCGGGATGAAGAGAATGGACCTTAGGACCGCCCTTCGGGAACGCCAGATCATTGCACCCGGCGTCTACGATGCCCTCACCGCCTCCGTCGCCGCCGCCTCGGGGTTCGAGGCCCTGTATGTTTCGGGCGGCGCCATCGCCTACACCAAGCTGGGCCGCCCCGACATCGGCCTGGTCGCCATGACCGAGGTGGCCGAAACCGTCGCCCTGATCCGCGACCGGGTCGACCTGCCGCTGATCGTGGACGCCGATAACGGCTACGGCAACGCGCTGAACGTGCAACGCACAATCCGCATGTTCGAGCGCGCCGGGGCCACCGCCATCCAGCTCGAAGACCAGACGCTGCCCAAGCGCTGCGGCCATCTACGCGACAAGACGCTGATCTCCACCGCCGAGATGGTGGGCAAGGTCAAGGCCGCCGCCGACGCGCGCGCCAGCCAGTCCACCTTGATCGTGGCCCGCACCGACGCCGTGGCAGTCGAGGGCCTGCACCCCGCGATCGAGCGTGCCCGGCGCTACGCCGAGGCCGGCGCCGACGTGCTGTTCGTGGAGGCGCCGCAGAGCCGGGACGACCTGGCGGAGGTCGGCCGCGCCTTATCGGGCACGCTGCCGTTGCTGGCCAACATGGTGGATGGCGGGGACACACCGCCTTTGCCTGCGGCCGATCTGAACGAACTCGGCTTCAAGCTGGTGATCTTCCCCGGCGGCATCGTCCGCGCGCTACTCCGCACGATGAGCGAGTATTATGGCTCGCTCGCCCTGCACCGCAGCAATCGCCCCTTCGCCGGCCGCATGCTGAATTTCACCGAGATGAACGCAGTCCTAGGCACGCCCGAGATGCTGGCCTTAGGCAAGTCCTACGAGTCCGAGTAGGCGTCGTGGTCGAAGGTCACTATCCGAGTTCATGGGGTGTGGACGGCGACGATGGTGGTCTGAAGGGCGAACGACCTGCTGAGAACCTCGCGTGACTTGCGATCCACAGCCCTGAGTTTTGGAATGGTGCACCACCGAGCAGCACTCCCGAATGCCCAATGGGCTTTCGCATTGCACCGCCCTCGACCACTATTCGCAATCCTACCTTCCGTTGGGTGCCGCACCAGGTCGTTGCCAAGCCGTAGCGCTCGACGGTAAGGTCCACCACCAAGTATGGCCGAACTGGCGGAAAGGTCTGCGGCGTGACGGATTGGCGGGGCGGCTACGTCGCTGACGTAGAATACATCACCGGTTTCTACCGCCAACAATCGCCGCCACTTCTGGAACTGGCGGCGCTGCTTGGCGGAGTCGACAGCCGCATGCCCGCCGGAACGGAGCAGGCCCACTACCTCGAACTGGGCTGTGGCCGCGGCTTGAACGCGGTGATGATCGCGGCTGCCAACCCGGCCTGGCGCGTGACGGCAGTCGACTACAACCCGGCACACATCGCCTCCGGTATGGCCCTCGCGCACGAGGCCGCGCTCGACAATATCACCTTCATCGAGGCCGATTTCGCCGCCCCCACGCTGCACAACATGCCGCAGGCCGATTTCGTCAGCCTGCACGGTGTCTGGAGCTGGATCAGCCTCGAGGCGCGCACCGCCATCGTCCGGCTGCTGGCCGCAGTGGTTGCGCCGGGCGGACTGGTCCATATCAGCTATAACTCGTTGCCGGCCTGGCAAGGCGCGCTCGGGCTGCAACGCCTGGTGTTCGAAGCGGGCAACCGCAGTTCCGGGCGCAGCGACCGGCAGGTCAGGGCCGGCATCGCATTCGCTCACGAGATGCACCAAGCCGAGGCCCTGCATTTGCGGATCAATCCGCTCGCGGCTGAACTGCTGGCGCGGTTCGAGGAAAACTCGGTCGGCTACCTGGCCCACGAATACATGAACACGCATTGGTCGGCCTGCTTCCACATCGACGTCGCTGCCGCCATGGCCGAGGCAAAGCTGGACTGGGCCGGCTCGGCCAACCTGCTTGAGACCTTCCCCGAACTGATGCTGACGCCCGAGCAACGCGTCCTGCTGGACCGGCAAGACGACCCGGCGATGCGGGAAACGGTCAAGGATTTCTGCCTGTCTCGCCAATTGCGCCACGACGTGTTCGTCCGCGGCGCACGACGCCTGAACAACGCCCAGCGCGATGCCGCGCTGGGCGGCTTGGTGCTGGCGCTGCGCGTACCCGCGGCAGAATTCTCCTATAAGATGATCCTTCCTGCGGGTAGCGCGGAGATGGGGGCCACGTATCACGACCACGTGGCCACGCTGCAAACTGGCCCAGCAAGCATAGCGTCGCTGGTGGCCGCCGTGTCGGGCGAGGGCAATTTGGCAGAACTCGCCGGAATGATGGTCGGCAGCAACCAGGCCATCGTGATGCCCCACCCGGCCGTGGAGCAAGCCCCGGGCGCCGACAGGCTCAACCGCGTGCTGGGGCGCAAGATCACCTCGGTCGCGGGTCCGGAGGTGGCGGGGGTACTGGCCGCCACCCGCCTGGCGACGGGGTTCCCTGCCACGCGGTTCATGCGATTCGTCTGCGCCCGGGTGCTGGACGGCGACGATGCCGGCGATGTCGACAGCTGGGTCCGGCAGCTCTGCCACGACGTCCCGGAGGAGAAGCACGGCACCTTGCGTGAGGCTCTGCGCGACGCCGCCGAAGTGCGGCTGCCATTGATGCGCAGCCTGGGTCTGGTCGGCTAGGGCGCGCGAAGCGGCTGCAGCCCTCCCGGGCTAAACCACGTTCCGCTTTAAACTGCGGGGGGTGGTGTGCTTATATGCCCGCCCATGAACGCTAAGGTTTCTCCTAACCAGCCTCTCGACGCCTCGCTGACCGAACTCGCCTCCCTCGGGATGCGGGCGGCTCGCGTCGTCACCCGGCTGATGGAGATCGAGCAGCAGGCCGCCGAGATGGTGGCGAGTTGCCTGCCGGAGCCTGGCCGCCAGCCGCAATCCTTGGCCGAGGCCGAGATCGCCGGCCAGGACGTGGATGCCGTCAACGCGGCGATGGCGCAGGCCGTGCCCCGGGTCGAGGCGTTGGCACGCGCCCTGGACCGGACCTCACGCTCGGTGCGGCGCACCGTGGCGCTGATCCGGCGTATGGCGGCCGGGTGGACAGGCGCCGGGTCGGCGGATAACCGGCAAGCGATGCTGCGGCGCCAGGTGGCCCGGGGCGTGGCCGAGATGATCCGGCGCGAGAGCGATGGCGAGGCAGCCGAGCGGCTGTTCGACGACCTGGCCGAGCGCCTGGACGACCCCGGCGTCGCGGCCGAAATCGGCGTGCTACCGGAGGCGGAGGTCGTTCGCCGGATCTGCCGCGACCTGGGCCTGGCGATGAGCCGGGTCCGGGACATCGGCGGCACACCGCCGCCGGACCCGGACGACGTGCGGCCCGTCGACACGAGCTAGCACAGCGTTTTCCAACGGCGACTCCAATGCCGCATGATCATCCACCGTACCCCAAACCTTGCCCGCGACCGCCACCCGGTCCACGCTATCGCCATTGCGGGAGGCAACATGAAAAAGCGCGGCATGCAATTCGGCATCTTTCTCGCCCCGTTCCACCGGGTCGGCGACAACCCGACGCTCGCGATCGAGCGCGACATCGAGTTGATCGAGCACCTGGACAAACTCGGCTTCGACGAAGCCTGGATCGGCGAGCACCACTCCGCCGGGTGGGAGATCATCGCCTCCCCCGAGCTCGTCATCGCCGCCGCCGCACAGCGCACCCGCACCATCCGGCTCGGCACGGGGGTGACCTCCCTGCCCTACCACCACCCCTTCCTGGTGGCGCAACGCTTCGTGCAACTGGACCACATGACCCGTGGCCGCGCGATGCTGGGCTGCGGACCGGGCGCCCTGGTGTCCGACGCCTACATGCTGGGCATCGACGCCACCACCCAGCGCCGCCGCATGGACGAGTCGCTGGACGCCATCATGGCCCTGTTGCGCTGTGACGGCCCCGTCACCCGGCAGACCGACTGGTTCACCATGAACGAGGCCCGCCTGCACCTGAAGCCGTACAGCGACCCGCACTTTCCGATCGCCGTCGCCAGCACCCTCACCCCCTCCGGCCCGGCGGTCGCGGGCAAGCACGGCGTGGGCATCCTCTCGCTCGGCGCCGGCGCACCCGGCGGCATGGCGGCGATCGCCGGCCAGTGGCGCATCGCCGAGGAGGAGGCAGCCAAGCACGGCAAGACCATGGACCGGGCCGACTGGCGCATGGTGATGAACGTCCACGTCGCCGAAACCGACGAAGCCGCCATGGAGCAGGTGCGGATCGGCGAGCGCATGGAAACCGTGACGTATTTCGAGGACGCCCTTGGCCGCCCGCCGGGCCGCTCGGAGGACCCGCTGACCGACGGCGTGCGCGCCGGCACCACCCTGGTCGGCAGCCCGGAGACCGTGGCCCGCGGCATCCAGACCCTGTGGGACCACAGCGAGGGCGGCTTCGGCGGTTTCCTGTTTCGCGCGCATGACTGGGCGGACCGCGAGCAGAGTTGGCGCAGCTACGAGCTGTTCGCCCGCTGGGTGATGCCCCGCTTCCAGCAATCGCTGGACATGCCGCGTGCCAGCCACGAGTGGGCCGTCGCCAACCGCAAGACGATCTTCGGCCCCAACGTGGAGGCGCTGCGCCGGGCCTTTACCGATTCCGGCCGCGCCGTGCCGGATGCGTTCGACGCCCGCGCCGCGGGTGCCCGCGATCAAGCTACGAAGGGTAGCGAAGCCGCCGAATGAGCCCGGGTTACCTGCCATTCGCCGGGGCGCTCGAGCTGCCGGCGTTCCTGTGCGACAATTGCGGCTTCTGGCAGCGCCATTTCGCCCCGCCACCCTCCTGCCCGCTATGCCTCGACTCCCGCCACGTCGTGCCGCAGGACGGCTGGCGGTTCTGGACCCGGGCGGAAGCCGAGGCGCGCTTCCCCTGCCATTGGGCGGAGTTGGAGCCGGGCGTGTGGCGGTTCTGGAACGACCCGGTGAGCGGCATCGGCTCCAACGCCTATCTGATCCAGACCCCGAACGGCAACATGGGCTTCGAGGGCTGCCCCGTCTTCAGCGAGGCCGCCCTCGAGCATATCGCCTCGCTCGGCGGTCTGTCGGTGCTATCGGCCTCCCACCCGCATTCCTACGGGGCGTTGTGGCAGTTGCAGGACCGCTTCGACCCGGAACTGGCCCTGCATCCCGGCGACCTCGCCTGGTCCGCCGCACTGAAGGTGAGTTGGCCGTTCGATGACCGCC
Source organism: uncultured Acetobacteraceae bacterium (assembly GCA_964247805.1). Classification (GTDB taxonomy): domain Bacteria; phylum Pseudomonadota; class Alphaproteobacteria; order Acetobacterales; family Acetobacteraceae; genus LMUY01. Next base: position 26,621 of record CAXTWC010000013.1, on the reverse strand, counting down.
TGGAGCCGCTGCCGGGGTTGGAGCTACACCTGACGGCCGGGCATTTCGACGGGCACACCGTGCTGTTCGACCGCGGCCGCGACATCCTGTTCTGTGGCGATGCGCTGAAGTTCGAGATGGCGCCGGGCGATCCGCGCCGGGCGCTGACGATTTCGGCCCACAAGGCGTTCGTTCGCGGCATCCCGCTGACCGAGCGTGAATTGCGCCGTTATCGGGACGTGTTCGCGCCTTTGCCGTTCCGCCAAACCTGGACGCCGTTCGAGCAGGCCCGCAACAGCGGCCGGGCCGAGGCGCTGGCGTTGATCGACTCCATGTTGGCCCGGCGGCCGCACGCCGCCCCCGTCCCGTTGGGCGAATTACCGATGGCGTGACAGGCAAGCTGCGGTTGGCTTAAGTGGCGACATGAAGAATGCCCGCCAATTCCTCGCTTTCAGCAGCTTTCTCCTGGCGATGCCGGTAGCCCAGGCGGCGCCTTTGCCGCTTTGTCCGGTCCAGCCCGGCCAAGTCTCCAGCTATGACATCGTCCGTGGCGGAAACGTGATCGGACGGCAGACCGTGACATACACGCCGGCCGGATCCGACCTCACCGTCGATATCGAGGTCTCAGCCGCCCTGCACGCCCTCGGCATCCGCGTCTACAACTACCAGCATCACGGGACCGAGCACTGGCATGACGGCCAGATGATCAGCCTGGTGACGCACACCAACGACGACGGAACGCCGCGACAGGTCAATGCCAGCCGCGACCCGGCGACAGGCTGGCACGGCACGCACGGGCTGGCCCCCGGCCTGGCGCCGCTGCTCGCCACCAGCCTGTGGAACAGCGAAACCGTCAACCAGACCCGGCTGCTGGACCGCGAGACCGGGGAAGTCGTGTCCGTCCGCGTCACGCCGGCGGGGGACGAGATGCTGAAGCTCGGCGCGCGCCAGGTCCAGGCCCACAAGTTCGACATGGTCGGTGTGGTCTCGGGCACCGTGTGGTACGATGCGAGCGGCTGCTGGCTGCAGGCGCTGTTCCATACCCGCGTCGATGGCTCGCTGATCGAGGTGCGAGCTCGTTAGTGGTTTTGTTAGTACTTTGTTCACCTTCTCTCGGCAGAACTGACGCATCCCGACCCGAGGAGATCGTCCGATGCTTGCCGACACCATTCAGAAATCAGTGCTCGAGTGGCTGCAGCTAACTCCGGAACTGCTATCCGGCCTGTCAGGGCGCCCTGTTGCCCGTGCCGAGCCGCTCGCCACCCCGCCGCCTGCGCCGCAGCAGGCGGCCAGCCATTCGCGGGATGTGGCGCCGATCAACCTCCACTCCGTGCTTCCTGGCTCTACCGGGATGAGCTTCCATCAGCCGGCCGCCGCCGGCCGTGGCTACGCCTCGATGGAGGACGGCGGCAGCCAGCGTGCCGCCCTTACCGAGATGACGGGCTATCTCACGACGAGGCTTGTCCCCAGTCCGTGAGGCAAGGCGGGTGAGTATACCGCCGGAAGTCCTCCAAGCCGGGTGACGGCCCCTCCCCCGTTTGCTACAGCCGCCCGGCACCCGGGGAGCGCGCATTGTTGGGACGGACGCAGCAGATCGCGAGCTTCAGCATCGTGCTGGGTGTGGGGGTGCTGGCGCTAAAGGCGGGCGCGTGGTGGCTGACCAACAGCGCCGCCCTGTTTTCCGATGCACTGGAGAGCACGGTCAACGTTGCCGCCTCCATCATCGCCTTGGTCGCTCTGCGGTTTGCCGAGCGCCCAGCCGACGCGAACCACACCTACGGCCACCAGAAGGCCGAATTCTTCGCCGCCGTGATCGAGGGCGCGCTCATCATCGTCGCCAGCGTCGCCATCCTGCAGCACGCGTGGGAGACGTGGCGTAACCCGGCGCCGTTCGTGCTGCCGTGGCAAGGCCTGGCACTGAACGGGTTGGCGACCGTGATGAACGGCATTTGGGGCGCCGTGCTGCTTCGGGCGGGGCGGCAGGCCCGGTCCATGACCTTGGTCGCCGACGGGCGCCACCTATGGGCCGACGTGGTGACCTCCCTGGCCATCTTCGCCGGGTTGGGCCTGGCGGTCTGGACGGGATGGAGGGAGTTCGACCCCCTGATGGCAGCCGCCATCGCGATCTACGTCCTATGGTCCGGGACGAGCCTGATCGGCGAGTCGGTGAGCGGCCTGATGGACGCCGCTCCCCCGCCGGAGGTCGTCGACCGCATCCGCCAACTGGTCGCCGAGCATGCGGAGGGCGCGCTGGAGGTGCACGACCTGCGAACCCGGCACGCCGGGCGGCTGACCTATCTGGAGTTCCACCTAGTGGTTCCAGGGGACATGCGCGTTTCGGAAGCGCACGCTATATGTGACCGTATCGAGGCGGCCCTGAAAGCGGAAATGCAGTATTTGACCACCACCATCCACGTCGAGCCTGAAGGCAAGGCAAAACACCACGGAGTGATCGTGCTGTGACCATCCGCATCGACCGCGTAGTGACCCGGGGTGGCGACGGCGGACAAACCTCCCTCGGGGACGGCCGCCGCGTGGCCAAGGATGCCTTGCGGGTGGAAGCGTATGGCACCGTGGACGAGGCCAACGCCACCATCGGGATGCTACGCCTGCACGCCACTGGCGAGTCGGATGCGATGCTCGCCCGCGTGCAGAACGACCTGTTCGATGTCGGCTCCGATCTGTGCGTGCCCGGCGAGGCAGGTGACCGCCTTCGTCTGACCGACGCACCGTCAGCCCGACTCGAGGCGGAAATAGGCGCCATGAACGCAAATCTGCCGGCATTGGATAGCTTCGTGCTCCCTGGGGGCACGGCAGCCGCGGCGCACGCCCATCTCGCACGCACCGTCGTTCGCCGGGCTGAGCGCCTTGTCGTGACGCTGGCCCGGGAGGAAGCCGTCAATCCGGCGGTCATCCGCTTCCTCAACCGACTGTCGGATCACCTCTTCGTACTCGGACGCGTGCTGAACGAGAACGGGGCGGCCGATGTAAAGTGGATTCCCGGCAAGAACCGCTAGCTGGCGCCTCGCCGCGGACCATCCGCGTCCGACACAACGGCAGTGTCACTTGCTCTACGAAACACTACAATTGGTAACGCCGCTGTGTTCTAGACGCCTGGTATGAAGAACCCGCATCGACTCAGGAGGCGTGCGTGCGGGAGCTACCATTAGGGATTCGGCTAGAGACTTCGGAGCGGGCGGCGCTGGACCGGGCGGCGATTGCCGATCAGCGGCCGTTATCGGCACTGGGGCGGCGGATCATCACAGATTGGCTCAAGCAGAATGGCTGGCTGGAGAGGGTTGGCACGCCTACGCCAATGGCCGGCTCAGCCCAGCAGTCTGACTGAACCGGACCAGGGGTGGAGTTAGCTGGACCGCTGCCCTGGCTCACTACTGGTATCGGGCTCTGCGGGAGCCTTGTGCCGCGACGAGTCGCGGGGTGTCTGGCGTCGTTCGGGCATCCATCCGTTCGTCCGCAGCCACTCCACGATGATCTTACGGCCCATCGCCGAGAGCGCACGCTCGTCCGCCTTGGAGGCGCGCTCGAGCGCGTCTCTCTCGTCGGGTTCTAAACGGATACCGAGGGCTGCGTCTTTTGCCATGAAACCACCGTAGAGGAAGACAGCCATACGACGCAAAGCTGTCGCACAACAGCCGTCCGTAGAACACCGCTTAGCCCCGCATCACACCCCAGAATACCGGCAGGCCACGTAACGTTCCCGTCAATGAACGCTGCTGCACCGTAGACTGGAAATATTGCCCGAGCGGCAGAAACGGCACGTCTTGGAACGCCTGCGTTTGAAGCGCTCGGCCGACAGCTTTCTGCGCCGAGTCGTCCGGCGCAGCGAACCACTGATCCCGTAGCGACTCGAGTTTCGGAGCGTTCGGCCAGCCGAACCAGCTATCCGCACCATTGCCTCGCATGCCTTGCGACGTGGCCGGGCTGGCCATGTCGATGCCGGTGAATGTGGAGAAGAACACGTTCCACCCGCCCTTGTCCGGCGGCGCCTTGCTGGCCCGGCGTTGGATGATCGTGCCCCAGTCGGTCGTTTGCTGGTCTACAGCCAGGCCGCACCGCCGCAGCATGTCCGCACCCACGTTGCCCAGTGCAGCCAAGGTCGGGAAGTCCGACGCCACCATCACCACAACCGGCTCACCCTTGTAGCCGGCCGTGGCGACCTCCCGCTTCACGCGGTCCAGGTCGCGGGGCGAGCTGAGCGCCGCCATACCCGCGTCACTCGCGAACGGCGTGCCCGGCGGGAAGTAGCCAAGATCGGTGCGGTAGGCGGCTTTATCGTCGCCAGCCACCGCCTGCATGTAATCGGACTGGTCGACCGCCCCAAGCAGCGCGCGCCGGATGGCCGGGTTGTCGAACGGCGGATGCAGCTGGTTCATGCGCAGGAACCCGCAATTGCCCGTGGTCTCGATCACGAAGACCTGCAACTTCGGATTCTTCGCCAGCAGCGGCTTCTGGTCGAAATCGAGCTTTTCCCACCAGTCCATCTCACCGCTTTGCATCGCAGCGGTCGCGGTCCCGACATCGGGGATCACGGTCCACTCGACCCGGTCGAAATGCACCTGTTTGGGGCCGGCGGTCCAATCGGGCTTCCCGTCAGCCCGGGGCACATAGCCCTCGAATCGGGCATAGGCCACACGCGAGCCGGACACACGCTCGTCTGCCAGAAAGCGGAACGGACCGCTGCCGACCATTTCCGTCACCTGCTTGAACGGGTCGGTCAGCGCCAGGCGCTCCGGCATGATCGGGCACATGTTCGGCCCGGCTTTGCCCAGCGCGTCCGGCAGCAGCGGAAATGGCGTGCGCAGGCGGAATTGGATCGTCGTGTCGTTCGGCGCGGAGAGCTCGTCGGTGACGGCGAGCAAGGACTGCCCGAACGAATCGCGCTTGCCCCAACGATTGATGCTCGCCACGCAGTCGCGAGCCAGCACCGGGGTGCCGTCGTGGAAGCGCAATCCCTGTCGCAAGCCGAGCTTCCAGGTGCGGCGGTCATCCTCGATGACGGCACCGGCCACCATCTGTGGCTGTGCCTTGAATGCGCTGTCTTGCCCATACAGCGTGTCGAACACCATGAAGGCGTGGTTGCGCGTGACGTAAGCGGAGGTCCACACCGGGTCGAGCACTGCCAGATCGGCTTGCGGGATCAGCTTGAGCGTGGTCTGGCCGGCGGCACGGACGATGGCGGGGCTGGCCAAAGTCGCGGCCGCGGTACCCAACAGGGCGCGGCGGCTGAGGTTCGGCATCATGATACCTCCGATGCGCCGGTCGCGGCGGCGATGAGTGTCATTGGCGGCTCCTAGCCCTAGATCCTCCCCCGTTCACGGGGGAGGGGACCATGTGCCGCATGGTGGAGGGGGCAAAGGCACAGTTCGTGGCCGTGCCCCTCCGTCGGCTGCGCCGCCACCTCCCCCGTGAAGGATGGGGGAGGATCTACGTGGAAGGGCGACCTGCGCCAGGGAGCCCATCGAACCAATTCGTCTTCTACGACAATCGCTGCTTCAACGCCTCGTTTACCAGGGCCGGGTTGCCCTTGCCGGCCATCGCCTTCATCACCTGGCCGACGAAAAAGCCGAACAACTTGTCCTTGCCGGCGCGGTATTGCTCGACCTTGTCGCCGTTGGCCGCGATCACCGCCTCGATCGCGGCGTCAATGGCCCCGGTATCGGTCACCTGCCGAAGGCCGCGTGCCTCCACGATGGCGCCGGGTGCCTCGCCCGTGTCCACCATCGCCTCGAACACGTCCTTGGCGATACGGCCGTTGATGGTGCTGTCCGCCATCAGGTCCAGCATCTCACCCAGGGCTTGGGCGCTGACTGGCGAGTCCTCGATGGTGCGGCCCGTGCGGTTGAGCGCCCCGAACAGGTCCCCCATCACCCAGTTCGCCGCCGCCTTGGCATCTCGGCCCTTCGCCACTGTCTCGAAGAACGCCGCCGTCGCCTGCTCGGCCACCAAGACCCCCGCATCGTATGGCGACAAGCTGTAATCGGCCACGAACCGCGCCCGCTTGGCGTCCGGCAGTTCCGGTAGCTGCCCGCGCAGATCCTCGACCCAAGCCTCGTCCAGCACCAACGGCAGCAGGTCGGGATCCGGGAAATACCGGTAATCGTGCGCATCCTCCTTGGAGCGCATCGAACGCGTCTCGCCGCGGACATGGTCGTACAACCGCGTCTCCTGCACGACTTCACCACCCGATTCCCACACCTCGATCTGCCGGTGCGCCTCCGCCTCGACCGCCTGCATGACGTAGCGGATGGAGTTCACGTTCTTCACCTCGCAACGCGTGCGGAACGGCTCGCCATGCTTGCGGACGGAGACGTTCACGTCCGCACGCATTGACCCCTCCTCCATGTTGCCGTCGCAGGTGCCGAGATAGCGTAGGATCGACCTAAGCTTGCGCAGATACGCGCCGGCCTCCTCCGGGGAGCGGATATCGGGCTCGGACACGATCTCCATCAAGGCCACGCCCGAGCGGTTGAGGTCGATGAAGGAACGCGCCGGGTCCTGGTCGTGCAGCGACTTGCCAGCGTCCTGCTCCAGGTGCAGCCGGGTCACGCCGATGCGGCGCGTGCTGCCGTCGACCTCGATCTCCACATGCCCGGCGCCCACGATCGGGTGGTACAACTGGCTGATCTGGTAGCCTTGCGGCAGGTCGGCGTAGAAGTAGTTCTTGCGATCGAACCGGCTGACGAGGTTGATCTGCGCGTCCAGCCCGAGCCCGGTGCGCACCGCCTGGGCGACGCACTCGCCGTTCACCACGGGCAGCATGCCGGGGAAGCCGGCATCCACGAAACTCACCTGGCTGTTGGGTTCGGCGCCGAACTCGGTGGAAGCGCCGGAGAACAGTTTGGCGTTGCTGGTGACCTGGGCATGGACCTCCAGGCCGCAGACGATCTCGTAATCGCCGATCGTGTAGCTCAAAGGCGCCCGTCCTTTGCCGCCTTGAACACCGCCGCCTGCTGCTCCTTCAAGAACTCCTGCTGGTCCTCGACCACGTAGTCGAGTCCCGCGGCGCACTTGCAGAAAGCGTCGAGCGTCGCGGGCTCCATACCTCCGTCGGCCACATGGCTCTGGCTGACCGCGATCGCGGAGAGCATCGGATAGCCCTTGCGGTGGCCGTATTCGGATACAGCCAGCAGGTGTTTCGGCATGCTGACGTTCAGGTTGCTCGGCTTGGCGCCGCTCTGCACCGCAATGGTCTTGTAGCTGATGAACTGCCCTTCCTTGGCCGCCGCCACGATCATCGCCAGCGTGCCAGCCAGGGTGAGCCCGGAGGTCGTCCTCGAGCCGAGCTCGGTCAGCGCCGCCTTGAACGAGGCGGCATTCGTCTTGCCGGCGACCTCGTGGTTGCGCAGGATCGTCTTGAGTGCATCGAGCGACTTGCCGGCTAAATCAACTGCCATGGGTGTTGTTTCCTACTCTGAGCCGCGGACGGGCGGTGAACCCGGCGGCATGTTCAATCGCGGCTCCCACCGCGAACACGGTTTCTTCGTCGAACGGCTTGCCCATCACCTGCAAGCCGAGCGGCAATCCGGTGCTGTCCAGCCCGGCCGGCACCGACATCGCGGGGATGCCTGCGAGGTCGCCGGGCACGGTGAACACGTCGTTCAGGTACATCGTCACCGGGTCGGCTGTCTTGTCACCCTGCGCGAAGGCGGCATTGGGCGTGGTCGGCGTCAGCAGCGCGTCCACCTGGCGGAAAGCCTCGTGGAAGTCGCGCAGGATCAGGGCGCGGACCTTCTGCGCCTTGGTGTAATACGCGTCGTAATATCCAGCAGATAGCACATAGGTACCGATGAGGATACGCCTACGCACTTCCTCACCGAACCCGTCCGCGCGGGTGCGCTCGTAGAGGTCCGCCAGATCCTCACCCCCGACCCGGTGGCCAAAGCGCACGCCATCGTAGCGCGCGAGGTTGGAGGAGGCCTCTGCCGGCGCGATGATATAGTAGGCGGCAAGACCGTATTTGGTGTGCGGCAGGGACACGTCGACCGTCTCGGCGCCGGCGTCGCGTAGCCAGGCAAGGCCTCGGTCCCACAGCGCCCCGATCTCGGGCGACATGCCATCCTGCCGGTATTCGCGGGGCACGCCGATGCGCAGCCCCTTCACTCCGCGCGCGCAAGCGGCGGCGAAATCGGGCACCGGACGGTCGGCGGAGGTGCTGTCCTTGGGATCGAACCCTGCCATCGAGCCGAGCAAAACGGCCGCATCCCGCACCGAGCGGGCAAACGGGCCGGGATGGTCCAGCGAGGAGGCGAACGCCACCACGCCCCAGCGGCTGCACCGTCCGTAGGTCGGCTTCATGCCCACGATGCCGCAGAGCGAGGCCGGTTGACGGATCGACCCGCCGGTATCGGTACCGGTAGCCCCCATCGCCATTCCCGCCGCGACCGCCGCCGCCGACCCGCCGGAGGAGCCGCCGGGCACGAGTTTGACGCCCTCGGGCGACCATGGGTTGGTAACCGGGCCGAACGCGCTGGTCTCGTTGGAGGAGCCCATGGCGAATTCATCGAGGTTCGTCTTGCCAAGGAACACGGCGCCGTCCCGCAGCAGGTTGGCCGTCACGGTGCTCTCGTACGGGGGCACGAATGGCTCGAGGATGCGGCTGGCGGCTGTGGTGCGGACGCCCGCTGTGCAGAACAGGTCCTTGATGCCGAGCGGGATGCCGGTCAGGGAGGCGCCGTTGCCGCGGGCCAAGGCGGCGTCGGACGCGTCGGCTTGCGCCAGGGCTGCGTCCGGCGTGGTCGTGATGAAGGCGTTGAGGGCGGCGAGTTGCTCCATGCCGTCCAGATGCGCCTGGACTAGTTCACGGGCGGTGAATTGCTTGCCCCGCAGGGCATCCGCGGCGGCGGCGATGCCGAGTTCGGTGAGGCTCATGCCAGCCACCCTACCCGCGGGAAAAAGCCCTCTCCCAGGGGGAGAGGGAGCAGATAAGTGGGAGGGAGAAGCTGCACCACGCTCATTCCACCACCTTCGGCACCGTGAAGAACGGGCCGACCCGGTCCGGTGCATTGGCCAGCACCTGCTCGGCGATGCCGCCATCCGTCACCTGGTCGGCGCGCAACCGCAGGGCCATGTCGGCGGCGCCGGTCAACGGGGCAATGCCCTCCACGTCCACCTCGTTCAGCTGCTCGATCCAGCCGAGGATACCGTTGAGCTGAGCCTGCAGCGGGGCGACCTGCACCTCCTCCACCCGGATGCGGGCGAGTTTGGCGATGCGGCGGACGGTCGCGGGGTCAAGCGACATTCATTCTCTTTCACACAAAGCTTGGCTCTTTCACACGATCTTTGGCACGGCGACGGTCAACCCGCCGAGCAGGATCAACGGCGATCCGCTTGGCTGGATGGGAAGCAGCGACCATAACGGTTCCCCATGCCCCTGTTCAACCTGACCGATCTCCACGCCCACCTGCCCCGCAACCATCGCCTGCTCGGGCTGGACCCGGGCACCCGCACCATCGGGCTCGCGCTGAGCGATGTGCGCCGGGTCCTGGCCAGCCCGTTCGGCTCGATCCGGCGCGGCAAGCTGGCCGAAGCGGCTGACGCGATCCTGGCGATCGCCAAGCGGGAGGATGTGGGCGGGCTGGTGGTCGGGCTGCCATTGCTGATGGACGGCACGCTCGGCCCGGCCGCCCAGGCCGCCCGCGACTGGACCTTTGCCCTGACCGACGCCACGGGGCTGCCGGCCGCGATGTGGGACGAGCGCCTCACCTCGGCCGAGGCGAACCGGGCCCTGACCGCGCAAGGCGCCAACCGGGCCCGACGCGCGGCGACGGTAGACCGGATGGCGGCAGCGGTGATCCTGCAGGCGGCGCTCGACTCGCTCCGGCCGCAGCTGGACAGTTGACGGCAAAGGGGGCTGACGGCATGGCGCTTTGGGTTCGCTACGAGGGCGGGTTCGGAATTCTGGACGGCGATCACGTCCACCCCCACCAGGGGGACATGTTTGCAGCGGCGGCACCCGCCGGCGAGCCGCTCCCGCTTGCCAGCCTGACGCTCCTGCCGCCCGTTCTGCCCGGCAAGTTCATCGGGCTGTGGAACAATTTCCATGCGCTGGCGGCCAAGCTGGGCCAGGCGGTCCCCGAGACTCCGCTCTACTTCCTCAAGGCCACGAGCTCGTTGCTGCCGCCGGGGGGAACCATCCGGGCGCCCGCCGGCTACACCGGCAAGATCGTGTATGAAGGGGAATTGGGCATCGTCATCGGCCGCCGTTGCTCGCGCGTTACCGAGGTGGAGGCAGACGCGGCGATCTTCGGCTACACCGCGGTGAACGACGTGACCGCGCTCGACACGCTGCACGCCGATCCCAGCTTCCCGCAATGGGCGCGGGCCAAAAGCTGCGACACGTTCGGGCCCGTTGGCCCCGCCATCGCGACCGGGGTCGACCCGGCATCCCTCACCATCCGCACGCTGCTGAACGGACGTGAACGGCAGAATTATCCTGCTGCAGACATGATCCTGCCGCCGGCCCGCATCGTCAGCCTGCTCTCGCAGGAGATGACGCTGCATCCCGGCGACCTGATCGCCTGCGGGACCTCTGTCGGCGTGCTGCCGATGCGTCCGGGCATGGAGGTCAGCGTCGTCATCGAGGGCATCGGCGCGCTGACGAACCGGGTCGAGGCTGCCGACCAGTAAAGCATTTACAGCATCCCACAGGCCAGCAACGGCTTTACGGAACGGCTGACGGTTCGTTGTCATATTCTTCACCTCAACCAGCGTAGTGTCGGCGACGGCGACGTATGGGCGGGGTTGATGGCGGGTTTGAACGGTCGGTGGCTTCAGCTGGGTCTCGGGATCGTCGGGATGATCCTGATCGCCAACTTGCAATACAGCTGGACGCTGTTCGTCGGCCCGATGGACGCGGCGCATCACTGGGGCCGTGGCGCCATCCAGGTCGCATTCAGCGTGTTCGTGATCACGGAGACCTGGTTGCTGCCGTTCGAGGGCTACCTGGTGGATCGGATCGGTCCTCGGATCGCGACGGTCGCGGGTGGCATTCTGGTCGCGGCAGGCTGGTCGCTGAACGCCAGCGCCGACTCGCTACCCTTGCTGTATGCCGGTGCCGCGATCAGTGGTCTGGGCGCCGGGCTGGTGTACGGCACTGCCGTGGGGAATGCGCTCAAGTGGTTCCCGGATCGTCGCGGCCTGGCTGCCGGGCTGACGGCGGCGGGCTTCGGTGCCGGGTCGGCGTTGACCATCATCCCGATCTCCAACTGGGTCAGCAGCCACGGCTATCAATCCGCCTTCCTGACATTCGGCCTGGCGCAGGGTGGTTGCGTCGTGCTGGCGGCCTTGTTCCTGCGCAAGCCACCCGCGCCGGCGACGCCGATCTTGGCCTCCCGACATGACAAAACGCCGTCCCAAGTGCTTCGGGAGCCGGCGTTCTACGTCATGTATGTGATTTTCGTCCTGGTCGGGGCTGGCGGACTGATGGCAACCGCCCAGCTTGCCGCCATCGCCACGGATTACGGGGTGGCGAAGGTCCCGGTCTCAGTGATGGGTCTGACACTGCCGGCGCTCACCTTCGCCTTGTCGATCGACCGCGTGATGAACGGCGTGACCCGCCCATTCTTCGGCTGGGTGTCGGACCGGATCGGACGTGAGAACACGATGTTCGTGGCCTTCCTGATGGAAGCAGTGGGGATCGCAGCCCTGGTCGGCTTCGCGCACAACCCGGTCCTGTTCGTGCTGCTGACCGGCCTGGTATTCTTCGCCTGGGGGGAAATTTACAGCCTTTTTCCGGCGGCCTGCAGCGACCGATTCGGCTCACGGTTCTGCACAGCAAACTATGGGATGCTCTACACGGCGAAGGGGACGGCCGCGTTGCTGGTCCCGTTGTCGGCGTATCTGCAGGCGAGCCAGGGCTGGATCGCGGTGTTTTGGGTGGCTAGCGCGGCGAATTTGGTTGCGGCCCTGCTCGCGATCCTTGTCCTGAAGCGGATGAAGACGCGTGAGCCCGCCGTGCAGGAGCAGCCACGGCTGCAGTCCGCCCCAGCCGCCCGTCCGTATCTCGCGACACTGAACGTCTGAGTTCGCTCCCCGCTTGCTCTCCCTCTCCCCATGGGAGAGGGCCGGGATGAGGGAGCCAAGGCGGCACAAACGCGACCCTGGCCCTGCCAAAGCGCCTCCAGTAAAGACAGCGTCACATCGTCGTTCGGACGTGTGGACCGAGGGCCTGCATGAACAATACCGTTTGGGATATCGTTTCTACTGCGAACAGCGCGCGCGCGATCGGCGCGCCGGGCCGCGCGTGGCTGGGCGGTGCCGAGCTCCGTGCGCTGGCCGAAACAGTGCGCACGACCTTGGCTGGCGCCGGGATCGGGCGGGGAGACCGGGTCGCCATCGTGCTGCCGAACGGCCCGGAGATGGCGACGGCGTTCCTCACCATCGCGTCCTCCTGCTGCGCCGCCCCGCTCAATCCCGCCTATAAGGCAGACGAATTCGAGTTCTATCTGCAGGACCTGCAGCCCGCCGCCATCCTGCTTGCCGCGGACGACAGCGGCCCGGCGAAGGACGTTGCCAGCCGCTTGCAACTGCCGGTGCTGACCCTGCACCCCGGCCAGGGTGCCGCCGGCGCGTTCACCCTGGACGCCTCCGCCCTACCCTCTGGCGATGCCTCGGCCGAGCCACCCCGCCCGGAGGACCCGGCCTTGGTGCTGCACACCTCCGGTACGACGGCGCGCCCCAAGATCGTGCCGTTGACCAACGGCAACCTCGCCGCTTCCGCCCGGCACATCGCGGCGGCCCTGGCGTTGAGCCCGGCCGACACTTGCCTCAACATCATGCCGCTGTTCCACATCCACGGCCTGATTGCCGGCGTCACGGCTTCACTTTCCGCGGGGGCAGCGGTCTGCTGCACGCCGGGCTTCAACGCGTTCAAGTTCGGCGAATGGCTCGCGGATGTGCGCCCCACCTGGTACACAGCCGTACCCACGATGCACCAGGCAATCTTGATGCGTATGCGGGCTCACACCGAGCAGGCGAAGGCGGCGAAGCTTCGGTTCATCCGCTCGTCATCCGCTTCGCTGCCGCCGCAGGTGATGGCGGAACTGGAAGCGGTGTTCGGCTCCCCGGTGATCGAGTCCTACGGCATGACCGAGGCTACGCATCAGATGGCGTCCAACCCCCTGCCCCCGCGGGCGCGCAAGCCGAGTTCGGTGGGCGTCGCAGCCGGGCCGGAGGTCGCAATCATGGACGATGACGGGACGCTGCTTCCCCAACCGGGCCCTGGAGAATTGGGCGGGATTGGCGAGGTGGTGATCCGCGGCCCCAACGTGACGCCGGGCTACGACAACAATCCATCGGCGAACGTGAAAGCGTTCACCGATGGCTGGTTCCGGACCGGCGACCAGGGCCGGCTGGACGAGGAGGGTTATCTGTTCCTGACCGGGCGGCTGAAGGAGATCATCATCCGCGGCGGCGAAAAGATCAGCCCGCTGGAAGTAGACGTGGTGCTGCTGGACCACCCCGGCATTGCGCAGGCCTGCACCTTCGGCATCCCACACGACAAGCTGGGCGAGGAGGTCGGCGCCGTCGTCGTGCCCCGACCCGGCGAGAATGTGACTGAGGCCGACGTGCGCGCCTTCGCCTCCAACCGGCTGGCCGCATTCAAGGTCCCGCGCCGGGTCGTGGTGATGCAGGACATCCCCAAGGGCGCCACCGGCAAGGTGCAACGCATTGGCTTGGCCGCGAAGCTGGGGCTGGCTCCGGAGACCGCCGGCTGATGGCCACGGCCAGTATTTGCGTATTCGGCGCCGGGGCGATCGGCGGTTACTTGGCAGCCAAGCTGGAGGCGGCCGGGACCAAGGTATCGATCGTCGCGCGCGGACCGCATTTGGCGGCGGTGCAGCGGGACGGCCTCGTGCTGCAGTCGGGCGGCGATCGTATCACCACGCGGCCCAATGCAGTGGCTCATGGCGACGCGATCGGCCCGCAGGACTACCTGGTGATCACGCTGAAGGCGCACTCCCTGGAACCCGCCTTGCCGCAATTGGCTCCCCTAGTGGGCCCTGGTACCACGATCGTCAGCGCGGTGAATGGCGTGCCCTGGTGGTACACATACGGCCTGCCCGCTCCGTTCGCAGACCGGCGGATCGCCGCGATCGACCCGTCGGGCGCGTTGTGCGCCGCGTTGCCGCCGTCGCAGTGCCTTGGATGCATCGTCTACCCAGCAGCGACCGTGCCGGAGCCCGGCGTAGTGGACCACACCTACGGCGACCGGTTCAGCCTGGGTGAGCCAAGCGGCGAACGTTCCGAGCGAGCGGGCAAGCTGTCCGGTCTGATGATCGCCGCCGGGATGAAGGCGCCGGTCCGCCCCCGCATCCGCGACGAGTTGTGGGTAAAGCTGTGGGGAAACATGGCGTTCAACCCGATTAGCGCGCTCACCACGGCGACACTGGACGTGATCACCGGCGACCCTGGCAGCCGTGCGGTTGCGCGAGCGATGATGCTGGAGGGCCAAGCCGTCGCCGAGCTTCTAGGGGTGCGGTTCGCGCTGGACGTAGACAAGCGCATCGAGGGCGCGGCGGAGGTCGGGCGCCACAAGACGTCGATGCTGCAGGATCTGGAATTAGGCCGCCCTCTGGAGATCGAGGCGATCCTGGGCGCCGTCGTCGAGATGGCGGGTTGGGTCGAAGCGCCGGTCCCGATCTGCCAGGCGATGTTGGCCTTGGTGCGGCAACGCGCTGCCATGCGCGGCTAGGGCGTTTCTCCTTCCTTTGTTACGGGGGGACAGGGACAGGGTGAAGGCGAATGCGGGATCTATCAGCGGCTTAGCTGCCTCACCCCGACCCTCTCGCAGGGGGGGGAGACGCCTGCGAGGATGCCGAAAGCGAATTGGTGCAGCGCACCATTTTTCCCTTGTGCAGCGCACCATGAACGCTTATGTATTGCTCACTAACCAAGGAAACGTCCTTCCGCAACACATCGAAAGGACCTCGAAATGGATATGTTTCAGCAGTCTGGCGAAGCGATGCTCCTGGCCCAGGAAGGCCAGCGTCAACTCGCTCTCGCGATCGCGGCCAAAGTTCGCACTTGGTTCAGCGGTTTCAAGGGTTGGCAGTCCGCAATGCCGGTGACCCTACCTCCGACCGAATTCCACAGCCGCTAAGCTACCGCCTCTCTCCGCCTCGCACCGGTATTGACAGTCGATTGTCTGCCGGTGTGAGGGGACAGGTGTATCGCTCCGAGTAGCTGCACGACGGGTTGTAGGCGAAGTTGAAGTCCAGCACCGTGCGCCCCGCCACGTCGGTGCCGAGATCGGCGCCCTTGATCGTGTCTAGCAAGTAGCGCCCACCACCGTAGGTGTCGTCGCCGCTCGTTGCGTCGGCGAAGGGCAGGAATACACCACCGCCATACCCTTCTACCCAAAACAGGCTCAGCTCTCGCCCGATTGCTTGGCGAAGGCCGTCTGTCTGGGCAAAGCACCGCAGTCGAACATCGCCATCCGCGCCAGCCGAGACGAGGAACGATGCGCCCTCTGCAGCCCTGAGCTGGACCGTAAACCGCAGGGCCGGATCGTACTCAAAGAATGGCAGAGCCTTGAAACTAGACCGTTGTTGCTCATCCAGAGGCGACTGCGGGTGCGTCTTGAAAAGTGCGTCGCGCCCCTCGCGCCAAGCCATCCAAGCCGCCTCGCAGTGCCGGGCTTCCCTGACGGTCGCATACAGTGTGCCGACACGTCGCCGCCAATCCCATAGGCTGGCGTAGCCACCGTCGTCAGGCATGCACGCGAACACTCTCCAGCATCAGTTGCTTCAGTGTCTGAACCACCTCCGCCGGCTCGAGACGGCGATGTGCGACGGGCTCGACATGGGCGCGAACCACCACGCCATCGGTTCCGATGATGAAGGTCGCGGGCAGTGGCACGCGCCAATCGCCGGTGCGGTTCAACTTCGGCAAATCGTGGCCCAACCGCGCATAAAGCGATCGCAGGGCGGGCGCCAATTCATACGCCACGCCATACCGGTCGGCCACTTGGTTTCCAACGTCCGAGAGCACGGGGAACGCCAGCAGGTCGCGCTCCGCGACGGCACTGCAACTCGGCGCCGGCTGCGGCGTGATCGCCAGCAGATCGGCACCAGCGGCTTCCATCGCGGGCAATGCCTCCTGGTAGGCGCGCAACGTCAACGTGCAGAACGGGCACCACCCGCCACGCACGAACAACACCACCACCGGACCGTGCGCCACGCGCTCCGCCAACTGCACGATCCGGCCGTGCTGGTCGGGCAGCGCGAACTCCGGCGCGCGATCGCCGACCTCGGGCGACTTGCGAACGTCGACGCTGGCGCGCAAATCCTCCGCCGCGTGCAAAATCGCCAGACGGTCCGCCGCGGGCAATCGCGCGAGCAGCCCGGCCCGGAAAGCTTCCAATTGGCGTGTGAGGGTAGTTCCACCTATGTGCATGGCTGACCCGTTCTTAGCGGACGTTGACAGTTCCGCCTACTGCAATCTCGTCGTTAAGGCTGCGTTAAGGAACCATGCGCACGCGGATATGACCAATGATAAGGCGGCATAGATCGTGGACGTCGTGGCCGCCTTCCGAGTGTTCGTGCGCGTGGCGGAGTCGCAATCGTTCTCGGCAGTGGCGCGCGAGATGGGCACTACCCAGCCCGCCGTCTCGCGCCAGGTCGCGGCCTTGGAGGAGCATCTCGGCGCCCGGCTGATCCAGCGCACCACCCGCAGCCTGGGGTTGACCGAGGACGGACGGGACTTGCTGGGCCATGCCCGCAGGGTGCTGGATAGCGTGGAGGAAGCGGAGGCGTCGGTCGGTCGGCGCCACAGCATGCCGGGCGGATTGGTGCGGCTGGGCACATCCTCCACATTCGGTAGGCTATATGTGGCGCCTCGCATTCCCCGCCTGCTGGAGCGCTACCCGGAACTGTCGATCGACCTGCGGATGTCGGACGGCGTATCCGACCTTGTCGCGGAAGGCATCGATCTCGCCATCCGCGTGTCTGCCGTGCAGGACTCCAGTCTGGTGGCCCGCAAGATCGGCTCCTACCGCAGGGTCGCGGTGGCATCCGCGTCCTGTATCGCGGCGTATGGCGAGCCGCACCATCCCGCCGAACTCGCCCGCCTGCCCTGCATCGTTTTCACTGGGTCGGCTACCCCGGCGGAATGGCGCTTCGAAGGGTCCGAGGGCCCCGTCACAGTGAACGTCGCCGGACGGTTCCGCACCGACAACGGCGAAGGCGTGCGGGAGGCGGTAATGGCGGGCCTGGGCTTTGCCGTGCTGCCGATCTGGTTCTTCGGGACCGAGCTGACGGACGGGCGGCTGCAACCGGTGCTGACCGGGTGGGAGCCGCCACGCAGTGCCATTTCCGCGGTCTATCCGTCGCGACGCAACCTTGCACCCCGCACGCGGGCGGTGATCGATTTCTTCCTCGAGGAGTTCCGGATCGACCCGATTATCTCCTCCTACGGCGAGGTCTAGGCCCACGCGGACGGGTGGGAGCACACGCGACAGAAAGCATGTGACGCTTTCGTGGACCCCGCTATACTGGTTCGGTGAACGTCCTCGCCCCGCCGAAGGCACGCCTCACCGTTGAGGTCGTGCACGATCTGGTCTGCCCGTGGTGCTATCTCGGCACCAGGCGGCTGATCCGTACGATCCGCCGCCGGCCCGACTTGCTGGTGGACCTGGTCTGGCGACCGTTCCTGCTCAATCCGGACATGCCACGGCTGGGCATGTCCCGCTCGGACTATGTCGTGCGCAAGTTCGGTGGCGAGGATCGGGCACGGCGGCTGTATACCTCCATCACGGAGATCGGCCGGGCCGAGGGGGTGCAGTTCCGCTTCGACCGCGTGCGCCGCACACCGTCCAGCGTGGACGCGCACAGGGTCGTTCGCTGGTCGGCCCGGTTCGGCCGCGCCGACGAGATGGTGGAGGCATTGTTCGCCGCGCATTTCGCCGACGGGCGCGACGTGGGTGACGTATCGGTGTTGTGCGCCGTCGCTGCCTCGTGCGGGCTCGACCCGGCGGCCGCGCGCGCAATGCTGTCCAGCGATGCGGAGCTGGATGGCGTGCATGCCGACAATCTGCGCGCGCACCGGCTGGGCATCAACGGCGTGCCATGTTTCGTCGTCGCCGGCCGCCACGCCATCGCCGGGGCGCAGGAGCCGGAAGTCATCGAGCGGCTGCTGGACGTTGCCGCCGTGCAGATGGCGAGCGACTGAGCCGCGGGAACCTGCGGCATATACACCATCCGCGCTGCTTTGCCCGATGAAGCCGCCGAAATCTGCGCGGTCGTCCGGCAATCGATCGAGCAACTTTGTCTCGCCGATCACGACGCCAATCCCGCGATCCTCGATCGTTGGCTCGCTAGCAAAACCCCCGACCGGGTAAAAGGCTGGATCGACTCCAACCCACTGGGCGTCATCGTGGCGGTCGACCCCGGTGGCATCGCCGGGGTCGGCACGGTGTTGCTGGATGGCAGGATCGCCGTGAACTACGTAGCGCCCTGGGCCCGCTTCCGCGGCATCAGCAAAGCACTGATGGCGGCAATGGAAAGCCGCGCCATCCAGTTGGGTCACACGGCCTGCACCCTGACGAGCACGGTCACGGCCCACGAGTTCTACCGGCGCTACGGCTACGTCGATGATGGCGAGCCAGTAAGCTCGTTCGGTGGCAAGCCAGCCTTTCCGATGCGGCGAAACCTCGAGCAATGCCATCGGCAGTAGGAGTCGATTAACGGAAACGCTGTACTAGTTTCTTAGCGGACCAATCTCGGGCACCATCCCGCACCACAAGATCGCCGAGGACGCCGAATGTATTCTTACCGCCCGTCGCTGCCTGCCCTCGGCATGGCCCTGGCACTTGGCGGCATCGCCGCCGCGGCACTCGGCGGAGGCGCCGCAGCTCAGACCCAACCAACACCGGAGCAGGCGCACGCGCTCGAGGCGCAGATCACGACGTGGCTCAAGACAGCGACGGCCGGCACGGTAGCCCTTCCGACCCGGCCCGTACAGCTCACACCCGAAGGCGACCACTACCTCGTCCGCGTGCCTCTGGCGCCGTTCGGCAAAGTCGATCCGCCGGATGCCGCCTTCACCGGCAAGGCCCGTGAGCTGGACGGCACACGGTGGGCGCTGGATGACCAGCAATTTCCCCCCAACCTTACGATCACCACCACCGAGACGGTGCCCAACCTGCCGGACGCGAAGAATGCGAACCCGGCAGGCACGCACCAGCAGCCCGTCACCTACCGCGTCAAGCTCGGCCAGCAAGACAGCCACGGGGTGTTCGACACCAGGTTCGCAACGGCCACGACCAGCGGCGGCACCATCGCCCCGATCGATATCGAGAAGGAAGGCGGGACGGCCGCCTCGCTCACCCACATTGGGCAGATGACGTCGCAGTCCAGCACTCAGCCGCTCGATCCAACACATGCCGACGTATTGTCCGATATCACGGCGACCAGCTACTCCACGAAGGCGGCGATGCCGGACGGCTCGGCCTTTGCGCTACAGGCCGAACGGCTGCACGTGGTCTCATCCCTCACCGGCCTGGCGCATAACGAGTTGATCCCGCTGGTGCATTTGGCAGCCGATCTCGGGCGGATGCTGAAGCCTGCACCCGACAAGGGCGGGCCGACGCCGGAGGAGAGGGCCAAACTGCACGCGATGCTGGAGCAGGCCCATGCCATCCTGACCGGCGGTAAGCTGGACGAGGCGATGGAGGATGCAAAGTTCGAGATCGCCGGTGCGAGCGGCGCCTTCAGCAAGGCGGAGTTGAGCTTTGGGGGCGATGCACCGTCCAACCTGCTCTCCGCCAGCTTCGGGTTCACGTTGGACGGCCTGGTGCTCGACACGTTGCCGCCGCCGCTCGCGGTCTATGTGCCGACCCACATCACCATCCACCCGACGCTTTCGAACGTGAGCGTCGGTGCGTTGACCAAGATGGGGCTGGATGCGACTGCACCGGTGCCTGCAGGACAGAAGACGACGATCCCGGAGACCGACTTCGCGGCGCTCTACGCAAACGGGGGCATTGCTTTCGGCTTCGACGCGCTGGGGTTGGATGTGGCTGGGACGCAGATCGCGGGCAGCGGCAAGTTCACCAGCACGGGGCCACAATCCGTCAAGGGCCAGGCCGAACTGACGGCACGCGGACTGGATGCCTTGGTCGCCAAGGCGCAATCCGACCCGATGCTGCAACAGGCGGTGCCGGTGGTGATCTTCCTCAAGGGCATCGCGCGGACCTCCGGCGACCAGGCCGTGTGGCAGATCACGGTGGACAACGCCAAGATACTGGTGAACGGGGTAGACCTGTCGGCGCTCGCCGGTGGGGCTCAGAAGTAGCCGCCCGCTACAGCAGCGTCCCAGCCGCAGCCGCCCGAGGGGCTTCCGCCACCACGAGGCTGCCAGCCGGCGATGGATGTAGCAGGCCCTCCGCGCCGTCCAGCCAACCCGCCCAGTCGCTTCGCTCCAGCACCACTGGCTGCCGGGTGTGGTACGGCTGGACATCTGGCCCGGCGTCCACGGTGAGGAGTGTGAACGCCTCGGCCGCCTCTCCCTTGCCGACCAGCCCGGCGAAGCAGAACCAGTCCTCGCCCGCCCGGCTGAACCGCCAGCGGGTTTTCGGACTCCGGGCGCCGGTGAACTCGTAGTAGTGGGAGGCCGGCACCAGGCAACGGCCGGTGGTGAAGCGCCGCCCCTCGGCGCGCATGTTGATCACGGCCCTCGCGCCCGCCCGCCCCGGCGCCAAGCCCCAGGGGAGCTGCGCCAGCGCCACACCGCCCGGCGCCGGGCGGAACACCACGGCCTTGTCCGTGGGCCAGATTTCATCCCGCGGTTCAAGGTTCGGTACGGCACCATCGGACGCGGCGGTGAGCGGCAGGCGAAGGTGGCTGAATTCCTCCACATAGACGCTGTAGGGCACATGGTTGCCGAAATCGTTGCACATCGCCGTCTCCTGCCGGGTGCTGACTTGTGAGCCGCCCAGGCTCCGGAGTACACGCAGGGTGCGGCGCTGCAAGCCGCTAGGGAGCAAGACGCCATGCAAGTCAGCCGCCGAACCCTGCTCACGGGGGCCGCCACGGTCGCGCTAGCCCCTGCTTTGGCCCCGCCTTTCGCCCAGGCTGCCGCGCCGATCTCGGGCCAGCAGGCGCCGGGCTATTACCGGTTCAAGCTGGGTGAATACGAGGTCACCATCCTGCATGATGGCGCCCGCACCTTCCCGATGCCGGCCAGCTTCGTCACCAACGTGCCGCCGGACCAGGCCTTGGTGGCCGCCGGCGACGCGTTCATGCCTGCGGGCAAGGTGACGGTGCCGTTCAACCCGACCCTGATCAACACCGGTTCCAAGCTGGTGCTGATCGACACCGGCAACGGTCCTTCGCCGGATGGCGCGGTAGGGCAACTATTCCCAAACCTCGCGGCTGCCGGCGTGCGACCAGGGGACATCGACATCGTCGTGATCTCTCACCTACACCCTGACCACACCAATGGCCTGCGCACCACCGATGGCGCTATCGCTTTCCCCAACGCGACCATCATCGCGCCGGAACCGGACTGGGCGTTCTGGATGAGCGACGATAACATGGGCCGCGCGACCGATGCCGTGACGAAGAATTATTTCACTAACAATCGCAAGGTGCTGACCGGGCTCGACGAGCGGATCGGACGTTATAAGTGGGGCCAGGAGGTGGCACCCGGCATAACCGCGCTGTCCACGCCGGGTCATACGCCCGGCCATACGTCGTTCGCCGTTGCGTCGGGGTCCAGCCGCATGCTGGTGCAGTCCGACGTGACCAACATCCCCGAGTTCTTCCTGCGCAACCCCGACTGGCACGTGATGTACGACCATGATCCGGAACAGGCCCAAGCCACCCGGCACAAATTCTACGACATGGCGGCAAGCGAGAAGATGCTGGTGGCCGGCTACCACTTCGCCTTCCCGTCTGCTGGCTATGTGGAGAAGGTGGGCACTGGTTATCGCCTTGTCCCAGTGGAGTGGAGTTCGGCGATCTAGCGACAGGCGTGTTGACGGCTGGGGATGGCTAGGCGAGTTTTCACCTATGCGAATCCGTGTCGTTGCCAGTCTCCTCTGCATTATGCTTGCCGGCTGCAACGGCGTGGATCTAGGTGACAACCCTTCCCGGGACGTGACCAAGCAATCCGGGCCGCTCGTGGTGCCGCCAGCGCACCTGAAGAATGGCGGTTCGGAGTAGCAGCACCAGCACGGTGCGCCCGTTCACGTTGCGTTAAGCTTTCCGCCCTACCTTACCCCATCAAGCGAATGTGGGGATGCGTCGTATCAAGGGAGCGTGTCGTCTCAACTCGGCAGGTGAACCTTGCACCATGTTGTTCGGCGAGAGCCCAAAGTCCGGCTGGTTTCCCGGCGGTGGTCAAGCACGAGCTTCCGCCCGGATCACTGGGCCAGGCTGCTGACCAGCGCTCCTGGGCGGGGCAGACTGAGCATGTTACGGTGACTGGACTTGCACGGGGTTTGCCGTCCAGAACGGTCTAGCACGGCGCATGGGAGGTTAGCCCTTCCACCCACGGGAAGCTTGAATGGACACAGTGTTCACCGCCCACACGAGTCATGGAACGGTGCTGGCAATCGACGTCGCGAACCGGCGCGCCCTGCATGTTCCGCCGGGCGAGCTCAACCACCAGATCATACCGCTATGCCTGCTAACCGGCGGTGGCCTCGGCCTCCGCTGCCTGCCGTTCGGAGTCAATCCAGCGAACGGCGGCCCCATCCTACCGTGCGAAATCTCACCCGGAAGCGGCCTGCTTCTCTACGCGGGGGAGAACGAAGAGACTGGCACATTACGGAGTGCCGTAACCAATGGCTTCCTCTCCGCCATCCCTGGTGGCGCCTTGGAAGCCAATCGGTCTGTCCCCGCAACATGGGAACGCTTCAGCTTGGTCCCTGGCCCGTCACTGCAGGGCGGCATTGGACCGGCCATGGAGCAATTCATTGCCCGTGCCAAGGCCAGTTTCGCCACATCGGTACCCTGGACCGAAGCGATCACGGCGCTGCTGATGTCCGGGGCGTCCCAGATCCACGCAGCCCTCGTTGAAGCGATTTGGCCATTGCTGACGATTGACGAATTCGACCGGATCGCCGGCAGTTTGCGTCACGATAAGGCAATGCACGGTCGGGTGCTGGCGCTTTTCACCACCGACTTCTACGCCAAGACAGCTCTGCCGGCCTTGATACAGTGGCTGGCCACGCAGGACGCTCCGGCCGCGGTCACGCAAGGATCCTCGGCCGCGCGACCGGACCCATGGTCCGCAACCTGGCGCTGGCGCGATCCCGATCTCACCCCGGGGGCCTCCGTGGTTCCACCGCGCCCGCCGTTGCGCACGATCGGCCCCGAGCTCGACCACCTAGCGCGGGATGGCTACGATGGCCGGTTGTCGTCTTTCGCCCACGCCTGCAACGCGTCGCTGCGTAATCGTGTCACACCCACCAAGGGCACCGCCATCGTCGCAACGGCCCGTTCCGAGGGTGTGTATCTGCTTGAGTGGATTGCCCATCACCGCCGGCTCGGGATCGAGGCAATCTTTCTCTATACCAACGACAACGATGACGGCTCCGACGCGCTCCTGGCCGCGTTGCATATGGCAGGCGTCATCACGTGGACGCGCAGCGAACTCGCCGCCGGCACGTCCGCACAGAACAAGGCCTATGGCCACGCGCTGAACGTCAGTCTTCCGCTGCTGGAGTATCGATGGGCGCTGTTCATCGACCTCGACGAGTTCCTGGTGCTGAACCCCGCCCGCTACGGCGGCATCGCCGATTTCGCTCGCTGGCACGAGCGGCGCGAGACGGATGCGGTCGGCATCAACTGGGTGATGGTTGGCTCCTCCGGTCAGACCCGATGGAGCGAGACGCCGCTGACCCGGCGCAACACGCATCTGCTGAACGAGGTGAACGCGCACATCAAGGTGATGATGGCGCCCCGCCGCTTCATCCAGGCGCATCCTCATTTCCCGTTTGCCGACCACCGGCGCAGCTACAGCTTTCGTCTCGCGAGCGGCGCATTGCACGAGTATCGCAAGCAGCCGCCGGGCAAGTACCACGCCCGCGCCTTTTCCGACGACCCGTCTAACGCGGATGCGTGTTTGTATCATTACAACTTCAAGTCGGTCGAGGAATTCGCCTGGAAGGTTTCGCGCAACCGGGGCGATTTCCCGATGTCGCATGGCATCGACTTCGAAGGCCTGGACCACGTCGCCATCGGCAGCTTCATGCTGCAGCACCAGTCGACCGACGTTGCGCAGAGCGACCGCCTGCCCCGCTCCGCCCCGGGGCTCGAGGACGAGATGGGGCGACTGCGCTCCCTCCCCGGCGTGGCTGACGCCGAGCGCGCCGTTATCGGACGGTTTCGCCAACGGCTGGACCTGGTAAAAAGCAAATTGCTCACCGAACCACGGTTGGGCCATTTGGGCGCTGCGGGGGAAGAGATGCGGGCGCTGTTGCAGGGCACAATCGGTTAGTCGCAGGATTTCGGAGCAATTATGGAACATCCGTTAGTGCTAATGACGACGCACGGTTCTTTGGTGTGTCGCGATGCTGCGGGAGCCCTATGCCATGTCGCGCTAGACGCCCTCGGCGGGACCGACGTTCCCGTCCTAGTCGACCTGTATGGTCTGACGCGGAGCGGCCGGCACGAACGGGAACCGCTCGACTTCGATGTTCCAACTAATCTTGGGCAGTTGGCAGGTTTGCCTGCCGGATGCGAGCTGCTTCTAAGTCCAAACCGCCGCACATGCTCTTTGCGGCTCGCAGACCGGTTCTACTGCGCTGAACCAATGAACCGCACGATGCCCTGCGATCGGAGTTCGGTATCAGCCTGGGAAACTTTCACGTTCCTGACCGAGGCTGATTATGCGGCGTTGCAACACCTGCTGCACCACGACTGGGTTTCGTCGTCGACGCGGCGGGTTGTACGGCAACAGCAAATTGCATTCCGGGAAGGATTTATTCTCGAGTTGGGCGAACTCCGGCTCGACCTGCGCTACAATCTACCGTTGATCGGCCACACGCCATCCGGAAGCGGTGTACCGGCCCAAGCGCTTTCATATTCCGTATTGGCCGATAACTGGCGGCTGGTTCGCCTGCACCTCTTCAGACCGCTCGTCGTGATAGCTGCATTCGGGCCGCCGGAGCTTGCAGGCCAAGTGGCGGCTTTGGTTTCGTCCTTGCTGGAGTTTGGCCGCTACGAGGGCAACATCCATATTATCACCGACCTGGACGAGACGACGCTTATCACACGTCTTTCGGCGCTAGATGCGGAGCGGCTCTCGATCCAGAAGCTGCAATCCAAAGGCGGGGCGAAGTTTGCTCGTGGCCGCTATGCAATCGTCGACCATGCGGACGCAACCAGCTATCAACCGCTGCTGATGCTCGACCCCGACTTTGTTTGCGATGCCAGCATCGAACCGCTACTGGCGACGGCCGCCACCCTTGACCGCATCAGCACGATCCCCGTTCCGACGAACCGTCGGCAGAGTTCAGCAGTAAACAACGAGCTATTGGACCAGGGGGGCTACTCGCCTTGGTTGGTCAACAACGTAGATCAAGGCTTGTTGGTGGTGCCGAATCTGCACAACCACGCCGAGATCCTCGAGATTACACGCACAATCGCAACCAACCTGTCAGAGATCGCTGGCGAGGGTAGACAGAGTGATCTCGACCAGGACGTCATCGACTACATCGCCTACACTGCCGGGCAATTCGATACGCAGTCTCTTGCCCCATTCGTCCGCCACGCAGGCCCCGGCGGCAACCCGGATGCTACGAACCCGTATGGTTTACTGCACTTCGCAGCGGATCGTAGCGGGACTTCGGCCGAAGGACGCATGCAGAGCTACTTGACGTCAGTGCGGGAGCTGCAACGTCAATGACGCTTCGTCCGCCGTATTACTCCGTCGGTGAGCAACCGGCAGGTAGCGCTGCCTCCACCGGAACGTTCCGCGCTGGCGAGGCTTGATGCCGCTGCCTCAGTCGTCGCATCGCCTACTGAGCTGTCACGGGACGTCGCTATACTTTGACGAGGCGGCCGGCCAGATCAGACATGCCGATCCGCAGACCGCCCCAAGGAACCTCATCTTGGAAGCCGAGGGGCGCCGCGGTCGACTGATTGTCCTGGGCGCCAGACGATCGGAGTTGTGCCACATAGGTCGAATGTTCGACAGCCGATCGGTCAGCATCGAGGAAGGACGCGGTTTCCCCACCGTCAACGTCGACGATCTCGGCGATGGCCTCGTCGCGGTGAGTTACGACGGCACATACTTGACCTGCGAACCCGATGGCAGTGTGGTCTTCAACCGCTCGCAGGTTCAGGGCTGGGAGACTATCAAGGCCGAGCCGGTTGCCCGCCTGCTGGATTTGGAATCGACCGGAGTGATTGGGCAGTTCGATCCACAAACGCAACGGCTCTCCGTCGAGGGGGTTGGCGATGGCGTTGTGACGGTGACGAAAACCTCGCCTCGCCCGGAGTGGCGGCTCTCCTACAGCATCGCCGGGCCGGCTAGTTCCAGTTGGAGCCTGGCGGCTGTCAACCGTCGCCTCGCATCCGAGATCGATCGTGTGGCCGCCTCCAGTTGCAGACTCCTGCCAGACGATGGCCCGCTCAGCGATGTGGTCGCCGACGAGTTGAACCGGCTTACCG
>CAXTWC010000012.1:0-57237 GCA_964247805.1 uncultured Acetobacteraceae bacterium | reverse complement strand
ACTACTTCTACGACACCGCGCCGAAGGACGTGCAGCAGGCCTCGTTCCGCGCCCACATCCGGGCCGCTCGGCTGGCCGGCGTGCCACTGTGCATCCACGCCCGTGACGCGGATAGCGACATCGCCAGCATCCTGCGCGAAGAACGGGAGGAGGGCGGTCAGTACGACTTTCTCCTGCACTGCTTCTCGTCCGGCCGCGGCCTGGCCGAGGCAGCGATCAAGATGGGTGGCTATTTCAGCTTCTCGGGTATCCTGACATTCCCGAAATCCACCGAGAACCGCGACATAGCCCGCGACATTCCCGCCGATCGGCTGCTGGTGGAGACCGACTCGCCCTACCTCGCGCCCGTGCCGTTCCGTGGCAAGCGCAACGAACCCTCCTACGTCGCGAAGACGGCTGCGGTGTTGGCGGAGGTGCGCGGGTTGGAGCCGGTGGCTTTGGCCGATCTCACCACGGCAAATTTCCGCCGCCTGTTCCGCCGCACGGCCTGATGCGGGTCACAATTCTCGGCTGCGGCGGCTCTGCCGGCGTGCCGCAGGTCGGCGGCGCGGACGGCCATGGCGACTGGGGCGCCTGCGACCCGGCGGAACCCCGTAACCGCCGCAGCCGCTCGTCCATCGTCATCGAGGGCGACACGGGCGAGCGTTTGCTGGTCGACACCGGCCCCGACCTACGGGTCCAGCTGATCACGTGCGGCATCCCGCGCGTCGACGCCGTGCTGTTCACGCATGCCCATGCCGATCATATCGTCGGTTTGGATGAGGTGCGCATTCTGAACCGGATCGTGGGCAAGCCGTTGCCGGCGTTCGGCACCGAGTTGACGCTGAAGGATCTGGCCCAGCGCTTCGACTACGCATTCCGGCCGTGGAAACCGCCGGGCTTCTTCCGTCCGGTGATGGATCGCTGTCCGTTCGAGTATGGCGACTGGATCAAGGCGGCTGGCATGGACGTGCACGTCTTCGAGCAGGACCACTACGTCGTGAAGACAGCGGGTTTGCGGATCGGCCGGTTCGGTTACTCGACCGACGCCGTTGCCTTGGACGACGCGGCCTTCGAGGCGCTCCAAGGCGTGGACACCTGGGTTGTCGGCTGCTTCCAGCGCGCGCCGCATCTGACCCACGCCCACGTGGATCGGGTGATCGAATGGTCGGAGCGGGTCGGTGCCCGGCGGACGATACTGACGCATATGGGTCCCGACCTGGACTGGCGCTGGTTGTGTCAAAAACTCCCGGCTGGGATCGAGCCGGCAATCGATGGATTGGTGCTGGAATTGCCCGACTAGCCGACACCGGCGATCCCTCTCTTTCCATAATATGCATTATGCGACTTTGCTTGATCCGGCGTGAGGGCGGCCCAGTCCTCGCCTATCCCGGTTGTGATGGCGCTGCTTCGGGCGGACTCGCGTTCACCTGCCGACCCAACAAGATGGAGTAAGACTGTGGAGCCATTGTCGCGCCGGCATATCCTTGCGACGACCGCCGCGGGAGGTTTGTTCACCGCTGCCGCCGCACATGCCCAGGGCGCATCACCGAACAGCGCGTCGGTGACCGACCCGGGCCCGCAGAATCCTGCCCTGAAGAATATGAACCCCTCGCCGTTCACGCCGCCACCGACCGACCGCGGGGATATGCCGACGTTCAAATACCCGTTCGCGCAGGCCTTCAATCGTCGCACCGAGGCCGGCTGGGCGCGCCAAGTCACGGTCAAGGACTTCCCGATCGCCAAGTCCATCGCCGGCGTCAACATGCGCCTGGTGGCCGGGGGCATCCGCGAGATGCATTGGCACCTGCCGGCCGAGTGGGCCTACATGACCTACGGGAATGCCCGCATCACGGCGATCGATCCGCAAGGCCGCCACTTCGCCGCCGACATCAAGGAAGGCGATCTGTGGTTCTTCGCCTCGGGTTATCCGCACTCCATCCAGGGTCTCGGTCCGGACGGCTGCGAGTTCCTGCTAGCGTTCGACGATGGTGCGTTCTCGGAAGACAGCACCCTGCTGATCACCGACTGGGTGGCGCATACCCCCAAGGACGTGTTGGGCGCGAGCCTGGGTGTCGACCCGGCGGTTTTCGACAAGGCGCCCAAGGAGGAGCTGTACATCTTCCCAAGCACGGTTCCTGGCTCGTTGCAGGACGACCTGGCGCAAAGCAAGCAGCCAATCGTGCCGGAGCCGTTCAACTACTCGCTGCTCGCGCAGAAGCCGAACTTCTCGGTCAAGGGCGGCACGGTGCGCATCGTGGATTCGAGCAACTTCAAGGCGTCCAAGACGATTGCTGCAGCCCTGGTGGAACTCGCGCCCGGTGGCATCCGTGTGCTGCACTGGCACCCGAACGCCGACGAGTGGCAGTACTACCTGAGCGGTACTGGCCGGATGACCGTGTTCCCCGGCGGCCCCGTCGCCCACACCGAGGATTTCAGCGCCGGGGACGTCGGCTACATCCAGCGGTCGAGCGGTCACTATATCCAGAACACCGGCACCGATACGCTGCGGTTCCTGGAGATCTTCGCGACCGACCACTATGCCGAAGTGACCTTGGCACAGTGGATGGCCAACACGCCAAGGGAGTTGGTCGCGGCGCACCTCAACATCGACCCAGCGGTGCTCGCCTCCCTCTCCGAACTACCCCAGCCGGTGATGCCGGTCTGAACTGCCGGCCCTGTGTGGTGCACGCCACGCAGGGCCACCACCGGAGGACGCCTAGACCTCACCATCAAGCGGCCTAGCGTTCCTGCGCGAGGCCCTCTACATCTGGCGGGTGACTGGAACACTACCAGAACGCTTCACCCAATGGTTCGCCGCCCGCGGCTGGCAGCCTCGCCAGCACCAGCTCGCCATGCTGGACGCCGCCGCTTCGGGCCAGACCGCGCTGCTGATCGCGCCTACCGGCGGCGGCAAGACGCTGGCTGGCTTCCTGCCGTCGTTGGTCGATCTCGCCGCCCGTCCCCGTCCCGGCATCCACACCTTGTATGTCTCTCCGTTGAAGGCGCTGGGGACCGACGTCGCGCGCAACCTGCTCGAGCCGGTTGCCGAGATGGGTCTGCCGGTCACCGTGGAGACCCGGTCCGGTGACACTCCGCAAGCCCGGCGGGCGCGGCAGAAGGAAGCGCCGCCCAATATCCTGCTGACCACACCCGAGAGCCTGGCGTTGCTGGTCAGCCAACCGACCGCGCCCGAGATGTTCGGCGCTCTCCGCTGCGTCGTGGTGGACGAGATCCATGCCTTGGCAGGCACCAAACGCGGCGACCAATTAGCTCTGTGCCTGGCTCGGCTGAAGCGCCTTGCGCCGGAGGCCCGCCGGGTCGGACTGTCCGCCACCGTCGCCTATAAGGAAGCCATCGAGGCGTATATCGGCTGCGGTGACCCCGTCCGCCTGGTCGAGGTCGCGGAAGGGGCACCGCCGCAACTCGAAATCCGCCTGAGCGAGGATCGCGTGCCGTGGTCCGGCCGCATGGGTCTTGCTTCCGCGGCCGTGATCCTGGACCGGATCCGCGCGGCCGGCATGTCGATCGTGTTCGTCAACACCCGCGCCCAGGGCGAACTGCTGTTCCAGGCGTTATGGAAACTCAACGACGAGACGCTGCCGATCGCCCTGCATCACGGCAGCCTGGATATCGCCCAACGGCGCCGGGTCGAGGCTGCCATGGCGCGGGGTGATTTGCGGGCGGTCGTGGCGACCTCCTCGCTCGACCTCGGGATCGACTGGGGCGGCGTGGACCAGGTGATCCAGGTCGGCGCCCCCAAGGGTGTGTCCCGCCTGCTGCAGCGCGTCGGGCGATCCAATCATCGGATGGACGTGGCCAGCCGCGCCATCCTGGTGCCCGCCAACCGGTTCGAAGTGCTGGAATGCGAGGCCGCCGTGCAAGGCGTGGCGGCCCGCGAATTGGACGGTGACCCGCCCCGGCCCGGCGGCCTCGACGTGCTAGCGCAACACGTGCTGCTGATGGCCTGCGCCGCGCCCTTCCTGCCGGACGATCTGTTCGACGAGGTAACCCAGGCCGCTCCCTACGCCGCCCTCACCCGTGACACGTTCGAGGACGTTCTGCGCTTCGTGGAGGACGGTGGCTACGCGCTGTCTGCCTACGAGCGCTACCGCAAGCTGTTCCGCGACGCCGACGACCGGGTGGAGATCCGCTCCGCCCGCATTGCCCGGATTGCCCGGATGAACATCGGCACCATCGTGGAAATGCCGGTACTGAAGGTGCGGCTGGCCGGGCAGCGCGGAGGCAACCTCGGCGAAATCGAAGAAAGCTTTGTTAACATGATGGTGCCGGGCGACACCTTCATGTTTGCCGGCCGCCTGCTGCGCTACCTGCGCATCCGCGAAACCACCGTCGAATGTGCCGATGGCGGCCGCGGCGACCCGATGGTGCCCGCCTACGCCGGGGGCAAATACCCGCTGACCAGCAACCTGGCGGCCCGCGTCCGCGCCATGCTGCACGACCCCGCCAGTTGGAGCGCCTTCCCCGAGCAGGTGCGGGATTGGCTGGCCCTGCAACAGGAGCGCTCCACCCTGCCCGGCCCCGACGACTTGCTGGTCGAAGTGTTCCCACGCAACGGGCGTTGGTACACCGTCGCCTACTGCTTCGAAGGCCGCAACGCGCACCAGACGCTCGGCATGCTGCTGACCCGGCGGATGGAGCGTGCCGGCAACGGTCCGCTCGGCTTCGTAGCGACCGACTACGTGATCGCCGTTTGGACCGCCAACGAGCCCGGCGACATGGCGGAGCTGTTCCAACAAGACATGCTGGGCGACGATCTCGAGGCGTGGATGGCCGAAAGCTCCCTCCTGCGCCGCACCTTCCGCAACGTGGCGGTGATCGCCGGGCTGGTGGACCGGGCGCAACCGGGGGCGGACAAGAACCGGCGGCAGGTCACGGTTAACACCGACCTGATCTACGACGTGCTGCGCCGCCATCAGCCCGACCACATCTTGTTGCGCGCGACCCGGGCGGATGCGGCGCGCGGGCTGACCGACGTGGCACGGCTCAGCGACATGCTGGCCCGGGTGCAAGGCAAGGTGCGCACCGTGCGGCTATCGCGCGTCTCCCCGCTCGCAGTCCCGGTGCTGCTGGACATCGGCCGCGAGTTCGTCCGCACCACGGAGGACGAGGACGCATTGCTGGCGGAAACCGAGGCGCTGATCGCGGAGGCGACCGGTGTGGCCGAGACCTCCCACGAGCCGATGCGGGTGCACCCGGTGCATCGGGCGAACCTGACGAAGATGGTCCGGCGAGACCGCCAGCTCGAGCGCTCTCAGCCCAGCCTGCCCCTGCCGGCCGAAGACAGCCGGGGTGACAGCCCCAAGCGCACGCGGCGGCGGGCATGATCGCGGCCCCGATCCATCTCGCCGGGCACCGCCTGATGCTCGACCCGGCGGGTGCGCTGTGGTGGCCCGAGCGGCACCTGCTGGCGGTCGCCGACCTGCATCTGGAGAAGGGTTCCGCCTGTGCCGTGCGCGGGCACCTGGTCCCGCCTTGGGACACTCGGGCCACGCTGGACCGGTTGGCGGGCCTGTTGCGGCGTTATAACCCGCGCACCGTCCTGGCCCTGGGTGACAGCTTCCACGACACCGGCGGGGCGTGCCGGCTGATGCCGGCGGATGCAGAGCGGTTGCATGCCATGGCGAGCGCGCACGAGTTCGTCTGGCTGCTCGGCAACCACGATCCGCTGCCGCCCGAGGGCATGCCCGGCGCCACGGCGGAGTGGTGGGAGGCAGGCGGCATCGTCTTCCGCCACCAGGCCGGCGGCAGCGGGCCGGAGATCTGCGGCCACCACCATCCCAAGGCGAGCGTCGCCACGCGGGCGCAGACCATCACGCGGCCATGCTTCGTCGCGGGCCCGCAACGCCTGATGTTGCCGGCGTTCGGCACCTTTACCGGCGGGCTGGACGTCCGTCACCCCGCCATCGCCAGGTTGTTCCCCGGTGGCGCGCGCGCTTTCCTGTTGGGGAAGGAGCGCTTGTTTGCCTTTGCCCTGGGCCAGCCTGCTGCCCAGGCTGCCGCATTGACAACGATCTAACATCGGGAACATTGCCGCCGCGGCCTTGCCACCTCACATTGTGGCAAATGGATGGCTCCGTCGTTTGGCTACAGCAAAACCTGCGTCTGGCTGACAATGCACCGCTGCTCGCGGCCGCAGCGTCCGGGCGTGTTCTGCCGCTGTATGTGCTGGACGACGAGGCCGTTGGTGAGTGGGCGTTGGGCGGCGCGCATCGCTGGTGGTTGCACCACAGCCTGCAATCCCTCGGCAAGGCGTTGGCCGAGTTGGGTGCCCCGTTGGTGCTGCGGCGTGGCAACCCTGCCGCTATCATTGCCAAGTTGGTGCGGGAAACCGGCGCCGTGTCGGTGCATGCCGGACAGATGGCGGAACCTGGCGCCAGGGCACAGCAGGAGGCGGTGCGGGCCGCACTTCCGTCCGGGGTCCCGCTCCACCTGCACCGGACCGCCACGTTGTTCGACTTCGGCACGGTCCGCACCAAGACCGGTGGCGCGTACGGCATCTTCACCCCGTTCGCCCGGGCGGCCCGGGCGCTCGGTCCACCCGCTCCTCCCCGCCCAGGCCCAGACCGCCTGCAAGGCCTCGAAGCCAAGTCGGAGCGTTTGGAGACGTGGCGGCTGCTTCCGACGAAGCCCGACTGGTCCGCCGGGTTTCGGGAGACGTGGCAGCCGGGCGAGGCGTCCGCCCAGGCTCGGGCCAGGCAGTTCATGGCCGGCTCGCTCAACGCCTACCACGAGGGCAGGAACACGCCGGGCGAGGACTTAACCTCGATGCTCTCGCCGCACCTGCACTGGGGCGAGCTCTCCCCGGCGCAGCTTTGGCACTGGGCGTCGGAGGCCGGGTCGGGCCAGGGTTTGGAGGTCTACCAGTCCGAACTGCTGTGGCACGAGTTCTCCACCAACCTGCTTTGGCGCGACCCGAAGATGCCGGAGACCCCGCAGCGCGGTGACTTCGGCCGCCTACCCTGGCGAACGGACGCAGCCGGATTGCGGGCTTGGCAGCGGGGGCAAACCGGTGTGCCGATCGTCGATGCCGGCATGCGGCAGCTCTGGCACATCGGCTGGATGCACAACCGGGTGCGGATGATCACGGCGTCGTTCCTGGTCAAGCACCTGCTGGTGTCGTGGGTGGAGGGCGAGCGGTGGTTCTGGGACACGCTGGTGGATGGCGACCTGGCGGTGAATGCCCAATCCTGGCAGTGGGTTGCAGGCTGCGGCACCGACAGCCAGCCGTTTTTCCGCGTGTTCAACCCGGTCACCCAAAGCGAGAAATTCGACCCCCAAGGGCGCTACATCCGCCGCTGGGTGCCCGAGCTGGCCGCCCTGCCTGATCGCTGGATCCACGCCCCCTGGACCGCTCCGGAAGCGGTGTTGGCAAAAGCCGGCTTCACGCCCGGTCGCGACTACCCGCACCCGGTGGTGGCGCTGGAGGAGGGCCGCGACCGGGCCCTCGCCGCGTTCCGCGCCTTGCGGCAGGCCGCATGATCATCCCGCCCGACACGCCTCTGCGCATCGTGGGGGATGTGCACGGCGATTCCCGCGCGTTCAGCTTCGCGGCCGACACCGACCGCTTCGTGGTCCAGCTCGGCGACCTGACTGATAGCGGCCCGGACAGTGCCGGCGCGCTGTCGATGGCGCTGCGGCTGATCGAGGAAGGCCGCGGCGTGTTCCTGCTGGGCAACCACGACCGCAAGTTGGGCCGTGCGCTGAGCGGCCAACCCGTCCGCATCGACCCGGCGTTGGAGGAGACGCTCGGCCAACTTCCCGCGTCGCTGCGGGAGCGGGCGCTGGAGGCCATTGCCCGTGCCCCCGCCTGGATCGTGGATGGCGAGCGGGTGTTCGTGCATGGCGGTTTCCACACGGCGATGCTGGACCACGATCCCCCGCCGGGCCTGGGCCGGGTAGATACTGCGCTGAGCCGCGCGCTGTTCGGCCAGACCACGGGGCGCATGCAGACCGACGGCTATCCGGAGCGTGTGCTGCGCTGGGTGGACCGGATCCCGGAGGGGGTGACGGTGTATTGCGGCCACGACCGCCGCAGCACCGACGGCCGCCCCTACGTGCGCTGGGGCAGTGGCGGCGGGTGCGCGGTGTTCCTCGACACGGGGGCCGGCAAGGGCGGGCATTTGTCGTGGATCGACCTGCCGGCTCGCAAGATGCCCGGCATAAAACCGGCGCAGGAGCAGGGTTTACCGCTGTAGGCCAGTCGTGCGGTAGAGGGCTGCCAACGGGGCGGTGAAGCCAATACTGTCCAGTGTGAGCATCGCGTCTGCTGGGAGAATGGTCGGGTCGGTAGGCCAATTGCCGTCCGGGGCACGCTGGAGCAATTCGGCCTCGATCCGGGAGGACCGCAATAGCAAGATCTCACGAACGCTCGGGATGGTCGTGTAGGCCCAGACGTTGAGGCGCGTTTCCGTCTCGTTCGATGGAGAAAGGATTTCCACGAGGACGATTGGGTTCTCGACCATCACGCCCTGTGACGGGGGCGAGCATGTGACGCCCAAATCCGGGATCCTGAAGTTCATCGTGGAGCGTGCCCGCGGCACGACGCCGGGCGTGACAACGACGCGGCATTGGCTCTGTTGGTTCAATAGATGGTTTCTGAGAAGCGCCCCCAGCTCAGCCTGAATGAGCCCATGAAACTGATTTGCCGGCGCCATCGCCACCGGTTCACCATCGATCAACTGCCAGGTCTCCGGGCCGGGCGAGTTCCAAATCAGAAACTCATCCAGAGACATACGGCTGGCCGTTTGGCTCATGACTGCGGACATAGCGGCTACGATAGCATGGGCGGGCATCATCGCGCCAACGACAACAACGCATCCACATCGATGTGACGTTCGACGTGACTTGCAAGGTCATCGAGCGTCCCTTCCACCTCCGCCTCATGATTGCGCGCTGCTGGCTGCACGCCAAGTCGGCGCAACCACGCCGCCCGCTGTCCATCGTGGCTAAATAGCCCGTGGACGTAGCAACCGGCCACCAACCCGTCGGCCGACACAGCTCCTTCCGCGCGGCCATCGTCCATCTGCAGCAGCGCGGGTGCGTCACCGGTGCTGCGGCCGACATGCATCTCGAACCCGGTAAACGCTACACCGTCGAGTTCACCGCTGACCTCCACAAGCCGTTTGTCGCCACCCAGCACCGTATCGACCGGCAGGAAACCAAGGCCGGTGACGCTGCCCGGCGGTCCCTCGACGCCGGCGGGGTCTGCCAGGCTGCGGCCGAGCATCTGATAGCCGCCGCACAGGCCCAGGATGCGGCCGCCACGGCGGTGGTGTGCGCGCAGGTCGATGTCCCAACCTTCCTGCCGAAACGCCGCCAGGTCCGCGATCGTCGCCTTCGACCCCGGCAGGATCACAAGGTCGCACACCGGCAGTGGCTCGCCTGCGCGCACCAGCACCAGGTCCACGCCGGGTTCGGCCGCGAGCGGGTCCAGATCGTCGAAATTGCTGATGCACGGCAGCACCGGCACCGCAATCCTCACCGCGGCATCCGGGCGACGGGCAAAGCCGAGATCGGCCGCGTCCTCCGCCGGGAGACGGTGCGCGTCAGGGAAGAACGGCACCAGCCCGAGTGCCGTCCAGCCGGTGTGCTGGGCGATCGCGGTCATGCCCGAGGCGAACAGTGACAAATCACCGCGCATCCGGTTCACGATAAACCCGGCGATGGCAGCCCGGTCGACCGGGTCCAGCACTGTGTGCGTGCCGACCAGGCTCGCGATTACCCCACCGCGGTCGATGTCGCCGATCACCACCACCGGCACGCCCGCCGCGCGCGCGAACCCCATGTTGGCGATGTCACCGGCGCGAAGGTTGATCTCGGAGGCACTGCCTGCCCCCTCCACCAGCACGATGTCCGCCTCGGCGCGCATGCGGTGGAAGCTGTCGAGCACGTGGGGGAGCAGGCCGGGCTTCATCGCCTGATACTCCCTGGCCCGCGCGGTTCCGATCACCCGGCCTTGCACGACGACCTGGCTGCCGATTTCGCTCTGTGGCTTCAGCAGCACCGGATTCATGTGCACGGAGGGTGCGATGCAGGCGGCGCGGGCTTGCAAGGCTTGGGCGCGACCTATCTCCCCGCCATCCGGTGTCACGGCGGCATTGTTGGACATGTTCTGCGGCTTGAACGGCCGCACGATCAGGCCCCGTCGATGCATCGCGCGCGCGAGCCCGGTGACCAGCAAGGATTTACCGACGCTGGACCCAGTGCCCTGGAACATGATGGCGCGAGCGGTCACGCTCTCCCCAGCCGGTTCGTAGTTCCTCCCCCGCGCCGCGGGGGAGGTGGACCGTGCGAAGCATGGTGGAGGGGGTACACGCTCGGTGCAGGCCCTGGCGCCCCCTCCGTCGGGTGCGCCGCCACCTCCCCCGCTTCGCAGGGGAGGAACGAGCACCTGTTCAAAACTCGATCCCTTCCTGCGCCTTTACCCCCGCCGCGAAGTGGTGTTTCACCACGCCCATCTCAGTCACCAGGTCGGCCGCCTCGATCAGCGCCGGCCGGGCATTGCGACCAGTCACCACCACGTGCAGCGGTGCCGGGCGTGCCGCAAGTCCAGCAAGAACAACGTCCTCCGCCAGGTAGTCATACCGCAACGCGATGTTCAGCTCGTCCAGCACCAGCAAACCCAACCCCGGCCGCGCCATCATCGTCACCGCCTGCCCCCAGGCCCGCTCGGCCGCCGCCACGTCCCGGGCGCGATCCTGCGTCTCCCAGGTAAAACCCTCCCCCATCGTATGCCATTCCACCCGGTCGCCGAACGCCTCGAAGGCTGTGCGTTCGCCGGTGCTCCAGGCGCCCTTGATGAACTGCACCACCCCCACCGAACGCCCCCGCCCCAGCATACGCAACGCCAGCCCGAACGCCGCGGTGGTCTTGCCCTTGCCCGGCCCGGTGTGGACGATCAGCAGACCCTTCTCGGTGACCGTCTTGCCAGCCACCTCGGCGTCCTGCACGGCCTTGCGGCGGGCCATCTTCTCGCGATGCCGGGCCTCTTCTTCGCTCATTTCACCACCATCGGAATACCCGCCACCATCAGCACCACCCGATCCGCCCGGGCCGCCACCTGCCCGTGCAGCACGCCGGCACTATCCCGGAAACGCCGGGCAAGGGCGTTGTCGGGCACGATCCCCAACCCGACCTCGTTGGACACCAGCACGGTCGGCGCTGCGCGGGACTCCAACGCCGCAAGCAGGCCGGGCCAGTCCGGCTCCCGGTCCGCGAGCAACAAATTACTCACCCACAGCGTCAGGCAATCGACCAGCACCGGCGCAACCGCGTCCAACGCCGACGCCAGGTCCAGCGGCGACTCCACCGTCTGCCACCGTGCATCCCGGCGCGATCGATGCGTGGCGATCCGCTCCCGCATCTCGTCGTCGAACGCCTGCCCCGTGGCCACGTAGCGCCACGGCGGCGGGTGCGCCTCGATCAGCGCCTCCGCATACCGGCTCTTACCCGACCGCGCGCCGCCCAGGACGAAGGTGATTTGACCTGCCACGCGCCGGGTCATACACGGGTGGTGATGGTGCCTCCAAACGGAGGCTGAAAAGGGAACGCGGTGCAACACCGCGGCTGCCCCCGCAACTGTAAGCGGAGAGCGGCGCCGGCACATGCCACTGGGGCCCACCCAAAACTGGGCGCACCTGGGAAGGCCGCCGTCGCCGCGATCGATCCGTGAGCCAGGAGACCTGCCATCACCGGCCATGCTTGCGCCGGATCTACCATTGCGACGCCGGGCGGGGTGCACCGGGGTTGGCGGATTGCCCGCGTGCAATCCGACCGCCGGGCATCCCGGAGGCAGTGGGCACCCGTGCGTCGAACGGAGGCTGCCCGCGTGATCCCTGTCCTGCATGTTTGCGTCACCTGCCGCGCCGGCCTGCCACTGCCGGAGGGCCAAACCGCCCCCGGCCGCTTCATGCACGCCGCCATCGCCTCCCACCCCGGCGCCGAAGCGGTGGAACTGCGCGAGGTGTCGTGCCTGTCGGTGTGCGACAATGGCTGTGCTGCCGCGATCTCGATGCCCGGCAAATGGACCTACCTGCTGGGCCGCCTGACCCCCGACCTAGCCGGCGACCTGCTCGCCTACGCCCGGCTGTATGCCGCCCATCCGACCGGCACCGTGCTGCCGTCCAAGCGCGCACCATCCCTGCAACGCATGATCATGGGGAGGCTGCCGGCATGAAGATCCCGTGCACCGTCATCACCGGCTTCCTCGGCGCCGGCAAGACCACGCTGGTACGCCACGTGCTGGCCCATGCCGGCGGGCGGCGCATCGCCGTGCTGGTGAACGAGTTCGGCGCGCTCGGCGTCGACGGCGACGTGCTGCGGTCCTGCGGCATCCCCGGCTGCGAGGATGTGGACATCGTCGAGTTGGCCAATGGCTGCCTGTGCTGCACCGTGGCCGACGAGTTCATCCCCGCCATGCAGGCGCTGTTGGACCGCCCCAACCCGCCCGAGCACATCCTGATCGAAACCTCCGGCCTGGCCCTGCCCAAGCCGCTGTTGAAGGCGTTCGGCTGGCCGGACATCCGTGCCCGCGTGACCGTAGACGGCGTGATCACCGTGGTGGATGGCCCCGCAGTCGCCGCTGGCCGCTTCGCCGACGACCCGGCCGCCGTCGCAGCCCAACGCGAGGCGGACGAGAACCTCGACCACGACAACCCCCTGGCCGAAGTCTACGGCGACCAGGTAGCCGCGGCCGACCTAGTGATCCTGAACAAGGCCGACCTGCTCGGCCCGGCGGCCTTGGCCGAACTCCGCACCACGATTGCCGCCACCCTGCCCCGCCCGGCCGCCCTGGTGACCGCGACGGAGGGCCGGGTCGACCTGGCCGTGTTGCTCGGCCTGGACGCCGCGGCGGAGGACGATCTGGCCACCCGCCCATCCTGCCATGACGCCGTGGACGGCGAGCACGAGCACGACGATTTCGACAGTTTCTCGCTGCCGATCGCCGAACTCCCCGATCCCGAGCGTCTGGTGGAGCGCCTGGCGGCCGTTGCCCGCGCGCACGATATCCTGCGCATGAAGGGGTTCGTGGCCATCACGGGCCGCCCGATGCGGCTGGCGGTGCAGGGCGTGGGCACGCGCTTTCGCCAGCATTACGACCGGCCGTGGGCGCCGGGCGAGCCCCGCAACGGCCATCTGGTGGTGATCGGGCAGACCGGGCTTGACCGCGCCGCCATCACGGCTGCCCTCACGGCCGCCTGATGCATCTACTGGTCCGCGAAACCCGGTCGCTGGACGAGGCCGCCCCGGCGGTCGACCTCGCGCACGGCCCGGCGGACCTGGTGGTGCTGTCGTTCTCCGACGCCGACCTCGGGGCGCTGGCCAGCCACGCAAGCACGCCGTCGGTGCGGCTGGCGCCGTTGGGCAAGCTGCGCCACCCACTCTCGGTCGATCTATACCTGGAGCAGACGGTCGCCCATGCGCGGTGCGTGGTGCTGCGGTTGTTGGGCGGGCTGGATTACTGGCGCTACGGCGCGGAGGAACTGGCGGCGCTGTGCCGGGAGCGCGCCATCCCGCTGGCGGTGCTGCCCGGCGATGGGCGGGAGGATCCGGCGCTGGTGGCGATGTCGACGGTATCGCCGGCGATGCACGCCCGCCTCGACGCGTGTTTCCGGCACGGTGGCCGGGCCAACATGGGCCGGGCATTGAGCCTGATGGCGCATTTGGCCGGGCTCGCGCCAGATGATGGCGGCTCGGCGGAAGCGCTGCCGCAACACGGCGTGCACAGGTTGGACCTGGACGACCGCCCGCTTGCCGCGGTGGTGTTTTATCGGTCGCATTTGTTGTCGGAGGATTTTGCCCCGATCACTGCCCTGACCGAAGCCCTGCATGATCGCGGGATGGCTGTGGGTGCGATCTACGCGGGGAGTTTGAAGGCACCTGACACCGCGGCGTTCGTTGCGCGCACACTGGCGGCGTGGGGGCCGGAGGTGGTGCTCAATGCGACCGGCTTCTCGTCTCGCGTTCCCGCACCCAACCCTTTCCCCCTGGGAGAGCGCCGGGGTGAGGGAGCCACATCCTCCGAAGCCTCCCCACTAGACGCCCCCAACGCCCCCGTCCTGCAGCTCATCCTCGCCGGCACTCCTGAAACCGCCTGGCAAGCCTCCACCCGCGGGCTCACCCCCGCCGACCTCGCCATGCAGGTTGTCCTGCCCGAACTCGACGGCCGCTTGCTGACCAGCGCTATCTCCTTCAAGCGCGAAGCTGACGGGCGCACCATCCACCATTCCCACACCGACGGCCTGACCCTCGCCGCCGATCGCGCGGCTGGTTGGGCAAAGCTGCGCCGAACGGCTGCGGCCGACCGCAAGATCGCCATCGTGCTCAGCGACTACCCGGGCCTCGGCGGCCAGCGCGGGCACGCGGTCGGGCTGGACAGCTTTGCCAGCCTTGCCGCGATCACCGCCTTACTGGCCAGCCACGGTTACAGCACCCGCGTGGCACAGACCGAAGCAGCGACCCAGGCGCTCAGCCACGCGGACCCGTCTCCCTTAATGAGCCTGG
Organism: uncultured Acetobacteraceae bacterium; assembly: GCA_964247805.1. Classification (GTDB taxonomy): domain Bacteria; phylum Pseudomonadota; class Alphaproteobacteria; order Acetobacterales; family Acetobacteraceae; genus LMUY01. The sequence goes on along the minus strand of CAXTWC010000012.1, from coordinate 42,732 downwards.
CCGAATACAAGCCGCTGTTCGCCACCCTACCCCTCCAATTGCAAGACGCAGTCACCACCGCCTGGGGAGACCCGGCGGACGATCCCTCCGTGGCGAACGGCCACTTCACCCTGCGTCAGTTCAACCTTGGGAATGTCTCGGCCTACCTCCAACCCGACCGCGGCGACCGAGGCGACCGCCGGGCCGCCTACCACGATGCCGACCTCCCGCCCCGCCACGGGTTCATCGCGTTCTACCTGTCGCTGCGGAGCCACCACGCCCTGGTGCATCTCGGCACCCACGGCTCGCTGGAATGGTTGCCGGGCAAGGCGGCGGCGCTCTCGCCGACCTGCTGGCCGCGGGCGCTCACGGGCGGGCTGCCGGTGATCTACCCCTTCATCGTCAACAACCCAGGCGAGGCGGCCGCCGCCAAACGCCGCCTGGGCGCCGTGACGATCGGCCACCTGACCCCCCCGATCCGCCCCGCCGGCCTGCATGGCGAGGCGGCCGACCTGGAGCAGATGATCGACGAATACGCCGCCGCCGACGGCATGGATCGCCGCCGCACGGCACTGCTACGACAAGGTATCCTGGAACGCGCCGCCTCGTCCGGATTGCTGGACGAAAGCGGCATCTCGCCGGACACGCCAGAGGACGACGCCCTCGCCCGCCTCGACGCCTATTTGTGCGACGTGAAGGACCTGACCATCCGCGACGGCCTGCATGTCTACGGCCAGATGCCGGACGGCCCGCGGTTGAGCTCGCTGCCGCCGGGTGCGGCGGCCTGTGCGCCAGCCGAACGCGCCGCCCTGCTGGCCGCACTGGATGCCCGCTTCATACAGCCGGGCCCGGCAGGCGCGCCCTCCTCGGGGCGGACGGACGTGCTGCCGACCGGGCGCAACCTCACCGGGCTGGACCCGCGCATGCTGCCCACTCGTTCGGCGCTGGTCCTGGCCCAACGGGCCGCCACCGACCTGCTGCAGCGCCATCGACAGGACCATGGCGACTGGCCTCGCTCGGTGGTGCTGAACGTGTGGGGGACCGCCGCCATGCGGACCGGCGGCGAGGACATTGCCCTGGCCCTGCTGCTACTGGGGGTGGTGCCGTTATGGGACGAAGGATCCGGCCGGGTGAACGGCTTCACCGTCACGCCGCTGGCCGAGCTCGACCGGCCCCGCGTTGACGTGACGCTGCGCATCTCGGGCCTATTCCGCGACGCCTTTGCCGCCCAGGTGACCCTGTTCGACGCCGCCGCCGTCGCCGTTGCCGCGCGCGACGAGGCGGCGGATTGGAACCCTCTCGCCGGCCATCCTGGCCCACGCGTGTTCGGCCCGGCGCCGGGCCAGTATGGTGTGGGCGCCGATTGGCTGGCGGCCTCGACGACGCACTATAGCGGGCGAGCGGACGGCGTCGCCGACCCAGCGGCCTTGGCGGAGCGCGTCCGCCAAGCCGACGCCTTCCTCCACGTGCAGGACCATGCCGAGACCGACCTGCTGGATGGGGCCGAGTATGCCGCCCATCTCGGCGGGTTCGCCGCGGCCGCCGGGTCACTCGGGGTGGATCCGACACTGTACTACTATGACGGCCAGGCGCGCACGGTCGCCGAGCAGGTCGCCCGCGTGGTGCGCGGCCGGGCGGCCAACCCGGTGTGGCTGGCCGGCATGATGCGCCACGGCTACAGCGGCGCCGCCGAGATCGCACGCGCCGTGGACGCGCTCGCAGCCTTCGCAGCGACCCTGCCGCAGCGCTTCGACCGGCAGTTCGACCTCCTGTATGCCGCCACGCTCGGCACCGACGAGGTGGACGCGTTCCTCCGCCGCGAAAACCCGGAGGCGCGTGCCGCGATCGTGGGCCGGTTCGCCGACGCGCGCACGGCCGGTCGGTGGCATCCCCGGCGCAACGATCTCGAAGCAAACGCTTCGCCGGACTTGGCCGCATGATCCGCGGCTGGTGCCCCACCGTGCATGCCCCGATGGCGTCCGGCGATGGATTGCTGGCGCGGGTGAAGCCGTTCGGTGGCCGGTTGAGCTCCGCGGGATTGCAGGCGTTGGCCGATGCTGTCGCCGCGTTCGCCAACGGCGTGGTGGAGCTGACCGGACGCGGCAACCTGCAGGTTCGCGGCCTGCGCGACCCGGCGGCGTTCGCTCGGGCGACGGTGGCCGCTGGTCTGGCGGACCCGGACCCGGACCGTGAAGCCAGACGCAACGTGGTCGCCGTGCCGCCCTGTGACGATGCACTCGTGTCGCAAGCGGAAGCGGTGCTGGCGCAGACGCCCGGGCTGCGGCCGAAGTTCTGCCTCGTGGTGCGAGGCGCGACGGTGTTCCTCGATGGCGAGGCGGTTGCTCGGGATGGGGTAGAGCTTCGTCGGGTTCTCTCTTGCAGCTCCCTCACCCAACCCTCTCTCAAGGGGAGAGGGCATTTCTCTTCTCCATCTCCCCTTGCGGGAGAGGGCCGGGGAGAGGGGTGGCAGCGCCCGGCTAACAGCCCGGGGCACCTCCTCCACCTCCCCTTCGGCCAAACCGACGCCGCCACTCTCGCCCAACTCGGAAGCCTCACGCCCGAACTCCGCACCACCCCCTGGCGGGCGTTCCTCTCCCCCGTCGCCATCCCGGGCTTCGACCACCCCAGCACCCTCGCCGCCTGCCCCGGCGCGCCCGCGTGCGGCAGCGGCACCGTCCCCGCCCGCGCCGACGCCGCCCTGCTGCAGGCCGCCGGGTTCGCCAACCTCCACGTCTCCGGCTGCGCCAAGGGCTGCGCCCACCCCCGCGCCACCACCACGCTGGTCGGCCGCGACGGCCGGTATGACCTGGTGCGCCACGGCCGGGCCAGCGACGCGCCGGATCTCCGCGGCTTGACCCTCACGGACGCAATGGCGGCATTATGACATACGACTACATCCGCGACGGCGCCGCGATCTACGCGCAATCCTTTGCCACCATCCGCGCCGAAACCAACCTCACCGGCCTGTCCGACGCCGAAGCCCGCGTCGCAGTCCGCATCGTGCACGCCGCCGGAGACACCGCGGTGGCCCAGGTGCTGCGCTTCTCGCCCGGCTTCACCGACGCTGCCCGGGCCGCCCTGCGCGCCGGGGCACCCATCCTGTGCGACGCGAACATGGTCGCCCACGGCATCACCCGCACCCGGCTCCCCGCCGGCAACGAGGTGATCTGCACCCTGGCCGACCCGGCCACCCCGGGCCTGGCCAAAGCCATCGGCAACACCCGCTCCGCCGCTGCCCTGGATCTGTGGGCCGACCGGATGCGAGGCGCCGTGGTGGCGATCGGCAACGCGCCCACCGCGCTGTTCCACCTGCTCGAGCTGCTGGACGCGGGCGCACCTCATCCGGCCGCCATCATCGGGCTGCCAGTCGGCTTCGTCGGCGCCGCCGAGTCCAAGGAAGCACTCTGGGCCGACCAGCGGGTGCCGTGCCTGGTGCTGCCGGGGCGGCGCGGTGGCAGCGCGATGGCGGTCGCCGCGGTGAACGCCCTGGCGAGCGACACGGAGTGACGGGCACGCTGTACAGCGTCGGCGTCGGCCCCGGCGATCCGGAGCTTCTGACCCTGAAGGCCGCCCGCATCCTGGCCACGGCCCCGGCCTACGCCTTCTTCGCCAAGCGCGGCCGGCCGAGCCACGCCCGCAGCATCGCGGCGACCCACCTGAACCCGGCGGCCGAGGCGTTGCGCTTCGACTACCCGTTCACGACCGAAGTGCCGCTGGCGCACCCGCGCTACGCGACCGAGATGACGGCGTTCTACGAAGCCGCCGCTGCGACGATCGCCACCAGGCTGGAGTCGGGCGTGTCCGTGGCGCTGCTCTGCGAGGGCGACCCGTTCTTCTACGGCTCGGCCATGTACCTGTTCGACCGCCTTGCTCCGCACCATCCGCACGAGGTGGTGCCCGGCGTCACCGGCATGTCCGGCGCCTGGGCTCGCGCCGGCACACCGATGACGCATGGCGACGACGTGCTGACCGTGCTCCCCGGCACGCTGGATGGCGCCGAACTGGCCTCGCGTCTGCGCGACACGGATGCGGCGGTGATCATGAAGGTTGGCCGCCATCTGCCGAAAATCCGGCTCGCCCTCGCCGAGGCCGGACGCGCCGCGCACGCGCTGTATGTCGAGCGCGGCACCATGCCGGGCGAGCGCATCGCACCACTGGCCGAAATTCCCGATGGCCCGGCGCCGTATTTCTCCCTGGTGCTGGTGCCGGGACGGCGCGGCCCGCGATGAGCCTGACTCCCGCGTGTCTCACCATCGTCGGCCTGGGCCCGGGTGACGCCGACCTGCTCGCCCCCCGCGCGGCCTTGGCCCTGGCAGAGGCCACCGACCTGGTGGGTTACGGCCCCTACATCGACCGTGTCCCGCAGCGCCCGGGGCAGGCACGTCACGCCTCCGACAACCGGGTCGAGCTGGACCGCGCCCGCCATGCACTGACCCTGGCCGCGGCGGGCGGCCGGGTGGCCGTCGTATCGGGCGGCGACCCGGGCGTGTTCGGGATGGCGGCGGCGGTGTTCGAGGCGGTCGAGGCACATCCCCCCTTCGCCGCCCTCGCGATCGAGGTGGTGCCGGGTATCTCGGCGCTTTTGGCTGCTGCCGCGCGGTTGGGCGCCCCGCTGGGCCACGATTTCTGCGCCATATCGCTGTCCGACAACCTCAAGCCATGGCCGATCGTGCTGGAGCGGCTGCGCGCCGCGGCGGCGGCCGGGTTCGTGCTCGCTCTGTACAACCCGCTCTCGCGTGCCCGTCCCTGGCAGCTCGGCGCAGCGTTCGATGCGTTGCGCGCTGTTCTGCCACCGGCGACCCCGATCGCCTTCGCCACCGCGATCAGCCGGCCCGACGAGCGGGTGGATGTGGTCGCCCTCGCCGACGCCGATCCCGCCCGCGCCGACATGCGCACCTTGGTGATGGTCGGTTCGGCCGCGACCCGCGCCATCCCGCGTCCGGACGGGACGAGTTGGCTCTACACGCCCCGGAGCGCTGCCTGATGCTCCAGCCAATGCAGTGCCCCCGTCGCATCCGTCACGATCGGACCCGGTGGCGGCGGCGGCCTGTCGATCATCACCGCGCGGATCCCCAGCCCTCGTGCCGCCGCGAGCTTGCCTTCCACTGCCGCGCCGCCGGAGTTCTTGGTGACCAGCACCTGGATGCTGTGCGCCTGCATCAGAGCTTGATCGTCGGCGGCAGTGAACGGCCCGCGCGCGGTGACCACCACGGCGCCTGCGGGCGCATCGGCTGGCGCGTCCACGCTGCGGACCAAATAATGATGCGGCGGGCCAAAGGGTGCGAGTTCGCCCTGCCCGACCGTCAGGAACACGCGCAGTGGCTCCGATCCGAGCGCAGCCGCAGCGGCCGCCATGCCGGGCACGCTGACCCACTGGTCGCCGGGCACCTGCTCCCAAGCCGGGCGGACCACGGCGACGCGGGGGATCGCACCGCACGCCGCGGCGGCATGGGCCTTCATCCGGGCGGCGAAGGGGTGGGTGGCGTCGATCACGGCGTCCACTCCCTCGTGCCGCAGATACGTGGCCAGGCCCGCCACCCCGCCGAAGCCGCCGACCCGCCAGGGGATCGGCGGCGGCACGGGGGTCCGGGTGCGTCCCGCCAGCGACAACACGGGGCTGAACCGCCGGTCCCCTGCCAAGGCGCGCGCGATCGCCGAGGCCTCCGTCGTGCCCCCCAGAATCAGCAGCTTCATGCGGGGGTTGTGGCATGACCGCGCCCTGGCTCGCCATCATTGGTATCGGCGAGGACGGCCATTTGCCCCCGGCCGCCCAAGCCGCCATCGCCGCCGCCGAGTTGGTTGTAGGCGGCCACCGGCACTTGGCCCTGGCCCGACCCGTGATCATCGGCGAGACGCTTGCCTGGCCCAGCCCGATGGAGCGCGCCTACCCCACCATCCTCGCACGCCGGGGGCGCCCGACGGCCGTGCTCGCATCCGGCGACCCATTCTGTTTCGGCGTCGGCACGAAGCTGGCCACGCTCGTGTCGGCCAGCGAGATCGTCTGCCACCCGGCCGCGTCCGCCTTCGCCCTTGCCCGGGCCCGGCTTGGCTGGGGCATGGCGGAGGTCACTGAGCTGTCGGTCTGTGGCCGCCCGATTCCCGCGATTATCCCACATCTCCAACCAGGTGCGCGGCTTCTCGTGCTGTCCGCTGGCGCCGAGACCCCAACCCGGCTTGCCGCCCTGCTGTCGGAGGCCGGGTTGGGTGGGTCGCACGTGACGGTGTTGGAAGCCATGGGCGGCCCGGCAGAGCGCATTCGGCACAGCTCTGCCGCCGGGTTCGACATTCCTGATATCCACGCCCTGAACACCGTTGCCATCGAGGTCAGCGGTCGCGCCCAGCAGCACCTCGCGACCGGCCTGCCCGACGCATTGTTCGAACATGACGGCCAGCTGACGCGTCGAGAAATCCGCGCCGTCACCCTCTCCAGCCTGGCGCCGCGCCGGGGCGAGCGACTGTGGGATGTAGGCGGCGGCGCCGGATCGATCGGCATCGAATGGATGCTCCGCCACCCCGCCAACACCGCCATCGCCATCGAGACGGACGCGGTGCGTGCTGCCAGGATCGGTCGGAATGCGGTGGCATTGGGCGTGCCGGGGCTGTCGGTGGTCCATGGCTCGGCACCGGACGCGTTGGCTGGGTTGCCGCCGCCGGATGCGGTGTTCCTGGGGGGCGGGGCGCATCGGCCCGGCGTGATCGACGCGGCCTGGGCGGCGCTGCCGATGGACGGGCGCATCGTGGCCAATGCGGTGACCGTCGAGACCGAGGCGGTGCTAGTGGCCGCACAAGCCCGGCTGGGGGGAACGCTGCTGCGGCTCGCGTTGTCACGGCTGGACTCGGTGGGGCCGATGCACGCCTTCCGCCCGGCGATGACGGTCACGCAGTGGGTGGCGACCAAGGCATGATGGTCGCGGGGATCGGTTGCCGCCGCGGCTGCCCGGCAGAGGCCATCGTGGCGCTGGTGCGGGAAGCCGGCCCGGTGGATGCACTCGCGGCACCGGCGTGGAAGCAGGAGGAGGCCGGGTTGCTGGAGGCGGCGGGCACGCTTGGGTTGCCGTTGTGGTTTGTGGGCCACGAGGCACTGGCGGCGGTGCAGGGTTCGTGCCCGACCAAGTCTGCGACGGTGGCCAGGGCGACGGGGTTCGCCTCGGTGGCGGAGGCAGCGGCGCTTGCAGGTGGCGGTACCTTGCTACGACCCCGGTTCGGTAGCGGCTGGGCAACCTGTGCAGTGGCCGACGTGCAGTTCCTCCCCCGCAACGCGGCGGAGGGGGACCATGCGCAGCATGGTGGAGGGGGCACACGCTCGGTGCAGGCCCCCGCACCCCCTCCGTCGGCTACGCCGCCACCTCCCCCGCAGTGCGGGGGAGGACCTGAAGTAGTCCTCCATCTGGCCGGAGGGCCAGCCGCGTGACCATCCACTTCATCGGCGCTGGCCCGGGCGCGCCCGATCTCATCACCCTGCGCGGCGCCCGCTTGCTGGCCACCTGCCCCGTCTGCCTCTACGCCGGCTCCATCGTCCCGCCGGACCTGCTGGCCCACTGCGCGCCGAACACCCGCCTGGTCGACACCGCCCCCCTGGACCTCGACGCCATCGAAGCCGAGTTCGCCGCCGCCCACGATGCCGGGCAGGACGTCGCGCGGCTGCATTCCGGCGACCTCTCCCTCTACAGCGCGGTGGCCGAACAACTCCGACGCTTGGACAACCGCGGCATCCCCTACACCCTCACCCCCGGAGTCCCCGCCTTCGCCGCGGCGGCGGCCGTGCTCGGGCGGGAGCTGACGGTGCCCGGCCTGGCACAAACCGTGGTGCTGACCCGGCTACCGGGTCGTGCCTCCGCCATGCCGCCGGGCGAGCAACTCGCCGCCTACGCCGCCACCGGCGCTACGCTCGCTATCCACCTCGCCGCTGCCCTGCTCGACCGCGCCAAGGCCGAGCTCATCCCGCATTACGGCGCCGACTGCCCCTGCGCCCTCGTCGCCCGCGCCACCTGGCCGGACGAGCGGATCATCCGCGCCACCTTGGGCACGCTGCAGTCCGAGGGGATCGAACGCACCGCCATCCTGCTGGTCGGCCCGGCCCTGCAGCCGGCGGATTTCTCCGAAAGCGCGCTGTATAGTCCCGACTACAAGCGGCGCTACCGGCCATGACGGCCCATCAAAACGCCCGTGCGGTCGAACACCACGACATCCACCGCGACCGGCGCACCCTCCAGGGCGGTCACGACCGTCTGCCAGGCGCGGCCGGCGACGGCATCGCCCAAATGCGGTGCCAGACCAAACGCCTCGGCCACCGTGTTCGCCGTCGCCACGCCGGGCACGCCGGCCAGGGCGGCAAGGTCGGCCATGTCCGCCGAGCCGCGCTTGCTGTGCAGGTCCAGCCGTCCCTGCGCCAGCTTGGTCATCTTCGCCACACCACCCGCAACCGTCAGCCGGGGCACGGGGTGGCGGCGGAGGTAGCGCAGCATGCCGCCGGCGAAATCCCCCATCTCGATCAGCGCCATCTCCGGCAGGCCATACAGCGCCGCCACCGCGGCCTCGCTGGTATTACCGGTGGATCCGGCGATGTGGCCGACGCCAGCGGCACGCGCGACGTCGATCCCGCGATGGATGGTGTCGATCCAAGCGGCGCAGGAGAACGGCACCACGATGCCGGTGGTGCCCAGGATCGACAGCCCGCCCACGATGCCCAACCGGCCGTTCAGCGTGCGCTCGGCCAGGCGGAGGCCGTCCTCCACGCCCACTTCCACCTCCACCGCGGGCGGGGCAATCTCGGCGAGCGCGGCGGCAATCATCTGGCGCGGCACCGGGTTGATGGCGGGCTCGCCCGGCGGCAGCGGCAGGCCGGCGCGAGTGATCGTGCCCACGCCCGGCCCGGCGCGGAACACGATACCCGGGGCGCCGGGCGTCACCCGCACCCGGATCAGCGCGCCGTGGGTGACGTCCGGATCGTCGCCGGCATCCTTGACGATGGCGGCATGGGCGGCGCCGGCTTCGAGCCGGGTTTCGGCCAGGGTAAACGCGGTTCGGCCGCCGCGGGGGAGCGGGATGTCCACCGGTTCCGGGAACACGCCGGTTTGCAGGGCCGCGAACGCCGCCTTGGCCGCCGCAGCCGCACAGGCGCCCGTCGTCCAGCCGCGCCGCAGGTTGGTGCCGTTTTCCACGGAGGCAGGTTAGCATGAGCTGGCTGATTGCCGCCCCCCGGTCTGGCTCGGGCAAGACCACGGTCACGCTTGGCATCGTGGCGGCCCTGCGGCGTCGTGGCGTGGCGGTGCACACGGCCAAGTCGGGACCGGATTATATCGACCCGGCGTTCCATGCCGCCGCCTCCGGAGCGCCCGGGACCAACCTCGACAGCTGGGCCATGCCGCCGCCCTTGCTGGACCGGCTGTTTGTCCAAGCCAGCGAGGGCGCCGACTTGCTGGTGGTGGAAAGCGCTATGGGCTTGTTCGACGGCGTTGCCGGGCCGGACGGCCGACGGGGCAGTTCGGCCGACCTGGCGGCACGGTTTGGACTGAATGTATTGCTGGTGTTGGACGTCTCGGGCCAGGCGCAAACCGCCGCCGCCGTGGCGCATGGGCTCGCCACGTTCGACCCGGCGGTGCGGGTGGGCGGCGTGATACTGAACCGCGTGGGCAGCGATAAACACCGCCGTGCCGTGGAAGGAGCCATGACGCTGCCGGTGCTGGGCGCAATCCCCCGGGATGCATCCCTGTCGCTGCCGGAGCGGCATCTGGGCCTGGTACAGGCGGGAGAACACCCGGCACTCGAGGCGTTGCTCGCGCGGCTGGCCGACATGGCGGAACGCTGGCTGGACCTGGACGCGCTTCATCCCCCTCCCCTTGCGGGAGGGGTTAGGGGAGGGGTGGGTCACGGCATGGAGTCCGGGCGTTCGAGTGCCGATCGGGTAGATGGGAGCGCGTCCTACCCCTCCACCCGCCCCCTCCCGCAACGGGAGGGGGAGTTTGCACGGCTGTCGGGCGGCGTGCTTCCTCCACCCGGCCAGCGCATCGCCCTCGCCAGCGACGCCGCCTTCACCTTCACCTACCCGCACGTCCTTGCCGGATGGCGCGATGCCGGCGCCGAACTCCTGCCGTTCTCCCCCCTCGCCGACGAACCGCCGCCGGAACACGCCGATAGCTGTTGGCTACCAGGTGGCTATCCCGAGTTGCATGCCCCTGCCCTCGCCGCCGCCAGCACATTCCGCGACGGCCTGCGGGAGTTCGCCCAAACCCGCCCCGTCCACGGCGAGTGCGGCGGCTACATGGTGCTCGGCCACTCCCTCACCGCCGCCGATGGAACGAGCCACGCCATGACGGGGCTGCTCAGCCACAGCACCAGCTTCGCCCGCCGCTCGCTGCATCTCGGCTACCGTCGCGCGCTTCTTCCGGGTGGCGCCGTGCGCGGCCACGAATTCCACTACGCGACCCTGACCGACCCCGGCTCCGACACCCCCTACGCCACCGTGGAGGATGCGGGCGGCACGTCGCTTGGCCCCTCGGGCGGGCGGCGGGGGCATGTCACCGGATCGTTCTTCCACGCCATCGCCCGCGAGCAGCCATGACCCTCGACGAATTCCGCGCCGCACTGGCCGCCCTCCCCCCCGGCAGCACCGAGGCGGACGCCGCCGTGCGCACCCGCCAGGACACGCTCACCAAACCACCGGGCAGCCTGGGCCGGCTGGAGGACATCGTGGCCTGGCTAGCGCGCTGGCAGCACCGCCCCGTCCCCGTGTTGGACGACGTCGAAGTGCTGGTGTTCGCCGGCAACCACGGTGTGGTGGAGCGTGGGGTGTCGCCCTACCCCGCGATCGTCACGGCGCAGATGGTGGCCAATTTCGCCGCCGGTGGGGCCGCGATCAACCAACTCGCCCGCGTCGCCGGTGCCGCCCTGCGGGTCATCCCCCTGCAACTCGATACGCCGACCGCCGACATGGTGACCGCCCCCGCCATGACCGAGGCCGACTTCGCCGCCGCACTCGCCGCCGGGCACGCGGCCGTACGGCCCGGCACCCACCTGTTGTGCCTGGGCGAAATGGGCATCGGCAACACCACCGCTGCGGCGGCGCTATGCACGGCCCTGTTTGGCGGTGAGGACTGGACCGGGCTCGGCACCGGCATCGACCCGGCCGGGCTGCAGCGCAAACGCGCCGCCGTCCGGGACGCCGCCGCCCGTCATGCCGGGCCCGACGCGCTCGAAACGTTGCGCTGCCTGGGTGGGCGGGAGTTGGCGGCCATTGCCGGAGCGCTCGTCGCGGCCCGCCAACTCGGCGTCCCCGTGCTGCTGGACGGCTTTGTCTGCACCGCCGCCGCCGCGCCATTGGCCGCGATCGCACCCGGGGCGCTGGACCACTGCATCGCCGCGCACGTGTCGGGCGAGGCGGCACATCGGCGGCTGCTGCAAACGCTGGCCCTGCCGCCGCTGCTCGATTTCGGCATGCGGCTGGGGGAGGCGTCCGGCGCGGCCCTCGCCGTCCCACTGGTCCGGGCGGCCCTCGCCTGCCACACCGGCATGGCGACGTTCGCGCAAGCCGCCGTCGCCAATCGCGCATGAACCGTTGGGCGGAACTGGTAGGTGCTGCGACCCTGCTGACCCGGCTTCCGGTCGGGAACCTCGCCGCTTCTCACCCGGCGCCCGCTTGCTGCACCTGGGCCTACCCGGTCGTCGGGCTCGCCATTGGGGCTGCCGGTGGCACAGCCTTGTGGGCCGGAATGGCGCTCGGCCTGCCGCAAGCCATTGCCGTGGTGTGGACGCTTGCGGCGACTGCCCTGCTGACCGGGGGACTCCACGAGGATGGGCTGGCGGACACCGCGGACGGCTTCGGCGGCGGGCGAACCCGCGAGCGCAAGCTGGCCATCATGCGTGATAGCCGGATCGGGAGCTTCGGCGCACTCGCGCTGATGTTCAGCGTGGCCGTGCGGGGGGCGGCGCTCACGCTGTCTCCGCATCCGGTGCGAGGCCTGGTCCTGGCGTCCGTACTGGGGCGGGGCGCGATGCTGCTGCCGCTGTTGCTGCTTCATCCGGCACGGTCAGACGGGCTGGCCGCGTCCCTGGCCCTGCGGAACACCGCGTCCGTTCTGACCGGCCTCGCTATTGCGGCCCTGGTCGGGGTGTGGGCGCCCGTGGCGGTCGGTGCCACCCTCGCCGCCACTTTGGCGCTCGGCCTGATCGCGCGGAGCAACATCGGCGGCTACACTGGCGATGTACTCGGGGCGACGGAGCAAGTCGCGGAATGCGCTGCTCTATCGTGCCTTGCGTAGTGGGAGAAGTGTGACATGTCCGTTGTGAAGTATCGGCTGCACGACCCAAGGCTCGATCCACGGCGGACTCGGTTGTCCATCCCCGGCTGGGCCGGCAAGTCGGAGCCTCGGGCGGACGGTTCGCAAGAATACCCCTGGCATTGCATCCCGTTTTCCGAAGCCGCAACGTCCGGCATCGAATTGTTCTATCCGTATGACGAGGAGTTGCGAGTTACCAACGAAGATGGCGCGGCCACGTTCGATGTCGCCCTACCCAGCGCGGGGGCAGACGACGAGCCGCAATCCCCACCGTTCCGGACCTTCGGGAAAGACTATTACACCTACCAAAGTCTGATCGACTTCAAGGTGGAGGAACGTTACGCGATCAAGATCGAAACGCACCCTCGGTTCTACACGGACCGCACTGGAACCGTGCCGATCGCGGTCCCGGCACTGATCCGGCAGTGGTGGCCGATGATCTACTTCGTGGTCTTCAAGACACCCCGACCCGGCGAGACCCATGTCTTTCGCCCAGGCGAGCCATTCATGCAGATGACGCTGGTCGAAGCGGATACCAGTCTCGACCTCGTCCCCATGGAGGAAGCGGAGGCGGCGGAACGAGAACTGCAGGCCGCGCGCATTTACGCCAGCCGGAAGACGCTGGCCGCGGACACCGAGTGGGTCTCATCCACCGACACGGTTTTCGACGGAACCTACCGCCGGCTGTATGGCGCTGCGAAATCCACCAAGCGTTAGTCGGCTGGAGCCGGCCTACCTGGCCGGCTCCGTCGGGAAGCTCTAACTCCCTGCATTTGCAAGCGTATTAACTGACCGACTGGATGATGCTCTAGCGGATGACGACCGGTCCGATCCGCACACCGTGGTGATGATGGTGGTGATGGTGGTGGTAGAACCGACGGCGATAGTAGCGGTGATGGTGATGGTGGTAATACTGGATCCGCAACACCTCCGGCTCGGCCGCCGCTTGCGCCTGTGACTGTTCCCAGACGTCACGGAGCGCCACCGCATTCGGGATGGGCTTGAGCAGGTCGGCGTAGCTATTGGCCTGCATCGCCTCGTTCAACGCGGTACCTGCATTGCTTGCAGCATGCGCCGGCGCAACGGCCGCCAGTGCTCCAACCGCTCCGATCAGGCCAGCCAAAGTCTTGTCCATACTGATTCTCCTCGTGTTTCGTACTATGCGTTCCGAAGCTCACCCACCAAAGACTCGACGTGGAGTTCAAGCAACGACAAACCGCGACAAACGTTCCGTGTCGGCGACGCTGCGCGAGATTTATCGATGCTGCTGCAGCTTTCCCGCAGCGATACCACACGTCAGCCTTTCTTCACCGGTGGCAGGTCCAGCTTGAGCGACAGTTCCTTCAGGCGCGGCGGCGGCACGGGCGAAGGTGCGCCCATCATCAGGTCCTGCCCCTGCTGGTTGAGCGGAAATAGGATGACCTCACGAATATTCGGCTCGTCCGCCAGCAGCATAACGATACGGTCGATGCCGGGCGCCGAGCCACCATGCGGCGGGGCGCCATAGCGGAACGCGTTCAGCATGCCGCCGAAGCGTGCTTCCACCTCCGATTGGTCATACCCGGCGATCTCGAACGCGCGGATCATGATGTCCGGGCGATGATTGCGGATGGCGCCTGACGACAGCTCAACTCCGTTGCAGACGATATCGTACTGATACGCCTTGATGGTTAACGGATCCTGTGTGTTCAGCGCTTCCAACCCGCCTTGCGGCATGGAGAACGGGTTGTGACTGAAATCGATCAGGCCGGTCTCCTCCACCCGCTCGTACATCGGGAAGTCGGTGATCCAGCACAGGCGGAAGGCGTCCTTCTCATATAGGTCGAGTTCGGCGCCAATCCGGTTGCGCACGGCGCCGCTGAACTTCTCCGCTGTGTCCTTCGGCCCGGCGGCAAAGAACACGGCATCGCCGGGCTGCAGGCCACAGGCGGTGCGGATCGCCTCGACCCGATCCGCTTGCAGGTTCTTGGCGATCGGCCCCTTCCCACCTTCCGCCTCGAACACGATGTAGCCGAGCCCACCGGCGCCCTGCTCGCGGGCCCATTCGTTCAGCTTGTCGAAGAAGCCGCGGGGCCGTGGCCCGGCGCCAGGGGCCGGGATCGCACGCACGACGCCACCCGCCGCCGTGATCTTGTCGAACAGGCCGAAGCCGGAGCCGGTGAACTGCTCCGTCACATCCGTGATCCGCAGCGGGTTGCGCAGGTCGGGTTTGTCCGAACCATATTCGAGCAGGGCGGTGTCGTATGGGATGCGCGGGAACGCCCCCTCGGTGACCACCTTGCCCTCGCCGAACTCCCGGAACACCCCGGCGATCACCGGCTCCAGTGTCGTGAAAACATCCTCTTGCGTGACGAAGCTCATCTCGAAGTCGAGCTGGTAGAACTCACCCGGCGAGCGATCCGCCCGGCCCGCCTCGTCCCGGAAACAGGGCGCGATCTGGAAATACCGGTCGAAACCAGCGACCATCGCAAGCTGTTTGAACTGCTGCGGCGCCTGCGGCAGCGCGTAGAACTGCCCCGGATGCACGCGCGACGGCACCAGGAAGTCGCGCGCACCCTCCGGCGAGGAGGCGGTGAGGATCGGGGTCTGGAATTCGGTGAACCCAGCCGCGATCATGGTCCGCCGCAAATACGCGATGACGCCGGCCCGCAGCATCATGTTGCGGTGGATCTTGTCCCGGCGCAGGTCGAGGTAACGATAGCGCAACCGCATCTCTTCCGGTGGAGCGCCCTCGCCGGCGACCGGGAACGGCAACACGGCGGCAGCGGACTGCACGATCAGGTCAGCGGCGCGCACTTCGATCTCGCCGGTCGGCAGGCGGGGGTTCACCGTGCCGGGTTCGCGCCGCACCACGGTCCCGGTGACGGTCACCACGCTCTCCACCCGCAACGCGTCGGCGGCCTCGAATACCGGTGACCCGGCAGGGAATACCACCTGGGTCAGGCCGTGATGGTCGCGCAAGTCGAGGAACAGCAGGCCGCCATGGTCCCGCTTGCTGTGCACCCAGCCGGACAACCGCGCCTCGGTGCCATCGTCGGTCGCGCGCAATGCGTCGCAAGTGTGGGTGCGGTAGGCGTGCATGGCGCGGGTCCGGATAAACAAGGGTTGACCGGACGGGTGGTGGGCGCGACAGGGATTGAACCTGTGACCCTCGCCATGTCAAGGCGATGCTCTACCGCTGAGCTACGCGCCCCCGCTTGAACGATCGCCCGGGGAGGCGAGCTACCTAACCCGGCCCCAAGCTGTGCGCAAGCACCGTGCTAAGATGACACCGCCTGCAATGAAGGCTTCTATACCGTATGGATTTGCCCGAACCCGCGTTGCCTCCCAGCATCGCACGTCCCTACCGAATTCTCCGCCCCGCCGCACAAACCGTGCCGTTGGTCGTCGCCTCCCCGCACTCTGGGCGCGAGTATGCGGCGGCCTTCCTGGAAGCCGCACGACTCGGGCCGCTGGACCTGCGCCGCAGCGAGGACAGCTTCGTGGAGGAGCTGTTCGCCAGCGCAGTGCACCATGGCGCCCCCCTGCTCTGCGCCGAGTTCCCCCGCGCCTACTGCGATCCGAACCGTGAGGCGTGGGAGCTGGACCCCGGCATGTTCGTCGATTCGCTGCCCGACTGGGTGAATACAACCAGCCCGCGGGTCGGCGCCGGCCTCGGCACCATCGCGCGCGTTGTGACCTCCGGCGAGGCGATCTATCGCGAAAAGCTTCGGTTCGCGGAGGCACAGGCGCGGGTGCGGGATTGCTGGCAGCCGTATCACGATGCGCTGACGCAGATGATCACCGAGACGAAGGCAGCGTTCGGCGCCTGTTTGCTGATCGACTGCCACTCGATGCCGGCCGGCGCGGGACGCACGGGTGGGCCGGATTTCGTGCTTGGAGACGCGCATGGCACGGCGTGCATGGCTTCGGTGACCGCGATGGTGGAACGGGTGCTGAGCGGCTTTGGCTACGATGTGCGGCGCAATGACCCGTATGCCGGCGGCTACGTCACGCGCCACTATGGCCGCCCGCGAGACAAGGTGCATGCGCTGCAGATCGAGGTTGCGCGACGCCTTTATATGGACGAGGCGACCCTGCAGAAATCAACCGGGTTCGACACGCTGCAGCTCCGCCTGGACACATTGCTGGCGGAGATAGCCGCCCAGTGCACCGGAATGCTGTGTGCCACACAAAAAGAAGGCGGCGCCTTGCGGCACCGCCAAGTTTAGGGAGGAAACGTCCAAGAAGTAGGAGGCCGAAGCCTCGCTACAGGACAATAAGTAGGTCGAACGCTCCCTCGCTGCAAGCTCTTTTTTGCAGTGCAGCATTTTCACCCGTGAGCGAGCTCGGAAACATCGTGGTAATCATTTTGAACCAACATGCCGCCATGATCCGGCTCTTCCTCCTCGCTGTGGCGTGTCTAGCGTCCTCCTGGGCTGCTGCCCGCCCTATGCCGGCGGCCAGCATCCCGGCGCCCTCGGCCTTGTGCCGGGCGGCGATTCTGCAGGCCGAGCGGGTGACCCATGTTCCGGACCGCCTCCTGGACGCGATCGCCATGGTGGAAAGCGGCCGGCGGGACCCGATCAGTGGCGCGGTTTACCCCTGGCCCTGGACGATCAACGCCGAGGGGGTCGGGCATTTCTACAATACCAAAGCCGAGGCAGTGGCCGCGGTGCAGGAGTTCCAGGCCCATGGCGTGCGGTCGATGGACGTCGGCTGCATGCAGGTGAACCTGCAATACCACCCGGAGGCGTTTGCGACACTGGATCAGGCGTTCGACCCGATGATCAACGCCGCCTATGGCGCACGCTTCCTGCAGCAGCTTTATGCCCAGACCAATGCCTGGCCGCTGGCCGTGGCGGCCTATCATTCATTCACACCCGACATCGGAGCCGATTACGCGCACAAGGTCCTGGCGGCCTGGGGCGTGCCGGAGCTACCCGTCGGCAGCCAGATCGTGACGAGTGCGACCGCGTTGAATGCGTCTGTTGATCGCGCGGCGACGTCGCCAGGGCTGCAGCAGGCGCCGCAACCACCGCCGGGGCGTGTCGCTGTCCTGTTGCCGAATGGCAACGAGGCGATCCACGTGCTGCCGCTTCCCGGACGTCCGAGCACGGTTTCCGGCGCGCCAAGCCAAACCTTGCGGGGGCTCGACTCCTATCGCGCGATGCCCATTACGTTCACGACACGGCCAGGGCGGCCTTTTTGACAAACTAGTGGTGGATTTTTGTCGAGGCTCCTCAGAGATTACCGTGCAGCGGGTGCGGATGGACAATTTTCCATGTTTCAGATGATGCTGGTCGGTCGCGATCCTGTTAGCTGCCTTCGCTGCGTGTGCATGCGAGTGGAGGTTCGATGATCAAGCGGGCGACGTTCGGCGCCTTGGCAATGGCGGTTGCGGCCGCAGTGCCCGCGACGGCACAGCAGACCGCCTCCGGTGTTCCTGTCGGTAGCGCCGTCGCCAAGCGACAGGACGTGCCGATCTTCGTCCGCGGCATCGGCACCGTGCAGCCGTTCCAGTCCGTATTGATCCGCGCCCGGGTGGACGGGACGATAGACAAGGTGGCGTTTACCGAAGGTCAGGAAGTCAAGCCGGGAGATTTGCTGGCTTCGGTGGATCCGCGTCCCTACCAGGCTGTCTTGGACCAGGCGGTTGCTAAGAAGGCTGCCGACATGGCCATGCTGTCGAACGCGAAGCGGGATCTGGTGCGATACTCGGATCTGGCACGCAGCGATTTCGCGTCACGGCAAAGCGTCGACACGCAACAGGCCTCGGTCTCGCAGACCACTGCGACGGCCCAAGCCGATGACGCGTCGATCGCGGCCGCCAAGTTGAACTTGGACTTCACGCGGATCACCTCGCCGATCGAGGGCCGGGCCGGGCTTCGCCTGGTGGACGCTGGCAACCTGGTCCACGCCAACGATGCCACCGGTATCGTTACCATCAACCAGATCCATCCGATCGCCGTCTTCTTCACCCTGCCGCAGGACATGTTCCCGACCGTGCAGGATGCGATACGCAGCTCGGCAAACACGCCGCTGGCTGCGCAGGCCTTCGGTGGTGACGACAAGCGCAAGCTCGGCGACGGGACCTTGCTGACCGTCGACAACGCGATCGATACCAGCACTGGCACGATCAAGCTAAAAGCCACGTTCCCGAATGCGGACGATCGGCTTTGGCCGGGTCAGTTCGTCAACGTGCACCTTCAGCTCAGCACGACCAAGGATGCGGTGACGGTGCCGTCCGTGGCGGTCCAGCATGGCGTGAACGGTCTCTATGTCTACGCCGTGCAAAAGGGCTCGGGGGCGAAGCTGGTCCCGGTGGAAGGCGGCCAGGACGATGGCCGGATCACGATCGTGACCAAGGGCCTCACCGGTGGCGAGACCGTGGTGACGGGCGGACAATCCCGGCTGACCGATGGCACGAAGGTTGCTTTAGCGGCACCGACAGCGGCACCGACCGACACGGGCGCTGCAGGCTCGGCTGCAGCGGCTAACACAGGCGGATAAACGACCCATGAGCATCTCGACACCGTTCATTCGCCGGCCTGTCGCGACGTCGCTGCTCATGGCGGCCGTTCTGCTGATCGGCCTCGCCTCCTATCCGCTGCTACCGGTCGCACCCCTGCCACGCGTCGACTTCCCGACCATCTCGGTGTCCGCTACCCTGCCCGGCGGCAGTCCGGAGACCATGGCGGCGACCGTCGCCCAGCCACTGGAGCGGCAGTTCTCGCAGATTTCGGGCGTGTCGCAGATGACCTCCGTGAGCGTTCTGGGGTCGAGCCAGGTCACGGTACAGTTCGATCTCGACCGCAACATCGACGCGGCCGCTGGTGACATTTTGGCCGCCATCAACGCGGCTGGCGGCCAGTTGCCGAAAAACCTGCCCAGCCCGCCCACCTACCGCAAGGTCAACCCGGCCGACAGCCCGATCCTGATCCTGTCGGTGCAATCCGACACCCTGCCGCTGATCGAAGTCGACGACTACGCAGACAACATTCTCAGCCAGCAAATCTCGCAGATCTCCGGCGTCTCCCAGGTCTCGATCGGTGGCGAGCAGAAGCGTTCGGTGCACGTCCAAGTCAATCCAGCCCGGCTCGCCGCCATGGGCATGACGCTCGAGGATGTACGCGCCACCCTGACCAACGCCACGGTCAACAATCCTAAAGGCAGCGTGGACGGCGCGCGGCAGTCGCTGGCCATTTACGATAACGACCAACTCACCACCGCCAAACAATACAACGACGTCATCATCGCCTATCGGAATGGCGCACCGGTTCGCGTTCGCGACATCGGCGTGGCGATCGATGGCCCGGAGAACGCCCGGCTTGCCGGATGGCAGAATGGTCGCCGCGGCATCCAGCTGCTGATCTTCAAGCAGCCCGGCGCCAACGTGATCGACACCGTCGCCCGCATCCGCCAGGAACTGCCTCGGTTGCAGGCGGCCATTCCGCCTTCCGTGCACGTCGACACCGTGATGGACCGCACGCTCACCATCCAGGCCTCGGTGAAGGACGTCCAGTTCACGCTGATCCTGTCGATCTCCCTCGTCGTGATGGTGATCTTCGTCTTCCTGCGTAACTTCTGGGCGACGATCATTCCAAGCGTCACGGTCCCGCTCGCCCTGGTTGGCACCTTCGCGGTCATGTTCCTGCTCGGCTACAGCCTGGACAACCTCTCGCTGATGGCGCTCACGATCGCGGTGGGCTTCGTCGTCGACGACGCCATCGTGATGCTGGAGAACATCTACCGGTACGTCGAAGAGGGCATGAACCCGATGGACGCCGCGTTGCGCGGCGCCGGCGAAATCGGCTTCACCATCATCTCGATCAGCATATCGCTGATCGCCGTGTTCATCCCCCTTTTGCTCATGGGCGGCATCGTCGGCCGACTGTTCCGCGAGTTCGCGATGACGGTCAGCATCGCCGTAGTGGTGTCCGGCATCGTTTCGCTGACGCTGACGCCGATGATGTGCTCGCGCTTCCTCAAGCATCACCATGGCGAACACGGCCGGATGTACAAGATGGTCGAGGCCATGTTCGATGGCTTGATCGGCTTCTACCGGCGGACGCTCGATATCGCGCTGAAATTCCGCTTCATCACTCTCTGCGTCTTCCTCGGCACGATGTGCGTGACCGCGTATCTCGCCGTGATCATACCGAAGGGGTTCTTCCCCACTCAGGACACCGGCATCATCGTCGGCATCACGCAGGGTGCGCAGGACATCTCGTTCGCCGAGATGGCCCGGCGCCAGATGGCGCTCGCCAAGGTCGTCGGCGAGGATCCGGACGTGCAGGCTTACTCGTCGTCGATGGGCGCCGGGCTGGGCGGACAGACCGGCAATAACGGCCGACTGTATATCACGCTGAAGCCATGGGACGACCGCACGTCCGACGCCCAGCAGATCATCGCGCGCATCGCCGAAAAGGCAAAAAGCGTCCCGGGTGCCCAGCTGTTCATGCAGGCGGGCCAAGACATCAACATCGGTGGCCGACTGGCCAAAACGCAGTATCAGTTCACCTTGCAAGACGCCGATGTCGCCGAGTTGTATCAGTGGGCGCCCAAGGTGCTTGCGAAACTGGGTACGATCCCGTCGATCCGGGACCTCGCCACAGACCAGCAGATGGCTGGAACGACGGCGACGCTCACCATCGACCGGGATGCCGCCTCGCGCTTCGGGATCACGCCGCAAGTCATCGACGACACGCTCTACGATGCGTTCGGTCAGCGTCAGATCACCCAGTATTTCACGCAGCTGAACTCCTACCACCTGATCCTGGAGGTTCCGCCCGAGATGCAGGGCGAGTCGGAGACGCTGAACAAGCTCTACGTGAAGTCCTCCACGGGCGCCGCCGTGCCGCTCAGCACCTTCGTGAAGATCGATACCGCTCCGGTCTCACCGCTCTCCGTCTCCCACCAGAGTCAGTTCCCGTCGGTGACGTTGTCATTCAACCTCTCCGCCGGCGCGGCCCTCGGGGACGCGGTGAATGCCGTCCAGGCAGCCATGGCACAACTCGGGACGCCGGCATCGTTGACCGGTACGTTCCAAGGCACGGCGCAGGCCTTCCAATCGTCCTTGAGTTCCGAGCCTTACTTGATCGCTGCGGCGGTGATCGCCGTCTACATCATCCTGGGCATCCTGTACGAGAGCTACATCCTGCCGCTGACCATTCTCTCCACCCTGCCCTCCGCAGGCGTCGGGGCGCTGTTGATGCTCATGATCGGCAAGTATGACCTATCGATCATCGCCATGATCGGGGTGATCCTGCTGATCGGGATCGTGAAGAAGAACGGCATCATGATGGTGGACTTCGCCATCTCGGCGGAGCGTCGGGATGGGGAGACTCCGCTCAACGCTATTCGCCAAGCCTGCCTGTTGCGTTTCCGCCCCATTTTGATGACGACGATGGCGGCCCTGCTTAGCGGCTTACCGTTGATGATCGGCAGTGGCGCCGGGTCCGAACTGCGCAAGCCGCTGGGTTACGCCATGGTCGGTGGTTTGCTACTGAGCCAGGTACTGACGCTCTACACAACGCCGGTGATCTACCTGTATCTCGATAAACTGCAGCATTGGCTTGCGCCGCGTCGTCGCAGTCACATGCCCTCGCTGGCGGAGAAGATGGGCGCAACCGCTGACTGACGAGTCCAGGGCCCTGCCCTGCACCCGATCGTAGCCAGCCGTCCACGTTGCTCCCGTGTCCCAGGTGTCCAGAGGACGACCGTCCTCTGGTGGGGCTCGGGGCAAAGCCCCGATCTTAGCTTGCCTTTCTTTGCTTGCCCCGCAATCCGCACGCTATGATCCCCCCCGATACCGGCTCTAATCCGGTGCAGGGGAGGATCGATTGCAAGGATTGATGCAGACTCGCCCGCTGATGATTTCGTCCATCATCCAGCACGCTGCGCGCAATCACGCGACGACGGAGATCGTGTCCAAAACGGTCGAGGGCACCGTTCATCGCACCACCTACGCCGAGATCGAGCGCCGTATGCGCCGGCTGGTCCGCGCCCTGCAACGCCTGGGGATCAAGGACGGCGACCGTGTCGGAACGCTGGCCTGGAACGGCTTCCGGCATCTCGAGGCTTATTACGCGGCGCCCGGAATGGGTGCCATGTATCACACGATCAACCCGCGCCTCGGCGTGGACGATATCGCCTACATCATCGAGGATGCGGGGGACGCCGTGCTGTTCGCGGAGACCAGCTTCGTGTCCCTGATCGAGGCGCTGGCCCCTCGGGTCGCCATCCGCCACATCGTCATGATGACGGACGCGGCGAACATGCCCGAGGTGAGATTGCCGCCGGGTACGACCCTGCATTGCTACGAAACGCTGCTGGCGGATGCCGACGAGGATTATGCCTGGCCGGAGTTCGACGAGCAGACCGCTGCGGGCCTGTGCTACACCTCCGGCACGACAGGGCGGCCGAAGGGTGTGCTGTACAGCCACCGATCCACCGTGCTGCACGCATACGCGATCAACCTGGCCGACGTATTCGGGCTTCGCGCCATCGACCGCGTGATGCCTGTCGTGCCGATGTTCCACGTCAATGCCTGGGGCACGCCGTTCGCGGCGCCGATGGTGGGCGCTGGCCTCGTGCTGCCTGGCCGGCATCTCGACGGCGCCAGTCTTGCGGCACTGATGAACGAGGAGCGGGTCACTGTTTCCGCCGGCGTGCCCACGATCTGGCTCGGATTGCTGCAGCATCTACGCGCCAGCGGAACGCGGCTCGACACGGTGAAAGCGCTGGTGATCGGCGGGTCCGCCTGTCCCCCCATGCTGATTGACGCCTTTGCCCGGGAGTACGGCGTGCGGGTGGATCACGCCTGGGGCATGAGCGAAATGAGCCCGCTCGGCACGTACAACTCCCCCAAGGCCGGTGAGGCGTCGATGCCAGAGGCAGTCGTCGCGGCCAGGCGCCTCAACCAAGGTCGCGGCATTTACGGCGTGCAGATGAAGATCGTGAACGATGCCGGGGCTGAACTGCCCTGGGATGGTGTGGCGTTCGGCAACCTGATGGTGCGTGGGCACTGGGTCTGCAGCCGCTACTATCTCGCGAAAGACGGGGAGCCAGCGCGGGCGGCTCCAGCGGCGATCGATGGGACCGAGGCGGACGGCTGGTTCGAGACGGGAGACGTGGCGACGATCGACCCAGACGGTTACATGTCGATCACGGATCGCTCGAAGGACGTGATCAAGTCCGGCGGCGAGTGGATCAGTTCCATCACGCTGGAGAACATCGCGGTGGCGCACCCGGATGTGGCGGAGGCCGCCATCATTGCCGCCCAGCATCCGAAATGGGACGAGCGCCCCTTGCTCCTGGTCGTCCCGAGGGAGGGTCGAACGATCGATCCGGAGGCGCTGCTGGCATGCTACGAGGGCCATGTTCCGAAATGGTGGCTGCCCGACGCCGTCCTTACCGTAGCCGAGCTGCCGCATACCGCGACTGGCAAGCTCAACAAGCTCGTGCTGCGAGCGCAATATGGGCAACATTTCGTAAAAACTGCTGCGGCGTAATCGAACGCGGAGCACTCCGAAACGTTGTCGGAGGCGTCACTAACGGAGTTTCTCCCAATGAAGTCGATTCTTGCCGCGTCTGCGGTGGTGCTACTTGCGGCAACGTTCCTTCCGGGCGCCGCCCAAGCGGCCGGTTGTGCGTCCGGCGCTGCCGTCGGCGGTGTCGCCGGCCATATGGCTGGTCATCACGGCATCCTAGGGGCTGCGGCCGGTTGCGCCGTCGGCCACCACGAGAACGTCAAGCAGCAGCGGGCCACGGCTCCGACGGCCGCCGCCCCCGCTGCGCAGCCGCAGTAAACGCCAACTCCAAGGAGATAGTCATGAAGACGATCGTTGCGTTGGCCGCGTTGATTGCGGTCGGTTCGGTAGCGGCACCGCGTGATGCGGCTGCCATCGGGTGCATATCGGGTGCTGCCGTTGGTGGCGTCGCCGGGCATTATGCGGGTCACCACGGCATCCTCGGCGCAGCCGCGGGTTGCGCCGTTGGCCACCATGCTGCCGTCGTGCAGCGCCGCCGCGCTGCCGCCGCTTACAACGGCGGCGCGGTCACGTACGGCAACCAGCCCTACCAGCAGTAAAATGCGGATCGCTGGAGGCGGTTCAGGCCGCCTCCAGCACGCCTCCGGCTTCGGCGAGCTTTGCCAAGTGAGTATCGGCGTCGCCGAACAACAGTTCGATCATCGACATACGCTTGAAGTAGTGCCCGACCATGTATTCCATGGTCACTCCAATCCCACCATGAAGCTGCACAGCCTCCTGGCCAATCTTGCGTCCTGAACGGCCGATTTGCACCTTTGCTGCCGCAACTGCCTTGTGACGCTCAGCACCATCCTCATCGGCGGCCATCATCGTGGCTAGCAGGGCCATCGAACGCGCCTGTTCCAACAGCACGTACATGTCGACGGCGCGGTGCTGCAGTGCCTGGAATTCGCCGATGGCACGCCCGAACTGCTTGCGCTGCTTCATGTAATCGACGGTGGCCGCGTGCATGGACGACATCACCCCAACGGCTTCGGCGGCGAGGTAGGCGAGCGCCTCGTCCACCACGCGTTCGACATGGGGCAGTGCACCCGCCGGGTCGCCCAGCGCGTGCCCGGTGGCGCCGGCCAGGGAGATCTCGGCCGCGCGCAGGCCGTCCTGCGTCGCGTAGCCTCGTACCGACACGCCTTCACCCGGCACATCCACCAGGAATAGCCCGATGCCTGACCGGTCGCGGGTGGCGCCGCTCGTCCGGGCGGTCACCAACAGCTGCCGCGCGGTATCACCGTGCAGCACGACACCCTTTTCACCCTCAAGCCGCCAGCGAGTGCCGTCCTTGCGGGCGATGGTGCTCACATTGTGCAGCTCGTAGCGGGATTGACGCTCGACATGGGCGAACGCCAGCAACAGCTCGCCGGCTGCGATTTGCGGGAGCAGTTCGGCCTGCACCGCGCTGTCTGCGGCACGCCGGATCAACCCGCCGCCGAGCACGACGGTGGCTAAGTAAGGCTCCAGCACCAGCCCGCGTCCGAACGCTTCGGCCACGATCATGGTCTCCACCGGACCGCCGCCAAACCCGCCATGCTCCTCGCCGAAGGGCAGTCCGAGCAGGCCGAGTTCGGCGTATTGCGCCCACATGGCCCGGCTCCAGCCGCCCTCCTCCTGCATGAACGCGCGACGCTGCTCGAAGCCGTATTTGTCGGCGATCAAGCGGTCCACGCTGTCCTTCAGGAGGCGCTGATCGTCGTTCAGGTCGAAATCCATGCTTCCTTGCCTCGCTAAAAAACCCTCTCCCTCGGGAGAGGGCTGGGTGAGGGACTTGGCGGCATCATTAGTGCGGGTGGCCTACCCCTCTCCCCGGCCCTCTCCCGCAAGGGGAGAGGGAGAAGTCAGAACCCTAGGATCGCCTTGGCGACGATGTTGCGTTGGATCTCGTTCGAACCGCCGTAGATCGAGATCTTGCGCCAGTTGAAGTAGGTCGGCGCCGCCTCCGCCGCGTAGTCCGGACCGATCGACATCGGATCGTTGTCGCCCTCCGCCTCGGTCTCCGGCAGGTATGGCATGGCATACGGTCCCACCAGCTCCATCATCAGCTCGGTCGTGGCTTGCTGGATCTCGGAGCCCTTGATCTTCAGGATCGAGCTGGCCGGGTTGGGCTTGCCCTTCTCCCGCGTCCGCTCGCTGGCTACCACGCGCAACTGCGTCATCTCCAGCGCGCGCAGCTCGATCTCCACCGCGGTCAATTTCTCGGCGAACTGGCGGTCCTCGATCATGGGCTTGTCACCCATCCGCTCCAGCTTGGCCAACTGCCGCAACCGCATCAGCCGCGCCTTGGACACGCCGACGCGGGCAATGCCGGTGCGCTCGTTGCCGAGCAGGAATTTGGCATAATCCCAGCCCTTGTTCTCCTGCCCCACCAGATTCTCGGCGGGCACGCGCACTTCGTCGAACCAGACCTCGTTCACCTCGTGGCCGCCATCCAGCGTCTGGATCGGGCGCACGGTGATGCCCGGCGTCTTCATGTCGATCAGGATGAAGGAAATGCCCTCCTGCTTCTTGGCCGCGTTCGGATCGGTGCGGCAAAGGCAAAAGATCCAGTCGGCATATTGCGCCAGCGTGGTCCAGGTTTTCTGGCCGTTGACCACCCACTCGTCGCCCTCGCGCCGGGCGGTGGTGCGCAGCCCGGCGAGGTCGGAGCCGGCGCCGGGTTCGGAGAAGCCCTGGCACCACCAGATGTCGAGATTGGCGGTGGGAGGTAGGAAACGCTGCTTCTGCGCGTCGCTGCCGAACTGGGCGATCACCGGGCCGACCATGCTCGTGTTGAAGGCAAGCGGTGCGGGGACGGAGGCGGTCTGCATCTCGTCCAGCCAGATATAGGACTGCACCGAGGTCCAGTCCTTGCCGCCGTACTGCACCGGCCAGTGCGGGGTCGCGATGCCGGCCGCGTTCATGGCGCGCTGGGTGGTTTGCAGGTCGTGCTTGGAGACGTGCTCGCCCTTGCCAGCCTTCTCGCGGATTTCGGCGGGGATCTGGGTGCGGAAGAAGTCGCGCATTTCAGCGCGGAAGGTGCGCTCTTCGAGCGTGAAGCTTAGGTCCATGGCGGGCTCCTTCTGCGTGCGTGAGGCTCCCTCATCCAACCCTCTCCCCCTGGAAGAGGGCCGGGGTGAGGGAGCTAGCCCGGCGTTAGTGTATGATCTCGAACAGGCCGGCAGCTCCCTGCCCGCCCCCGATGCACATGGTCACGACGGCGAGCTTAGCACCCCGGCGCCGCCCCTCGATCAACGCGTGGCCGGCCATGCGGGAGCCGCTCATGCCATAGGGGTGGCCTATCGCGATCGAGCCGCCATCCACGTTCAGCCGGTCGTTCGGAATGCCCAGCTTGTCCCGGCAATACAGCACCTGGCTGGCGAACGCCTCGTTCAGCTCCCACAAATCGATGTCGTCGATCGTCAGCCCCTTGCGCTCCAGCAGACGCGGAATGGCGTAGATTGGGCCGATCCCCATCTCGTCCGGCTCGCACCCGGCGGTGGCGTAACCCCGGAAAATACCAAGCGGCGTCAGGCCGAGCCGCTGCGCCTCCTCCGCCGACATCATGACGCAGGCAGAGGCACCGTCGCTCAGTTGGCTCGCATTGCCGGCAGTGATGAATTGATCTTCTCCGCGCACCGGCTTCAGCTTGGCCAGCCCGTCCAGCGTCGTTTCCGGGCGGTTGCACTCGTCGGAGCTGAGCGTCACCTCCTCCTGGCTGACCGCCTTGGTGGTCTTGTCCACGACCTCCTTGATCACCGTCAGCGGCACGATCTCCTCCGCGAGGCGTCCGGCCTGTTGTGCCGCGGCGGTGCGACGTTGTGACTCCAACGCGTATTCGTCCTGTGCCGCACGGCTGATGCCATACCGTTGCGCCACGATATCGGCCGTCTCGATCATCGGCATGTAGATGTCCGGCTTGTGCTCCGTCAGCCACTCGTCGCGGTAGTGGAACTGGTTCATGTTGAACTGCACCAGGCTGATCGATTCCAGCCCGCCCGCCACCGCCACCGGCGCGCCGTCATTCAGGATGCGCCCCGCCGCCAGCGCCATCGCCTGCAGCCCCGACGAGCAGAAGCGGTTCACCGTCATAGCGGAGGCGGTGGATGGAATGCCGGCGCGCAACGCCGCCTGGCGGGCGATGTTGCCGCCCGTGGCGCCCTCCGGGTTGGCGCAGCCCATCACCACGTCCTCGACAGACGCCGGGTCGATGCCGGCACGCTCGATCGCGGCGCGGATGGCGTGGCCGCCCAGATCGGCGCCATGGGTCAGGTTGAACGCACCGCGTTGCGCCTTGCCGATCGGCGTGCGGGCGGTGGAGACGATCACGGCTTCGGTCATGCTCTTGCCTTTACAGCGTCTTGCGCGAGGGTGCGCTCTTCGTCGGCAAGTTCCTTGCGCGACAGTTTGCCCACGGCGGTGCGTGGCAGGGAGTCCCGGAATTCGACCCCGGCGGGCATCTCGTGACGGCCCAGTTTGTCGTTCAGGAAGCTGCGCAGCTCCTCCAGCGTGAACGGTTCGGCGCCGTCCCGCAGCTTCACGAACGCCTTCGCCGCCTGGCCGCGATACGCGTCGGGGATGCCGACGACCGTGCACTCCTCGACGGCGGCGTGCTCGTAGATCGCGTCCTCGATCAGGCGCGGATACACGTTGAAGCCGCCGGAGATGATCATGTCTTTCTTGCGGTCGACGATATAAAAATTGCCGCCGTGGTCCATGTACCCGATGTCGCCGGTCAGGAAGAACCCGTCGGCAAAGGCGGTCTTGTTCTCCTCCGGGCGGTTCCAATACCCGGCGGTGACATTCGGGCCGCGGATACGGATCTCGCCCGTCTCGCCGATCGGCAGCACGCGGTGCGCGTCGGTGAGGTCGGCGATATCCATCTCGATGCCCGGGAGCGGCAGGCCGATCAGACCGGGGCGCATTTCCATGTCCGGCAGGATGGTGGTGCCGGCGGGGGACGTCTCGGTCATGCCCCAGCCACCGCCCACCCGGCGGCCCGTCAATGCCTCGAACCGGTGCGCCACCTCCACCGGCAGCGGTGCGCCGCCGCAATTGGCGACACGCAGGGAGGACAGGTCGCGCTTGTCGATGCCGGATTGCGCCGCCATGGCGATGAACATGGTGGGCACGCCGGCGAACACGGTGGCGCGGCCTTTTTCGATGTCGTCCAGCGTCTGCGCCGCGTCGAAGCGCAGCCGCAACATGATTTCCACGCCGACGTTCAGGCAGCGCAGCAGCACCGTTGTCAGCATATAGATGTGGAACAACGGCAGCACGCCGATGACCCGGTCGTCCGGCAGCCAACTCCGGTTGTTGCCCTTGAACCAGGCATCGTAGATCGCCGTGGCGGCCGTCAGGTTCGCGTGGGTCAACATCGCGGCGCGTGGTAGCCCGGTAGTGCCGCCGGTATATTGCAGCACGGCCACATCCGCCGGGGTGGCGGCCGGCCAGGTGCCCGCGGGCTGGGCCTCGCTGAGCCGGGCGAAGGTCTGGATCCGTGGGTCGTCGGGAATGGCGTGGGTTGGCGCGCCCGGTCCGAACGCCGCGTCCTCGCCAACGATCAGGTGGTCGAGCAAGCCGTCCGCCAGCAGCGAGAGCGCTTGCGGCAGCATGGTCGGGTAGTCGGGCGCCACCATGATGCGCGCGCCGCTATCCGTCAGTTTGCGGGCGAGGGAGCGCGGCGGGTCCAACGGGCTGAGATGCACCACCCGCCCGCCCGCCCGCAGCACGCCGAAGAAGCTGACGGGGTGGTAGGGCACGTTGGGCAGGAACAGCCCGACCGAAACGCCAGGGCCGACGCCGAGTGCCTGGAAGCCGGCGGCGGCTCGGTCCACACGCTCGCCGAACTCGCGGAAGCTGATGCGCTTGCCGCGGAACTCGATGAACGGCTTGTCGCCAAAGGCTGCGACCGCCGTGTCCATCATGGCCGGCAGCGTGGTCGTCGTGAGCGGAACGTCCCATTGCAAGCCGGGCGGATAAGACTTTTCCCAGGCAAACGGACGCCCCATCAGCCTTCTCCCCCTCCCCATGCGGGAGGGAGCGGGGGGAGGAGTGCGACGCACACAGTTCTAGGCAGCCGAACTCCCAGCAATGTGCGGATGGATCCCTCCCCTAACCCCTCCCGCAAGGAGAGGGGGACTTTCAGTACTACCGCCATCAGGCCGCAGCTTTCGTCTGCGTCGCGAACCCCTGCCCGCTCTCCGCCAAACGCCGCAACAGCTTCGCCGGGCGCAGCGTCTCATCGCCGGTCTGCTCGGCGTAGTGCTCCAGCCGCTCCGCGATGTGCTGCAACCCCACCTTGTCGGCGTAGAACATCGGCCCCCCGGTCCAGGTCGGCCAGCCATAACCGTTCATCCAGATCACATCGATGTCGGACGGGCGGCTGGCGATCCCCTCCTCCAGGATGCGGGCCCCCTCGTTGATCATCGGGTAGAACATCCGCTCGAAGATCTCGTCGTCGCCGATCGTGCGGGGGTTCACCCCCACCTTGCGCTGCTGCTCGGCGATGATGCGGTCGACTTCCGGGTCCGGCGTGGGCGTCCGGCCATCGTATTTATAGTACCCGGCACTCGTCTTCTGTCCGAACCGCCCGGCCTCGCACAGCGCATCGCTGATCGGGGCCTTCGTCCCGCGCCCCTGCCGGATACGCCAACCGACGTCCAGCCCGGCCAGGTCACCCATCGCGTACGGCCCCATCGGAAAGCCGAATTTGGTCACCACGGCGTCCACCTGCTCCGGCCGCGCGCCCTCCAGCAGCAGCTTCTCCGCCTGCGCCGACCGCTTGTGCAGCATCCGGTTGCCCACGAAGCCGTCGCACACGCCCACCACAGCCGAAACCTTGCCGATCGTGCGCCCAATCGCCAGCGCCCGCGCCACTGAGTCGTAGCTGCTCGCCTTGCCCCGCACGATCTCCAGCAGCTTCATCACGTTGGCCGGCGAGAAGAAGTGCATGCCAACCACATCCGCCGGCCGCTTGGTGAAGCCGGCAATCTGGTCCACGTCCAACGTCGACGTATTGGACGCCAACAACGCACCCGGCTTGGCGATCGCGTCCAGCTTGGTGAAGACGTCGCGCTTGACCTCCATCGTCTCGAACACCGCCTCGATCACCACGTCGGCTTCGGCGACCCTGTTCCAATCCGTGGTGGGCGTGAACAGCGCCATCCGCTTGGCGAAATCAGCCTCCGGCATCGAGCCGCGGGACACGGCGGTGCGATAGTTCTTCTCCACCACGGCCATGCCACGATCGAGCGCCTCCTGCTGCACCTCGATCAGCGTCACCGGGATGCCGGCATTGGCGAAGCACATCGCGATGCCGCCGCCCATCGTTCCCGCCCCGATGATCGCGGCGCGGGCGACTGGCGCCGCCTTCAACCCGGCCGGCATACCCGGCACCTTCTGCGCCTCCCGCTCGGCGAAGAACGCGTGGCGCTGGGCACGGCTCTCGTCGCTGCCGACCAGCTCCATGAACAGCTTGCGTTCCAACGCCAGCCCCTCGTCCATCGGCAGCGTGACGGCGGCCCGCACTGCCTCGATGCAGGCGGCGGGCGCACGCTGGCCACGGGCCCGCTTCAGCAGGGGGGCGGCGGCTTCGTCCAGCAATGCCGGGTTGGCGCGCGCGTCCTGCAGCTTGTCCTCCCGGTCCCGCACCCGGGCGAGCGGCTTGCCGATCACGCTGCGGGCGAAGGCAACCGCCTCCTCCCGGGTCTGGCACATCGCGTCGGCCAGGCCAGGCACGCTCTCCACCGGCATGTGGGTGCCGCCCACGATCGCCTTCATCGCCGCCACCGGCCCGATGACGCGCGGCAGCCGCTGGGTGCCGCCGGCGCCGGGCAGGATGCCGAGCTTGACCTCGGGCAGACCGACCTTCGCACCGGGCGCGGCCACGCGGTAATGGCAACCGAGCGCCAGTTCCAGCCCGCCCCCCAGCGCCAGACCGTGGATCGCGGCCACCACCGGGCGGTCGAACGATTCGATCTCGGCGATCACCTCGGTCAGGATCGGCCTCTGCGGCAGCTTGCCGAATTCGGTAATATCCGCACCGCCGGAAAACGCCCGCGCCGTGCCCGTCAGCACCACCGCCTTGACGTCCTTGTTCGCTCGGATCTGCTCGAGCGCCTGCATCAGCCCGGCGCGCAGCACATGGCCCAGCGCGTTGACCGGCGGGTTGTCCATCGTGACGACCGCAACGTCACCGTCCTGCTGCAGGTCCACCACAGCGTTGATGCTGCCCATGGTCATCTCTCCCGTGGGACGCTTGTGCGCGGGTCCTTGACCGGCCCGGCCGCTATCCTGTCTCGTGATCCTGACGCCGGATGCCCGGCAGCGTCAATGCCGCTTGCACCCCAACAAGACCGTCCGAACGACGACCAGGAACCGCCATGCCCCTCCCCGCCATTTTCAACCGCTTGCGGCTGCCGGTGATCGGCTCGCCGCTGTTCATCGTCTCCAACCCGGAGCTGGTCTTGGCACAGTGCCGGGCGGGCATCGTCGGCTCCTTCCCGGCGCTGAACGCCCGCCCGGCGCCCGTGCTCGAGGAGTGGCTGAAGCGGCTGACCGGGGAACTCACCGAGGCGGACGCGCCGTTCGCCGTCAACCAGATCGTGCACCGCTCCAACGACCGGCTGATGCACGATGTGGACATGTGCGTGAAATACCGCGTGCCGATCGTGATCACCTCGCTGGGCGCCCGGACCGAGGTGAACGAGGCGGTGCATTCGTACGGCGGCATCGTGCTGCACGACATCATCAACGACACCTTCGCCCGCAAGGCGATCGACAAGGGTGCCGACGGCCTGATCGCCGTGGCAGCGGGTGCTGGCGGCCATGCCGGGACCATTTCCCCCTTCGCGCTGATCGGCGAGATCCGCACCTGGTTCGACGGCCCGGTCGCCTTGTCCGGCGCGATCACGCGCGGGGACTCGATCCTCGCCGCGCAGGCGATGGGGGCGGACCTGGCCTATATCGGCTCGGCCTTCATCGCGACGGAGGAGGCCAATGCCGACCCGGCCTACAAGGCGATGCTGGTGTCGAGTGCGGCGGGCGACATCGTCTACACCAACCTGATCACGGGGGTGCACGGCAACTACCTCAAGGGCAGCCTGGTCGCGGCCGGGCTGGACCCGGACAATCTGCCGGCCTCGGACCCGACGGCGATGAATTTCGGCTCCGGCCGCACGAAGGCGTGGAAGGACATCTGGGGCTCCGGCCAGGGCATCGGCACGCTGGGCGGCGTGGTGCCTGCGGCCGAGCTGGTTGCGCGCTTCACCCGAGAATACGACGCCGCCCGCGCCCGGCTGGGGCTGGCCGCGCAGCACTAATCCGCATTGCCCAAAGGGAGAAGGTTTTTGACGGGGGATCGCGACGCATCCATGATCACCCGCATGACTCCGTTCGATCTTTCCGGCCGCGTCGCCCTGGTCACCGGTGGCAACGGCGGCATCGGTCTCGCCATGGCCCAAGGCCTGTCCGCCGCCGGCGCCCGCCTCGTGCTCACCGGCCGCGATGCGGCAAAGGGGGCCGAAGCCGTCGCCTCCCTCGGTGGCGACGCCAGCTTCATCCCGGCCGACCTCACCGACGAACACTCGGCCCGCGCCCTGGTCGATCGAACCGTGGCGGCGTGCGGCCGGCTGGACATCCTGGTGAACAACGCCGGCACCTCGGTCCGCAAACAGCCGCAGGACCTGAGCCTGGCCGAGTGGCACCACGTGATGGACACCAACGTCACCAGCGCCTTCGTCTGCTGCCAGGCGGCCTACCCGGCGATGCAGGCAGCCGGGGGCGGCAAGATCATCAACATCGGTTCCATGATGTCGCTGTTCGGCGCGTCGTTCGGGGCCGCGTACGGCGCCAGCAAAGGCGCCATCGTGCAACTGACCCGGGCGCTCGCCACCGCCTGGGCGCCCGACCACATCCAGGTCAACGCCGTGCTGCCGGGCTGGATCGACACCGCCCTCACCGTACGCGCCCGCGAGCAGGTGGACGGCCTGCATGACCGCGTGCTGTCCCGCACCCCCGCCGGCCGTTGGGGCGCGCCGCAGGATCTGTCCGGCATCGCGGTGTTCCTGGCCTCCCCGGCATCGAACTTCGTGACCGGGACGGCAATCCCGGTCGACGGCGGCTACTCCATCGCCGCATGACCGAATTCGTTATCACCCGCGCCCTGCTGGAGGCCGGCGGCATCGACGAGATGGTCGCCCGCTCCGGCTCCGGCATGCGGCTGCTGACCCAGGAGCAACGGGCCGAATCGCTGCGGCAGACTCTAGCCGTACGGCCGCCGGGCGAGCCGGTCTGGCTGTTCGGCTACGGTTCGCTGATCTGGAACCCGGCGATCCACTATGAGGAGCGCCGCACCGCCACCATCCATGGCTGGCATCGCGCGTTCTGCCTGTCCACCCGCGCCGGCCGCGGCACGCCGGAAAATCCGGGCCTGGTCCTGGGTCTCGACGAAGGGGGCGACTGCACCGGCGTCGCGTTCCGGCTAGCCGACGACGTGCTGGAGACGGAGCTGTCCCTGCTCTGGCAACGCGAGATGCTGGCGGGCAGCTATATTCCCCGCTGGGTCCCGGTGGAGGACGAGGCCGGCCTGCGCTTCGGCACTGCGATCGCCTTCACGGTGAACACCACGACCGAGCAATACACCGGCGACCTTGCCCAGCAGGCCGTGATCGACCGCCTGGCCTCTGCCGCCGGCGAGTTGGGCAGTGCCGCGGACTATCTGTTCCGCACCTGCGCCGGGCTGCACGCCGAGGGCATCCCGGACGCCGAACTGGACCAGTTGGCGGAGACGGTCGCGGCGGCTCAGACCGGAGCCACGCCCGCGAAATCCTGACCGTCGACCGCCACCGATTTCGCGTGCACCGCCCGCCCACACAAGCGTAGGCTTGCCTTCGACGAGACCCGACGGCCGCTGCGCTGCGGATTGAGTTCGACCCAACGCACCTCCGCCGGTCCTGTCCAAGACCGAACCGGAGGATCTGTGTGATGGGCTATATCTCGAACAACCCGGCCAAAGCGGATGTCGCGCTGCAAACCGTGCGCCGCATCGATGTCGCGGACCTCAGGGCGGCCCTGGCAGCCGGCTGGAGCGATTTCCTCGCCATCCCCACCCAACTCGTTTTTCTTTGCGTGTTGTATCCGATCGTGGGCCTGGTCGCTGCCCGGGCTGCCGTCGGAACGGATCTGATGCCTCTGCTCTTCCCCCTCGTCGCCGGCATGGCGCTGCTCGGCCCGGTGCTGGCCGTGGGCATCTATGAACTCAGCCGCCGGCGGGAAGCGGGCGACAGCGTGTCTTGGCTCAATGCCTTCGACGTGCTGCGCTCCCCCGCCATCTTCTCCATCGCCGCAATGGGCGTGCTCCTGCTGGTGATCTTCACCGCCTGGGTCGGCACCGCCCAACTGATCTATGCCGCGACCATGGGCGACGCCGCTCCTGCCAGCCTCGGCGCCTTCGTCCAATCGGTCCTGCACGGCCCCGGCGGGTGGGAATTGATCGTCGTCGGCAACCTGGTGGGCGCCGCCTTCGCCGTGATCGTGCTGATGCTGACCGTCGTATCCGTGCCCATGATGCTGGACCGCAACGTCTCCCCGATCGAGGCGGTGCAAACGTCGGTGCAGGCGGTGATGCTCAACCCGGTGCCGATGGCGTTGTGGGGGCTCATCGTCGGCGCCACCCTGCTGATCGGCTGCATTCCCCTGTTCATCGGTCTCGCCATCGCCATGCCCGTGCTCGGGCACGCCACATGGCATCTGTATCGCCGCCTCGTCGCCTGAACCGGTTATCCCCGACGGGACCGCTATCCGTGAGATGACGTCGCTCACTCACGGCAAGCAGCCGAGCCGCTAGCACGACCCCCCCCTCTCCCCCTCTCGGGAGAGGGCTTTTAGCTTGGGTAGGCGTTGACGCGCGGCACATCGCCACGGCAGCTTGCATGCTGGAAATGCGGAGCTCCCATGCGTCTGACAACTGCCTCGACCGCACTCGCCGCCCTGCTCGCACTCACCGCACCGAGCGAGGCAAAGGACAGCCTCGTCATTGGCGTCGCGCAATTCCCGGCCAGCCTGCATCCCTACATCAGCTCGCAAACCGTGCAGTTCTACACCCTCGGCTTCGCACAACGCCCGATCACCGCGTTCTCCACCGAGGGCAAGCCCGTGTGCCTGCTCTGCACCGAAGTTCCGACGCTGGAGAATGGCCTAGCCCGCATCGAGGACCAACCCGACGGCAGCAAGGGCCTCGCCGTCACCATCAAGCTGCGCCCCGACCTCGACTGGAGCGACGGCGTACCCGTCACCGCGCGGGATATCGCCTTCACCTGGAAGCTCGCCAGCGATCCGGCGTCCGGCTTCAGCAACAACTATGTCTGGTCCCGCGCCAAGAGCGTCGAAATAGTGGACGACCACACGGCCGTGCTGCACTTGCCGCGCACGCTCGTGACGTACCAGATGTGGGACTACATACTGCCCGAACATCTGGAGCGGTCCATCGCCGACAGCGGTGACGCGCTCAACTACATCAATCACACGCTGTATAATTCGGCGCCAACCACGCCGGGTCTGTGGAACGGCCCGTACATCATCAGCCACTACGAATCCGGCAGTCTGATCGAGCTGACCCCAAACCCGCACTGGCACGGCAAACCGCCCGCCACCAAACGCGTGGTGGTGCGGCTGGTAGACAACACGGCGGCGCTGCAGGCCAACCTCCTGTCTGGCGACGTGGACATGACGCCGTCGGGCATCGGCGTCACCACCGACCAGGCGGTCTCGCTGGAAAAGGACCATCCCGGGCAATTCCAGTTCTTCTACCGGCCAGGACTATCCTACGAGAGGATCGACCTGCAGAAGGACAATCCTATGCTGGCCGATTTGCGGGTGCGCCAGGCCCTGCTGCTGGCGATCGACCGCAAGACGCTGGTGAGCCGGCTGTTCAGCGGCCACGCCAGCGTTGCACTCAGTTGGATCAACGCGCTCGAACCGAATTACACCACCGATGTGCCAACCTACCCCTACGACCCGGCGCGCGCCCGCACGCTGTTGCAGGAGGCCGGATTCACGCCGGGTCCGGACGGGATCTGTCGCAACGCAGCCGGCGATCGGCTCAGCTTCGAGTTCGCCACCACCTCCGGCAACCGGGTGCGGGAATTGTCGCAGCAGGTGATGCAGAGCTGGTGGAAAGCAGTCTGCATCGAGGTCACGATCAAGAACCAACCCTCCCGCTCGTTCTTCGGCGAGTTGATGCGCAAGCGCGCTTATACTGGCCTGGCGGAGTACGCCAACAGCACGCGCATTGGCCTGCCGCCCACGCCATTCTACGGCTCGGCCGCGACCCCTACCGCGGCCAACAACTGGAACGGACAGAACTGGACGGGGTTCAGCGACAAGGCCATGGATGCAGCGCTCGCAGCCGCCGACGTGGAGCTCGACCCGGCGAAGCAGAAGGCCGACTGGCTGGAGATGCAGCGCATCTATGCAACGGCGCTCCCTGAATTGCCACTGTATCTGCGCGAGGATCCAGACATCGTGCCGTCGTGGCTACACGGCTACAAAGCCAATGGCCGCGAGGACTACCAGACCTACACAGCGGAAGACTGGACACCATAGGGCCAGGCGCCCCGCCAATCTCGTAGGGTGGGGTGCGCTTTGGCACCCCACCACCACACACACCGCGAATGGTACGTTGCCAAATCGCAACGCACCCTACATTCAGCTCGTAGCCCGCAACCGTCGCACCCCGAGCATGATCCGGATCCGGGCCCTACGGCGAGCATAGCGCAGCAACTCCCCCGGCATTGCCGGCAGTTCAAGCCGCAACTGCGTCGCAACCGCCCGGCTCTGCGCACGCAGCCGAACCACCGAGCGCAAATGCTCCATCAGCAACGCGTTCAGGCATTCGTCTGAGGCACCGGCGGCGTGCGTGTCCTCCAGATCCTTCGCCTGCGCGATCAGCGCCCGAACACGGCTGTAGAAGTCGATCACCTCGACGGCCGTCCGGATCGAGAACAGGCCGATATTGCCGGAGTTGAACCCGAACACGTTCAGGTCCGCCGTGGTCAGCCCGATGCGCGGCAGGCGTTCGACCCGGGTTCCAATCGGCTCGGCGCCGAGCAGGCCGTGATACGACCGGAACGCGCGCTGCAGCGACTTGATCTCCGACAGGATCGCCAGGCCGTAGGTGCGCCGTGCCCGGTCACGCTGCCGGCGGAAATTGAGCAGCGTGCCGACATAGCTCGTCACCACGCTGGCAGCCGCCGACAGGATAATCGTGCCGGTCGACACGTTGGACAGCAAAGCCACGTGTTCCGCCCTCCCGCGGCGTCAGCTCCGATAGCGCCTCGGTATAAGCAGATTGCTGCCCGCCGTCAGTACCAGCGTCGTCGCCATCAGGATCAGCGCCAAGGCGGCGGCGAAGGGCCAGTTGTTGTTGGTGCTGAACTCCCAATACAGCAGCGGCGCCATCATCTGGAACCGCGGACCGCCGAGCAAATAAGGTGTGGCATAAGCATTCATCGCCAGGATGAAACACAGGATCCCGGCGATCGCGATGCCGGGCAAGGCAAGCGGCCACACCACCCGCCAGAAGCTGCGGCCCGGCGACGCGCCCAGGCTTTGCGCCGCTTCTTCAAGGCGAGTGTCGATCGTTTCCATCGTGCTCTGCACCGTCAGCACCACGACCGGCAGGTTAATCGAGACGATGCCGGCGACGACGGCGAACGGTGTGTACATCAGTTCCAGCCCGTGGCCCGTCGCCCAGCGCAAGGTGCTGTCGAGCATACCCCCGCGGGCGAACAGGATCATCCAGCCGACCATGCGCGTCACGCTGCCGACGAACAGCGGCAGGATCATCGCCAGCATGCAGACGGTCTTCCACCGGCTCTGCATCCGGGCGAGGCGGTAGGCGATCGGCAGCCCCATCAGCAAGCACAACGCGGTGGAGAGCAACGCCACGCCGAGGGTGGTGCGCATCACGCCGACATAGAACGGGTCGGAGATGAAGCGCAGGTAGTTCTCGGGCGTGACCGTCTCGATCATCAGGTCGGTCGCGTCGTAGCGGTTCAGGCTGAAGCGCAATACCAGCAACAGCGGTGCCACCAGCATCACCATCACAGCGGCCAGCGCCGGGCTGGTGAACGCCGCCGCCGCGGTACCCTGGCGTTCCCCGCTCATGCCAGTTGGGTCCTCCCCCGTCCTTCACGGGGGAGGTGGCGGCAAAGCTGACGGAGGGGGCGCAGGGCCGATGCCCCCTTCCCCATGCAAGCGCATGGTCCCCCTTCCCCGCTTTGCGGGACAGGAACTCTTAGGGCCGTCCTCACGCGCTTTGCATCGACTTCTTCCACCATTCGGACATCGGCGTCTGCAGCTTGCCGGTGATGTCGTAGTTCGGCGGGAACAGCTTCGGCGCCGGGTCGGGCAGAGCCAATTGGTCGGCCACCTTACCCGTCAGCTTGCAGTTCTCCACCGTCGGCAGGTATCCCATGCGCTCGGCGAACCGCGCCTGCGCCGACGGCTCCAACATCGCGTTGAGATACTTGAACGCCCCGGCCTTGTTGGACGCGTTCTTCGGCACCACCATGCCCGAAATATACAGCACCGAGCCCTCGGTCGGGAACGACGCCTTCACCGGGATACCCGCGTTCTGCCACATGATCACCCGGGCCAGCCACATGATCCCGACATCGATCTCGCCCGACTTGATGCCAGCGCCGATCGAATCCGTCGACGGATACAGCCGCAAGCCGTTCGCGTTCAGCTTTTGCGCGATCGCCTTCGCATCGTCCGAATCCACCTTGTTCACGTCGCCGCTCGTGGCCAGGGCGGCGGCCATCATGATGTAGAAATAGTTGATGTCGCCCACGCCCACCCGGCCCTTGTATTTCGGGTCCAACAGGTCGGCGAACGTCTTAGGCGGCTCCTTCACCCGGTCCGGGTTGTAGATGATGACCTGCGGGCTCCAGATATGCGGCGCATAATACGGCGAACGCAAATTCGGCATCACGTGCGCGATGTTCGGGATCTTGCTCTCGTCGATCGTCTCCACCATCCCGGCATC
Source organism: uncultured Acetobacteraceae bacterium (assembly GCA_964247805.1). Taxonomy (GTDB): domain Bacteria; phylum Pseudomonadota; class Alphaproteobacteria; order Acetobacterales; family Acetobacteraceae; genus LMUY01. The sequence goes on along the minus strand of CAXTWC010000012.1, from coordinate 2,926 downwards.
GCCCACCTCGTGGCCCCGCACCGCCTGCAGGCACAGCACGTCGTCCGCCCCGCGCGGCAGCCGACGCTGCGCGTACAGCTTGGCCACTCGCGGATCCTCGTCGGTGACGTCCTGCACAACGCTGATGCCCTGCGGCTTCAGGATCGGATCGTCCACGTTGTCGTGCAGCAGATGCGCGTAGTCGCCGCCCCAGGTGGAGATCACCACCTGCTCGTCGGCGAACGCGGCGCGCCCCATCAACGGCAGGGCGGCAGCACCCCCCAGCAGGGCACGGCGCGGCAGGCGGAATGGTCCGGCGTCAGACATGGTCGGTGATCCTCGCTTGAGTGGGTTGGGACAGGACAGAAGCCAAGGGTGACCCGGCGGCATCGAACACGCGCTCCGCCCCGGCATCCCAGTGCACGGTGACGGGTTCGCCCGCAGTGAGCAAAGGTCCAGGCCGGGCCGTGGTGTCACGCACGATCGCCCGCAAATCAGCGCCGACATGCACCAGGTGTTCGCGCACCGGTCCGAGGTAGCTCGCCAGCTCCACGACCGCCGGCATACTTCCCGGGCCAGTGCCGCCAGCCGGCCCCAAGCTCAACCGTTCGGGCCGCAGCGCCAGGGTGCAGCCGCCTTGCCCGCCGTACCGCCCGGCCAGTTCGATCGCGGCGCCCTCCACTCGCATCACGCTGCCATCTAGCGTGCCCTCCAGCATGTTGCTGCGGCCGATGAAACTGGCGACGAAGGGGCTAGCCGGGCGCTCGTACAGATCCTCCTGGGTGCCGATCTGCTGCACCCTGCCCTCGCGCATGACCACCAGGCGGTCGGCCATCGCCATCGCCTCGTCCTGGTCGTGGGTGACCATCACCGTGGTCAGTCCGCTGGATTTCTGCAGCAGCCGGATGTCGCGCCCGACCTCGCCACGCAGCGCCGCGTCCAGGTTCGACAGCGGCTCGTCCAGCAGCAGCAGGCGGGGATGGATCGCCAGCGCGCGTGCCAGCGCCACACGTTGCTGCTGCCCGCCCGACAGTTGCTTGGGCAACCGCTCCGCCATCGGCTCGAGCCGGGCCAGGCGGAGCATTTCGGCCACGCGCTGGGTCAACGCCGCGCCTTTCACGCCACGCATCTCCAACCCGAAGGCGACGTTGCGGGTGACGCTCATATGCGGGAACAGCGCGTAGGATTGGAACACCAGGCCGAGGTCGCGCTGATACGGCGGCAGCGCCACGATGCTGCGCCCGTCCAGTCGGATGTCGCCGGCGCTGGGCTGTACGAAGCCGGCCACCATCCGCAGAATGGTCGTCTTGCCGCAGCCGGAGGGGCCGAGCAGCACCACCAGTTCGCCCTCGGGGATGTCCAGGCTGACGCCTGCCACCGCGACCGTCGCCCCGTAGGACTTGCCTACGCCGTCGAGTTGCAGCCGGCTCAAGCGATCACCCGCGCGATCGGGGTGTAGCGGTCCAATAGCAGCAGCGCGCCCCCCACCAGCACGACCTGCGCCACGGCCACGGCGGCCACTAGCGGGTCGATGTGGTACTGCAGGTATTGCAGCACGGCGATCGGCAGCGTGGTGGTGCCTGGCGCGGTCAGGAACAACGTCATCTCCAAATTCTCGAACGAGATGATGAAGGCGAACAGCGCCCCCGCTACGATCCCGCCGCGCATGGCCGGCAGGGTCACGCGCCAGATCACCGTCAGCGGCCGCGCCCCCAGGCTGGCCGCCGCCTCCTCCGCCGCGCGGTCGTGGTTGGCGAGCGAGGCCAGGCACAACCGCACCACCCAGGGCAGCGTGATCAGCACGTGCGCGGCGACCATCAACCCGACGGAGCCGCTGAGCGCCCACTCGGTGCGTTCCTCGATCATCACGGCCAGCACGAAGATCCCGAGGCCGATGGCGACGCCGGGTAGGGTCAGGGGTGCGAGCAACAGGGTGGCCACGGCGCCTCGGCCGCGGAAGCGGTAGCGGGACAGTCCGATGCCGGCGGGCACGCCGATCAGCAGGCTGACCGCGACCGCGACCAGTGCCGTCAACAGACTGGTGCGCAACGCGTCGCCGAATGCGGGCAGGATGCGGGGATACCAGTCCAGCGTGTAGCCGCGGGGCGGGAAGACGATGATCGTCTCGTCGAACACGCTGAGATACAGGGTGAGCACCAGCGGCACGAACACGGTCGCCGCCCCGAGCACGACCAAGGCCTGCACGGCGGCCCGCCCGGCTCGATCGCTGCGGTGTGCTGGAGACTGCGGCATTGTCCGGTGAGAGCCCTCGTGAATGGTTGGCGTGGCAGAGCAATGAGCGTGCCATCCCGCGACCGAGCAATCTAGATCCTCCCCCGTTCTTCACGGGGGAGGTGGCGGCGCAGCCGACGGAGGGGGCGCGCGGGTCCGTGCCGGGGCCCCCTCCACCATGCAAGCGCACGGTCCCCCTCCCCCGCTTCGCAGGGGAGGAACTAGGAAGTCCAGCCGATCGCCTGCCTCAGGAACGACATCCCCAGCGCCGAGAATGCCGCCACCTCCGCATTGTCCTTGCCGTAGCCGTGCCCGCCCGCCGCCGGTTCGTAGAAAGGCGCGTCATACCCCATCGCCTGCAGCTTGGCCGCCATCTTGCGGGCGTGGCCGGGATGCACGCGGTCATCCTTCCGCGCCGTCGCAAGCAGGATCGGCGGATACCCCCGCCCGGGCTCGGCGGCGTGATAGGCGGAGATCGGCCCCAGGAACGCCCAATCGTCCGGCTTCGCCGGGTTACCGTATTCCGCGATCCAACTCGCCCCGGCCAGCAGCTGCGTATAGCGGCGCATGTCGATCAGCGGGATGGTGCAGAACAATGCGCCGAACCGCTCGGGATACCGGGTCAGCATGTTGGCGATCAGCAACCCGCCGTTGGAGCCACCCTCCGCCGCGATCCGCCCCGGCCGGGTCACGCCGCGGCGCACCAGGTCGGCGG
>CAXTWC010000011.1:0-58340 GCA_964247805.1 uncultured Acetobacteraceae bacterium | reverse complement strand
GCCTGCTTGTCCTCCTCGATCTCGCGCCCCTTGATGGTGAGCGAGAGCTTGCGGGCTGCGCGGTCGATCGCGGTGATCTTCGCATCGACCTTCTCGCCGACGGCGAAGCGGTCGGGGCGCTGATCGCCCTTGTCGCGGGCCAGTTCGGCGCGGCGGATGAAGCCGGTGAGAACCTCGTCCACCTTCACCTCGATGCCGTTGGCCTGCACCGCGGTCACCACGCAGGTAACAACTTGGCCCTTGGCGACACGGCTGAGCGTATCGGCCGCCGGGTCATCATGCAGCTGCTTGATGCCGAGCGAAATCCGCTCCTTCTCCACGTCCACGTCGAGCACCTTGGCGCGAACAACCTGGCCCTTCTCGTACTTGGCCATCGCCAGCTCGCCCGGCTCGTCCCACGAGATGTCGGACATGTGGACCATGCCGTCGACGTCGTCGGAGATGCCGATGAACAGCCCGAACTCGGTGATGTTGCGCAGCTCGCCCTCGACCTCGGAGCCGATCGGGTGGATGTCGGTGAACTCCTCCCACGGGTTGCGCTGGACCTGCTTGAGGCCGAGCGAAATGCGCCGCTTCGAGCTGTCCACGTCCAGCACCACCACGTCCACTTCCTGCGAGGTGGAGACGATCTTGCCGGGGTGCACGTTTTTCTTGGTCCAGCTCATCTCGGACACGTGGACCAGGCCTTCGACGCCCGGCTCCAGTTCCACGAACGCGCCGTAGTCGGTGATGTTGGTCACGCGGCCCGTGTACTTGGCGCCCGGCGGATACTTCGCCGCCACACCTTCCCACGGATCGGCCTCGAGCTGCTTCATGCCGAGGCTGATGCGCTGCGTCTCCGCATTGAAGCGGATAACCTGCACGCGCACGGCCTGGCCGATTTGCAGTGCCTCGGACGGATGGTTGATGCGGCGCCACGCGACGTCGGTCACGTGCAGCAGGCCGTCCACGCCACCGAGGTCCACGAAGGCGCCGTAATCGGTGATGTTCTTCACCACGCCGTCCAGGATCATGCCTTCCTTGAGGCCCTGGATCAGCTCGGACCGCTGTTCGGCGCGAGTCTCCTCGAGCACCGCACGGCGGCTGACCACGATGTTGCCGCGGGCGCGGTCCATCTTCAGGATCTGGAACGGCTGCGGCATGCCCATCAGCGGGCCGACGTCGCGCACCGGGCGGATATCGACCTGCGAGCCCGGCAGGAACGCCACGGCGCCGCCGAGGTCGACGGTGAAGCCGCCCTTGACCCGGCCATAGATCGTGCCGTTGACGCGGATCTGCGCCTCGAACGCCTTCTCCAGGTTGGTCCAGGCTTCCTCGCGGCGTGCCTTCTCGCGCGACAGCACGATGGCGCCGTCACGGTCCTCGTAGCGCTCGACGAACAGCTCGATCAGGTCGCCGGGCTTGACCTCGGGGGCAGCGCCCGGGGGGCCGAATTCCTTGAGGGCGACGCGGCCCTCGGACTTGAGCCCGACGTCGACGATGGCGAATTCGTCGGTCAGGCGGAGCACGCGGCCGGTGACGACGGAGCCGTCAAAGCCGGTATCCCGGCCGAGGGTCTCGTCGAGCAGGGAGGCGAAGTCCTCGCCGCCGGGGTTGTGCGAATTGGAGTAGTCGTAAGCGACGGCGCTGGATGCCATGAGGGTCGGTTGTTCCTGATCCGGGGGCGCCCACGCTCGGGTGGGCACGGAGTGTGTGCGCGAAACCGCACTGTGGCGGCGTTACGGCTTGCCCGTGGGAAACGGGCCGGGTTTACGGGGTATCGGGGCGCAAAGACAACGAATGAGGGTGCAGAGTCAAGGAAAACCCACCGAGGCAGATCCTCTCCCGTCCTTCACGGGGGAGGTGGCGGCGACGCCGACGGAGGGGGCTCCCGGGACCGTGCCCAACACCCCCTCCACCATGCAAGCGCATGGTCCCCCTCCCCCGCGAAGGGCGGGGGAGGAACTAGTTTAGCGAGCCCGCACGGCTTGCATCGCGGCGGCGAACGCCTGGTCCGGGTCCATCGCCGTGGTGTCCAGCTCCACCGCACCGTCCGCTGGCCGCAACGGGGCGGCGGCGCGGGCTCGGTCCATCTCGTCGCGCGCGATCAGCTCGGCGCGGACCTCGTCCAGCGACCCGGCGGCACCACGCCCCTGCAGTTCCTTCCACCGGCGTTGCGCCCGCGCCTCCACGCTGGCCGTGACGAACAGCTTCACGTCGGCATCCGGGAAGATGACCGTCCCGATATCGCGGCCGTCCAGCACCGCCCCGCCCCGTGTCGCGAACCCGCGCTGGAAGGCGAGCAAGGCCGCGCGTACCCCAGGGACGGACGCAACCTGGCTCGCCGCATGGTCCGCCGCCGGGCCGCGCAGGTCGGTGCGGGCGAGGTCCGCCGGCTCGAGGGCTCGGGCGTGTTGCTCGGCGGCCTTGGCATCCGCCGGGTCGGCGCCAGCGTCCAGCACACGGCGGCCAACCGCGCGATACAGCAGCCCAGTGTCCAAATAGGGCAGCCCGAGTTCGGCAGCCAGCCGGCGGGCCAGCGTGCCCTTGCCCGCCGCAGCCGGACCGTCGATGGCGACGATCACGCCCAGACCTTCACGAGATATCCGCCCCGAGACCACGCATCAGCGCCGCGAAACCGGGGAAGCTGGTCTCGATGAACGCGGCATCGTCCACCGCAACCGGCGCATCCGTGGCCTGGCCCAGCACGAGCGCACTCATCGCCAGCCGGTGATCCATATGCGTCTGCACCGTGCACCCGCCGGCCAGGGCGCCGTCGCCGTGCACCAGCAGGTCGTCACCCTCCACCGTCACCCGCGCTCCGGCGGCCTCCAGCATGGCGGCGGTGGCGAGCAGGCGGTCACTCTCCTTTACACGCAACTCCGCCAAGCCGCGCATACGGGTCGTGCCCCCGGCAAAGGCGGCAGCCACGGCGAGCACGGGGTATTCGTCGATCATGCTCGGCGCCCGCTCCGGCGGCACATCCACGGGTTGCAAGGCACCGTGGCGGGCGGTGATGTCACCAACCGGTTCGCCGCCCTCGAGCCGCTCGTTCGCGACCGTGAGATCGGCCCCCATCTCCCGCAGCGTCGCGAACAGCCCGGTGCGCAGCGGATTCAGCCCCACGCCGATGACCGTTACCGCCGACCCGGGCACCAGCAGCGCCGCCACCAGCGGGAAGGCGGCCGACGACGGGTCGCCCGGCACCATCACGTCCCGCGCCCGCAGCTCCGGCTGGCCGGTCAGCACGATCACCCGCCCCGCCCCGTCCGGCAGCACGTTCACCTCGGCGCCGAAATGGCGGAGCATGTTCTCGCTGTGGTCGCGGGTGGCGATGGGTTCTTCCACCACCGTCTGCCCGCGCGCGTTCAGCCCGGCGAGCAGGATGGCGGACTTCACCTGCGCCGAGGCAACCGGCAGGCGGTAGTGGATCGGCATCGCGTCCGCCGCACCCTGCACCGCCAGTGGCAGCCGGCCGCCCTCGCGGGTGGTGAACCGGGCGCCGCACAACGCCAGCGGCTCGGTGACCCGGCGCATCGGGCGGCCGCGCAGGCTGGCATCGCCCGTCATCACGGCGAATAGGTCGTGGCTCGCCAGCATGCCCGCGAGCAGCCGGGCGGCGGTGCCGGAATTGCCCATGTCCAATACGTCGGCCGGTTCAGCGAGCCCACCGACGCCACGGCCGGCGACCCGCCACACTCCGTCCACATGTTCTACCGTGGCGCCCAAGGCCCGCATGGCGGCGGCTGTGCGCAGCACGTCCTCGCCCTCCAGCAGGCCACTGATCGTGGTCTCGCCCACGGCCAGGGCGGCGAACATCAGGGCGCGGTGGCTGATGGATTTGTCGCCGGGCACGGCGATATGGCCTGCGAGGGCGCTGGCAGGGCGGCGTGCCGTGAGGGGGTGCGGGGGCGTCATGAAGCCGGGCGCTTAGCAGTGCCGGGGCGGTTTGGATAGCACCCGGTTTGACAGGTCGCCTCTGGGGTGGCATGGGGCGCGCCCTCCGGAGTGTTGTGCCGGATCAAGTAAGGATTGGCACTGCATGGCGAAGCCCGAACTCGGCACGAAGCGCGTTTGCGTGGCCTGCAGCGCTAAGTTTTACGACCTGCAGAAGGTCCCGGCGGTGTGCCCGAAATGCGGCACCGAGCAGCCAGCGGACGTGCCCCGCCCCAAGCGCGCCGGCGGCAACGTGGTCGAGGACAAGCGTCCGAAGAAGCCGCCGGTGGCGGACGACGCCGACGTCGAGGTCGAGGCGGTGGAGGACGATGCGGAGGAGGACGTGCTGGAAGACGCCTCCGACCTCGAGGACGATGCGGACGCGATCCCCGACGAGATCGAGGTCGAGCCGGAAGCCGACGACACCGAACGCTAACGCCATGCTTCTGCCTCTCCCCCTGCGGGAGAGGGGTGGGCACCGATCGGAACGACGCCGGTTATTCTCCCCGCACAATGGCCGACGGCGTGCGTGCCCTACCCCTCTCCCCGGCCCTCTCCCGCAAGGCGAGAGGGGGTTACTTCTTCCTTCTTGGCATCCCGATCGGCGCAACCTCGTCGGTCATCCCGGCTAGCACCTCGGCCACGTGCCGCACAGCCACCTTGCTGCCTTCGCGCGACAGCCGGCCGGCCATGTTCAGCAAACAGCCCATGTCCCCGGCCAGGAGCAAATCGGCGCCGCTCTCGGTGATGTTGCGCGTCTTGTCCGACACCATCCGGGTCGAGATGTCCGGATACTTCACGCAGAAGGTGCCGCCGAACCCGCAGCACACATCCGGGTCCGCCATCTCGCGCAGTTCCAACCCCTGCACCGTGCCGAGCAACTGCCGGGGCTGGTCGTGCACGCCCATCTCGCGCAGCCCCGAACAGGCATCGTGGTATGTGGCGACCCCTTCCAGCCGTGCCGGCACCGACTCCATACCCATCACGTCCACCAGGAACTCGACCAACTCGTGCGTGCGCGCGGCCAGCGTCTCGGCCCGGGCGAGCAGGTTGGGGTCGTCGGCAAACAGCCCCGGGAAATGGTGCGCGATCATGCCGCCGCACGAGCCCGAGGGCACGACGACGTAATCATAGCCGCCAAAGGCCTCCAGGATGCCGACCGCCAGGTCCCGCGCCGTAGCCCGGTCGCCGGTGTTGTAGGCGGGCTGGCCGCAGCAGGTCTGGGCGCGGGGCACCTCCACGTGGCACCCGGCCGCCTCCAGCAGACGGATGGCGGCGAACCCGACACTGGGCCGGTGCAGGTCCACCAGGCAGGTGACGAACAAGGCGACGCGAGGCGGAGATTGCAGCATGCGGCCAGACTACGCCGCAGCCGCCGCATCAGCCAGACGCGCCTGGGCCGTCGCGACATAGGCCGGGTCGATCTCGATCCCGATCCCGTGCGCGCCCTCGGCCAGTGCCGCTAGCAGTGTCGTGCCGGCGCCGGCGAACGGGTCCAGTACCACCGCACCCGGCTTGCCGTGCAGGCGGATGCACCAGCGCGGCAGGTCGAGCGGGAAGGTGCCGGGGTGGTGGAACTTCTCCGCCTTGGACTGCACCGTTGAGTAGGGAATGAACCAGGTATCGCCCCGGCACCGCTTGTCCTGCGCATGGCCGCGGCGGGCGATGTTGGACTTGTCACGGAACGGCGTGCCGATAGCCAACCGGTCTAGAGGCACCTCACCGGTCTGGGTGAGGTGGAAGACGTGCTCGTGGTTGCGGTTCAGGAAACGCTGGCCGCGCACCGGCTTGTTGTGGCCGACGGCGCCATCCGCCTCCACCGCGATCGACTTCACCCACACCACGTGGTTCTGCAGCACGAACAGCCGCCGCAGCCGCACGATCAACTCGAACGGCAACCAAGGCTGCGTGGACGACCCGGCGATATTGAGAAAGAACGACGCGTCCGGCCGCATCACCCGGCGCAAGGCGGCTGCCACCTGCTCCATCCAGCCGAGATAATCCTCCTCAGCCCGGGTATCGCGGTAACGGCCATAAGCGATGCCCAGGTTATACGGCGGAGAAGTTACCACGACGTCAACCGACGCCGGGTCCATGCCCGCGAGCACCTCAAGGCAGTCGCCGCAGTAGAGCTCGGTGGTCAGCCCAGCCAGCCCCTAGGCGGAGCGGGCCTGCGCCAGGCGCCACGCCGGATCGGAGCGCGCGAGATCGCGGACGAACGTCCACACGTCGCGCAACTCCATCACGGCATCTGCCCCGGCGACATACTTGCCATCGCGGTCCAACGTCTGGCTGATCTGGTCGGACACGAAGCGGACGGTGATCTCCGCCAGCGTGCCGGTGAGCGAGGCAGCCTCGATCGTAGCCTCGTGGATGGCGCGGATCTCGCTGCTCTGCGTTTCACCGGCCTGTTCACGCCCGGCAATCGCGCCCTCGAAGATGGCGAAGGTCTCGGCGGTCAGCAACGGACGCAGCGCCTCGCGGTTGCCGGCTGCATACTCGGCCACGATCAACCGGAAGGCGGCCTCGGCCCCCGACAGGAAATGCGCGACGTCGAAGCCGCTATCCACCCGGCGCATGCTCGCCAAGGTCTGCCCAAGGTCGGACGCTGCATCCGGCACGGGGCGGCCTGGCACCGTCACCGGTTCGGCCCGACCCTCGATCACCGGCCCGGGCGCCCGTGCGACGGGACGCGCCGGGCCCTGCTGGGTCGGCTCGTAGCCGTCACGGCGGCCGAGGATGCTCCGCAGACGCAGCACCAAAAAGGCTGCGATCATGCCGAACAGTATCAGATCGATCGGAAACCCGCCCGCACCCATGCCAGACCACTCCTCAGACGCTACAGATAGGACCGCGCAGGCGCTGCGGCAACGCGGCAGCACAATTTGCCCTGGGGGACGCGCCAGGCTAGGGCTTGACCGCATGATCCTGCTGCGTCACGGCCAAAGCGAATTCAACCTCCACTACACGGCCACCCGGCGCGATCCAGGCATCGAGGACCCACGGCTGACCCCGCTCGGCCACGAACAGGCCGAGCACGCGGCCGAGACACTGGCCGGCGAGGGCGTGCGGCGCATCATCGCCTCCCCCTACACCCGCGCCCTGCAGACCGCCGAGCCACTGGCCCGGCGCATGGGCCTGCCCGTCCTGGTCAACGTGGCGGTGCGGGAGCGCTACGCCTTCAAGTGCGACATCGGCAGTCCGGTGGCCGACTTGCAGCAAGCCTGGCCCGGGCACGATTTCACCGCCCTGGACGACGTCTGGTGGCCGACCGCGACCGAGCCGGAGGCGCATGTCATCACCCGCGCCGGGCACTTCCGCGCCGAAATGGCAGCACATGCGGATTGGGAGGGCACCGTCGTCGTCAGCCATTGGGGTTTCATCCTGGCCCTGACCGGGACCAGCGTGCAAAATGGCCAGTGGATTCGTTACGATCCAACCGCCATGCCGCCAGCAGAAATCGTCTGGCGGGTCTGATCCCGCGAGGCTGGCGAGGCTGGCCAGCCCGTGCTACCCGCCGCCCATCGTTCTGAGGAGATCACGATGTCCGAGACCGCGCCTGCCACGCAGGACAACGCCGCCCCCGCCGTCCCGCCGCTGGTGGTCAACATCCAGTTCGTGAAGGACCTGTCGTTCGAGGTGCCCGGCGCGCCCGAGATCTTCTCCCAACTGCGTTCGCAGCCCAACGTGCAGATCAATTTGGACGTGCAGGCGCGACGCATCCAGGACGGCCAGAACGTATTCGAAGTGGCCCTGGTGGTGAAGGCGGAGGCCACCGAGGGTCCGCGCGTCGAAGGTCAGACCGAAGGCGAGCCAGGCCGTGCGGTGTTCATCGCCGAGCTGTCCTATGCCGGCATTTTCACGCTGAATGGCATTCCGGAGCAGTCGGTGGAGCCGGTGTTGCTGATCGAGTGCCCGCGCCTGCTGTTCCCGTATGCCCGCAACATCCTGGCCGACGTGACGCGCGACGGTGGCTTCCCGCCCGTGCTGCTGCAGCCGATCGACTTCGTGGCGCTGTGGCAAGCCCGCAAGAACAGCGGCGCACAGAGCACCGTAGCCGTCTAACCACTAACCTAGTTTCTCCCCCGTTCTTCACGGGGGAGGGACCATGCGCTTGAGTGGTGGAGGGGGCTGTGCGAGCGCCCCCTCCGTCGGCTGCGCCGCCACCTTCCCCGTGAAGGACGGGAGAGGATCTAGATGCGCGTGTAGACCAGGTTTCGCGCCAGCCAGCACCCGACCTGCACGCTGTGCGGCCGACCCTCCCCGTCCCGCTGGAAGGCGAGGGTCCAGTCGCCCGGGGCCGCGTGATCCAACGCGCGCGGGCACGGCAGCGCCCAAACATCGCGCCCGATCGGGTCGAGCAATTCCATGCGGCCCTGCCCCAGGAAGCCCGAGAATGCCCCATACAGCGCCCCATCCGCCCCGGCCACGGTGAGCTCGGCATCCAACTCGGCACAGTGATAGCAGCCAGCCACATCACCGCCGCCCGCCGCCTCGTCGCACTTGCGCAGCAGGGAGCTCTGGTTTTCCAGCGTCCGGTCCATCCACAACCCGCCCTCGCCCGGGCGTAGCCGGGTCCCGTCATTGCTGGCGGTGCCGTCCTCCTGCCAGTCCAGCACGGCGGAGGCGCGGTCGTAGCGCAGCTGAACCTGGCCAGCCGCCGTCTTGGAAACCCGCGCCGACAGCCCCGTCACCGGCTCGATATAGGCGCCGAGCCAGTCCGGGGAGCCAGCTTTGGGTGCGGGCGGGCGGCTCTCGTCCAGCGCCGCGGCCAGCAGGTCCAGGGCGGCGGAGCGCGCATCGGACATATGGTTGAACAGCACCACGACGGACAGCCGCTCGGCGGGCATGTGCATCCGGTGGCTGATCCAGCCGCGCAGCCCGCCGCCATGGCCGGTCACCGGGCGGCGGAATTCTTCACGACGCGCCAGGCCGAACCCATAGGCCGAAGGGGTGCCATCGGCGAACGTCACGGGCGCGCTCAGACGGTTGTACACGCCCTCCGGATCGTCCCGCCCGGCGTCGATGAAGCGCTCCCAGGCGATCATGTCGTCGAGCGACGCGCCGATGCCGGCATCGCCGGTCCACAAAATCTGGTTCTTCGCCGGGCGGAAGCCGGTGGCCTGGCTGCCCTCGTAGCCCTCGGCGCCGTCCGGTAGCGCGCGGGTGTCCGCCGCCAGGATCGCGCCGCCCATGCCGGCCCGGTCGAATAGGCGGGAGCGCAGCAACTCGGCCAGACTGCGGCCGGTGCGGGTCTGCAGGATGTCGGACAGGATGCGGAAATTCTGGTTCACATAGGAATAGCTGGTGCCCGGCGTGAACTGCAGCGAGCGCGTCTCCCGGATGACGCGATCCGCCTCCAACTCGCCGAACGGGGCCTCCGCCGGGGAGCCGTGCAGCATGGCGACCGCCCAGTAATCCCGCAGGCCCGACTGGTTGTGGCACAGATGCAGCGCACCGGGCGCCGGTTGTTCCAGGCGGTGCAGCCGGGCGGCCACGTCGGCGTCCAGCACCGCCGGGTCGGGGAAGGCGTCCAACACCAAGCCGCACACGAACTGCTTGGTGATGGAGCAGATGCGGAACAACGTTTGCGGCGTGAAGGGGATGCGGCGCTCGGCGTTGGACCAGCCCCAGCTATGGCGGACCAGCACCTCACCCGCGCGTACCACGGCTACGGCGCCGCCCGGCCCGGCATACGTGCGCGGCAAGGCTTGCAGGGCGCGGTCTAGACGGGCGGAAAGTTCAGCGGTCATACGCCCAGTGTTACCCGCCCGCTGGCAAATGGGTAGGGCGGTATAAGCGGAGCGCATCCGCCATCGTGGGGGCCCAAAGAGGCGGATGGCGCTCCGCTTATCCGCCGTACCTGATTACGCGACGTGCCAGACTGGCTCCTTCAATCGGCCTAGGAAGGTGCTGTGGGCGGCGAGTTCAGCCGCGCTGGGCACGATTGGCCGGGGCACGCGGGTGGCGCTGATCTGGTAGCTGATTGCCGGCAATTGCGGCCCGTCATCGGCCGCCAGCAACAGGCCGCGCTGCCGCCCGCCGGTGAGCTCGATATACACCTCGGCCAACAGGCGGCAGTCCAGCAGGGCGTTGTGGCTGGTGCGCTCCGACAGGTCGATGCCGAAGCGGCGGCACAGCGCGTCGAGGCTGTTCGGCAGGCCTGGGAAGCGCGTCCGCGCCAGCTCCAGCGTGTCCACCTTTCGGGTAGGGCAAATCGACGGCCGGCCCACCCGCGCCAGCTCCGCGTTCAGGAAGCTGAAATCGAAGGTGGCGTTGTGCGCGACCAGGGGATCGCCGGCGATGAACGCCAACAATTCGTCCACGATCTCGGCGAAACGCGGCTTGCCCTTCAGGTCGGCCCGGGTCAGGCCGTGCACCCGGGTCGCGTCGGGGTCGATGTCGCGCTCCGGGTCGATCAGGCGGTGGAACACCACCCCCGTCGGCAGGTCACGCAGCAGCTCCAACGCCGCGATCTCGATCATGCGGTCGCCGGTCAGCGGGTCCAGCCCCGTCGTCTCGGTGTCGAACAGGATGGAGCGGCTCATCGGAGCCCTCTCCGGGTTTGTCTCATCGGCGCAAACCCTGGATCAGCCGGCGCAACGGACGCTGCGCCGTATGGCGGGACAGTCCGGTGCGGACGACGAGGTCGGCGCGGCGGCGTTTCTGCGAATCGGGCATTTGCCGGGCGATGATAGCCTCGATCTGCGCCGGGGTCATGCCGCGCCGCCGCCGCACCCGGGCAATCTGCACGGCGCGGGGCGCGGAGACGACCACGACGAAATCCACCCGTTTCTCGCCGCCCGTCTCGAACAGCAGGGGAATGTCCAGCACCGCGGCGGGGGCGCGGGCACGCCGGGCGCGGGCCAGGAACGCCTGCTCCATGCGGCGCACCCGCGGGTGCAGGATGCGCTCCAACTGCTTCATCGCCGCCTCGTTCCCGACCACGGCGGCGCGCAACCGAGACCGGTCCAGCACGCCGTCCTGCACGGTGCCGGCGAACGCCGCCCCGATCGCTGGCAGCGCGGCGCCCCCTGGTGCCTGCAGCCGATGGACGGCGGCATCGGCGTCGAACACGGGGATGCGGGCGCGGCGGAACACCTTCGCCGCCGTGGACTTGCCCATGCCGATCCCGCCGGTCAGCCCGATGAGCATCATGGTCCGGCGGCGACCAGGTCGTGCAGCGCCGCGTCCACCTCCGGCTGCACGCCGAACCAGGCGGCGAAACCCGGCACGGCCTGGTGCAGCAGCATGCCGAGCCCGCCCACCGCCAGCAGCCCCCTCGCCCGGGCGGCGACGAGCAACGGCGTTTCCAGCGGCGCATACACGATGTCGCAGACCGCCATGCCCGGCGGCGCCCAGGCAAGATTGATGGCAAGCGGCGGCTGGCCCTGCATGCCGAGGCTGGTGGTGTTCACCAACAGGGCCACGCCATCCAGCGCGTGGCGGTCCTGCCAAGGGATCGTGCGCAGCCCCGGCAGCACCGCCGCCAACTCGGCCGCGCGGGATTGGGTGCGGTTGGCCACGGTCACGGCGGCCCCGGCGGCGAGCAAGGCGGCGGCGATGGCCCGGGCCGCACCGCCCGCCCCCAGCAGCAGCGCCGGGCCCAAGGGAGCGCCATGCGCGCGCAGATTGGCCACGAAACCGGTGCCGTCCGTGTTGTCGCCCACGATCCCCGCGTCGGAGAACACCAGCGTGTTGACCGCGCCGGCCGCCTGCGCCGCCGGGCGCAACTCGTCACACAGCGCAGCCACTGCGACCTTGTGCGGGACGGTCACATTCAGCCCGCGGAACCCGGCCGCGCGCAGCCCCGCGATGGCCCGCGGCAAATCATCCGGCCGCACCGGCAGCGGCACATAGGCGCCGTCGATGCCGTAGCGCGCCAGCCAGTGGTTGTGCAGCTTGGGAGAGCGGGAGTGGGATACCGGCCAGCCGACCACACCGGCCAGCCGTCCCCGGGCAGTGAGCGAATTCATGCCTCCACAGACCATGCCAGGCCGGTGTGGGCAAGGTGGCAATCAATTGATGCACGACGCTGCGGTCCCAATCACTGCAACTCCCACTCACTTTAACTCTCGATCACTTTAATCAAGAGCTTTGCATTCACGCCCTTAATGCGCGATTCAGAGGTAGCAACTACGCACAGTGCTGCGTATGAGCATTGCCAAGCGATCGAGCGGCCTCACATGGCCGTCGTCCCATCAACCACAATGGAAAGGTTAGCGATGCGCGCCCCGCTGTCGCCACACAACCGCGCACGCCTGCGCCATTACATCGTCAGACCTGCCCGCTGCGTGGTGTTGCTGGCGCCGTTCGCGCTCGCGGCCTGCCAGCCAGCCGTGCTCGACCCGCAAGGCTTCGTGGGTGCGTCCGAGAAGACCCTTCTGATCGACTGTCTGGCGATCATGCTGGCCATCGTCATCCCGACCGTCGTCGCCACCGCCGCCGTGGCCTGGTGGTATCGCGCCTCCAACACGCGCGCCAAATATTTGCCGGACTGGACCTATTCCGGCGGGCTCGAACTGGTCATCTGGGGCGTCCCACTGCTCACCATCATGTTGCTGGGCGGCGTGACCTGGGTTGCCTCGCACGAGCTCGACCCGGCGGTGCCGATCGTCTCCAACGTCAAGCCGATCGAAGTGCAGGGCGTGTCGCTGGATTGGAAATGGCTGTTCATCTACCCCGAGCAGCACATCGCCAGCGTGAACCAACTCGTCGTGCCCGCCGGGACGCCGCTGCACTTCCAGCTGACATCCGGCAGCGTGATGAACGCGTTCTTCATCCCGCAGCTCGGCAGCATGATCTACACCATGAACGGCATGACTTCGACGCTGAACCTGATCGCGGATAATCCGGGCACCTATTACGGCCAGTCTTCCCACTATAGTGGCGACGGCTTCTCCGACATGCATTTCGAAGTGCACGCCGTACCGGCCGACCAGTTCGCCACCTGGGTCAACACCACGCGCGCCGCCACCGGCCCGGTGCTGGACACGGCGAGCTACACGGCACTCGAGAAGCAAAGCGCCCATGTGACGCCCTTCACGTACCACGATACCGACCCCACCATCTACGCACGGGTCGTGTCGGAACAGATCCCGCCAGCCCCCGGTCCATCGACGGGGACGCCATCTGTCGACGTATCCAATCGGACGGAGCAGTAGATGTTCGGAAAGCTCACCTGGTCGGCGATCCCGTTCGACCAGCCTATCCCGCTAATCGCCGCGGCGACCGTCGGCGTGGTGGTGATCGCCACACTCGGCTACATCATCCTCAAAGGCTGGATGCCGTATCTGTGGCGCGAGTGGATCACCAGCGTCGACCATAAGCGCGTCGGCATCATGTATTGCCTGCTGGCACTCGTGATGCTGCTGCGAGGGTTTGCGGACGCGATCATGATGCGCTCGCAGCAGGCGCTCGCCTATCACAGCGACGGTTATCTACCGCCCGAGCACTACGACCAGATTTTCTCCGCGCACGGCACGCTGATGATCTTCTTCGTTGCGATGCCGTTCCTGATTGGGCTGATGAACTTCGTCGTTCCCTTGCAGCTCGGCGTGCGCGACGTAGCGTTCCCAACGCTCAACTCGGTAAGCTTCTGGCTGACGGCGACGGGCGCGCTGCTGGTCAACCTTTCACTGGTGGTCGGCGAATTCGCGCGCACCGGATGGCTGCCGTATCCTCCGCTGTCCGAGTTGGCGTATTCGCCCGGCGTCGGCGTGGACTATTACTTGTGGGCGCTGCAGATCTCCGGTGTCGGCACGCTGCTGACCGGCGTGAACTTCGTCACCACGGTGCTCAAGATGCATGCGCCGGGCATGACCTATCTGCGCATGCCGATGTTCTGCTGGACGACGCTGGCCTCCAGCCTGCTGATCGTGGCCGCCTTCCCGATCCTGACCGCGACCTTCGCGATGCTGACGCTGGACCGGTACATGGGCTTCCACTTCTTCACCAATGACGGCGGCGGCAACGTCATGATGTTCATGAACCTCATCTGGGCGTGGGGACACCCCGAGGTCTACATCCTGATCCTGCCCGCGTTCGGCGTGTTCTCCGAAGTGGTCTCCACATTCTCGCGCCGGCCGCTATTCGGCTATCGCTCGATGGTGATGGCGACGATGGCAATCTTCGTGCTCGCTTTCACCGTCTGGCTGCACCACTTCTTCACCATGGGCGCCGGTGGTGACGTGAACGCCATCTTCGGCATCATGTCGATGATCATCGCCGTGCCCACCGGCGTGAAGGTGTTCAACTGGCTGTTCACCATGTATGGCGGCCGGGTCGTCTACTCCACCGCCATGCTGTTCGCGATCGGCTTCATGGTCACCTTCGTCATCGGCGGCATGACGGGCGTGTTGCTAGCCGTGCCGCCGGCGGACTTCGTGCTGCACAACAGCCTGTTCCTGGTGGCGCACTTCCACAACGTCATCATCGGCGGCGTGCTGTTCGGCGCCTTCGCGGGCTACAATTACTGGTTCCCCAAGGCGTTCGGCTTCAAGCTGCACGACGGGCTGGGCAAGGCGTCGTTCTGGTGCTGGCAGATCGGCTTCTGGGTAGCCTTCGCCCCGCTGTATGTCCTGGGCCTCGAGGGCATGACCCGGCGCATGCAGCACTACGACGTACCGGCCTGGCGTCCGTGGCTGCTGGTCGCCGGGGTCGGCGCGCTGATCATCATGGCCGGCATCATCCTGATGGTCGTGCAGCTGGTCTACAGCATCCGCCACCGCGACGAACTGCGCGACGAGTTCGGCGACCCGTGGGACGGCCGTTCGCTGGAGTGGGCGACTGCCTCGCCGCCGCCCGCCTTCAACTTCGCCGTGCTGCCGAATATCGAGGGAGAGGAGCCGTATTGGGGCATCAAGCAGACCGCGTTCGAGCAGCTGCACCTCGCCGACGAGCCCGAATACGAGGAGATCGAGATACCCCGCAACAGCCCGACCGGCTTCCTGTGCGCCTTCTTCGCGACCTTCATGGGGTTCGCGCTGATCTGGCACATCTGGTGGCTGGTTGCCGTGGCCTTCGTCGGCGCCTTCGTGGTGTTCGTCGGCTTCGCCTGGCGTGATCGGACGGAGGAGATCATCCCGGTCGAGGAAGTCGCTCGTATCAACCGCGCCAACCGGCGTGCGCGGATGGACGTGCTCGAGCGGATGAAGATGCAGGCGGGTGCGGCATGAGCAGCGCCCACGCGGTCGATCCGTATCGCCTCGGCCGTTCAGGTCACGGCGAGCGGACGCCCAATACGGAGCACGGGCACGGTGGTCTCGCGTCCAAGCGGATCATCGTCGGCTATGGGTTCTGGATCTTCCTGCTCAGCGACATCATCATGTTCTCCGCGTTTTTCGCGTCGTATGCGGTGCTGTCGAACGCCACGGCCGGTGGACCCAGTGGCAAGCAGCTGTTCGACCTGAACAACGTCGCGATCGAGACGGCGTGCCTATTGCTGTCCAGCTTCACGTGCGGGCTGGCCAGCATCGGCGCCTCCCGCGGGCGCGTCGCGCTGTTCCAAGGCGCGATGGCGGCCACCTTCGTGCTGGGTGCGATCTTCATCTACCTCGAGGTGCACGAGTTCGTGGACCTCATACATCAGGGCGCCGGGCCCGAGCGCAGCGCCTTCTTGTCCGCGTTCTTCACCTTGGTCGGCTGCCATGGCTTGCATGTGAGCCTGGGGCTGCTCTGGCTGCTGACGATGATGGCGCAGGTTTTCGCCAAGGGCTTCCGGCCGGATATCATGCGCCGTGTGCTCTGCTTCAGCCTGTTCTGGCATGCGCTGGACATCATCTGGGTAGCGCTGTTTTCGGTTGTTTATCTGATGGGGGCCGGCCAATGAGCGAGGCGATAGATGGCGGCGACCGCCACGACCAAGACCGCGCACCAGGTGATGACAGGCTCGACAGCGCGGAGCCTTCGGAGGGCCTCACCGGCTATCTGATCGGGCTCGGCCTTGCGGTGTTGCTGACCATCGTCTCGTTTTTCATAGCGAGAACGTCGCTGGTTTGGGGGCCGAGTATTCCCATTGCGATCGCTGTGCTTGCGGTGGCCCAAATGGGCGTGCACCTGGTGTTCTTCCTGCACATCACCAGCGGACCGGACAGCATCAACAACACCATGGCGCTGGCGTTCGGCGTGTTGATCGTATTCCTGTTGATTGCCGGGTCGCTGTTCATCATGAGCCACCTGAACCACAACATGATGCTGCCGATGGACCAGATCATGCAGATGCAGCGTTAGGTAGCGGGGCGTAGACTCTTCCAATCCCGCTTAGTTTTGTCCTATGAACAACCCGCCTCCCAACACCACGAGAGCCCTCTCCCAGGGGGCGAGGGAGGAGGAACCATGGCGCGCATCGGCCTGGTGAGCAGCATGGCCGCCGCTGGATAACCTCCGCGCCATTGCTGCTTGCCTTCCTGCTGTTTCAACGTCAGTTCGTGCAGGGTTTCATCCGGTAGGGATAACATGACAGCACTACAGCGCCGGTTCGAGACGGCCCAGGCGGCCTGCGCGAAGGCAGCCGAACTTGCCATGTCCATGCAGCCGCCCCCCGGCATCGGCGCCGGTACGCTCAAGGGCGCGCAAGACTGGCTGACCGAGGCGGACGGCGCCGTGGAGCGCTTCCTGTCCGACGCGATGCAGTCCGCCTTCCCCGAGGACGGATTCCAGGGCGAGGAGGGTGGCGCCACCCGCGCCGGCACGCTGCGTTGGGTGGTGGACCCGATCGATGGCACCAGCAATTTCGCCCATGGTGGTTCCCGCTGGACGGTGTCGCTCGGTCTGATCGAGGACCGCCGCGCGCTACTGGGCGTGCTCGCAGCGCCGCGCCTCGGCGACACCTACGCCGCCTGCGCCGGCGGCGGTGCTACGCTGAACGGCGCCCCCATCCACGCGGCCGCGACGACGGAGTTGTCCCGCGCCATGGTGGAATGCGGCTGGTCCCCTCGCCGGCCAACGCCCGATTACATCGCCCTGTGCAGCCGGGTGATGACCGCCGGGTCGATGATGCGCGCGGGCGGTTCGGGCGCGCTCGGCCTGGCCGAGGTCGCAGCCGGGCGGATCGACGCCTACGTGGAAATGCACATCAACCTTTGGGACGTAGCCGCCGGGCTGGCGGTGCTGGCAGAGGCGGGGGCCGTGGTGAATGACTTCCTGGGTGGCTCCGGCCTCACCCACGGCGCGCCGATCCTGGCCGCGGCCCCCGGCATTGCCGACGCCTTGCGCGAGGTGGCGGGACTGCCGCTTTGATCTCGGCGCCAAGGGGCCAGGCGGCGACCGTGACTGCAAGGTTCAACCTGTGATCTAACCCGGGGCATGACCCCCGACGAGTTCCGCCGCTACGGCCACCAACTGATCGACTGGCTCGCCGACTACCAGGCCGGCCTGGCTGCCCGCCCCGTGCAGGCCACCACCGAGCCGGGCCAGGTCGCCGCCGCCCTGCCCAGCGCGCCACCACATCAGCCCGAGCCATTCGGCGACGTGCTCGCCGACCTCGACCACATCGTGCTCCCCGGCCTGTCGCTTTGGCAGCATCCGCGCTTCTTCGGCTACTTCCCCGCCAACGCCGAACCCGCCGGCATCCTGGGCGACCTCGCCAGCACCGGGCTGGGCGTGCTGGGTCTGTCCTGGCAGTCCTCCCCGGCGATCACCGAGGTGGAGGAGGTCACCACCGGCTGGGTCCGCCAGATGGTCGGCCTGTCGGATGCCTGGCGCGGCGTGATCCAGGACACCGCCTCCACCTCCACCCTGGTGGCCCTGATCACGGCCCGCGAGCGGGTGACCGGCTACGCGCTGACCCGGGGGGGGCTGCAGGCGGAGCCCAAGCCGCTCGCCATCTACGTGTCCGCGCAAAGCCATTCCTCCGTCGACAAGGCGGCGCTGCTGGCCGGGTTCGGCCGCGACAACCTGCGCCTGGTCCCCTGCGACGACGCCCACGCCATGCGCCCGGACGCGTTCGCGGCCATGGTGGAGGCGGACATCGCGGCCGGTATCACCCCCTGCGCGATCGTCGCCACCACGGGCACGACGGCCACCACGGCGATCGACCCGGTGGCCGGCCTCGCGACAGTGGCCAAGCGGTATGGCATCTGGCTGCACGTGGACGCCGCCATGGCCGGCAGTGCGATGATCCTGCCGGAATGCCGCTGGATGTGGGACGGGATCGAGGCGGCGGACAGCATCGTGCTCAACGCCCATAAATGGCTCGGCGTGCCGTTCGACTGCTCGCTGTACTATGTGCGCGATTGGGAACACCTGGTGCGCGTCATGTCCACCAACCCCTCGTTCCTGCAATCCAGCGTCGATGGGCAGGTGCGCAACCTCCGGGACTGGGGCATTCCCCTGGGTCGCCGGTTCCGCGCCCTGAAACTGTGGTTCACCATCCGCGAACAGGGTGTGGCCGGGCTGCAGGCCCGCTTGCGGCGGGACATGGCGAACGCAAAAGCCCTGGCGGAACAGGTGGCCGCCACGCCGGCCTGGCAGGTGGTGGCGCCCGTCACGCTGCAAACCGTGTGCATCCGCCACGAACCGCCGGGTGTGTCCGGCGAAGCGCTGGACACCCACACCCGCAACTGGGCGGAGGCGGTGAACCGGTCGGGCGCCGCCTATCTCACCCCGGCCGTGCTGGACGGGCGCTGGATGGTGCGCGTGTCCGTGGGCGCGATCGCGACGGAGTGGGCGGACGTCCAGGCTGGCTGGCAAGCGATGCGGACCGCAGCGGAGAGTTGAGCGGCGTCATCCGTTCGTTGGCGCATGGCGGAACAACGTTTGTTCTGAACGTCTTACGGTTGACGCCGCCGCCGCCCGCCCTGTAGCGTCCGCCCCCATCGAACGAGGCTTTGAATGACGAAATCTGAACTGATCGCCGAGCTGGCAGCGGCCAACCCGCATCTGCTCGGGCGCGACGTGGAGATCATCGTCGGCACCATCTTCGACGAGATCACGGCGGCCTTGGCCCGCGGCGAACGAGTGGAATTGCGCGGCTTCGGCGCCTTCACCGTGAAAAAGCGCGACGCCCGCACCGGCCGCAACCCGCGCACCGGAGAAGCCGTGCCAGTAGACGAAAAAGCCGTGCCGTTCTTCAAGGCCGGCAAGGAATTGCGCGAGCGGGTCAATCGCGGCGGCAAGACCACGCGGGCCGCGCGTGAACGGGCGATGGCCTGATGCTCGGTTTGATCTTCGCCGCCCCGTTCCTGCTGGTGCTGGTGGTGTTCGCGCTGTCGAACCGCAGCACAGTGCAGATCGGCATGTGGCCGACCGACCTGTCCCTCGTGGTCCCCCTGTCCCTGGCCGTGCTGGCGGCGGGCGCGCTGTTCTTCGTGCTGGGCGCCATCGTGGTGGGGCTGAGCTCGCTCGGCCAGCGCCGCCGGGCCCGCCGCGCGGAAAACCGGGTCCGCGTGCTGGAGCGGGAAGTGGAAGCGCTGCGCCCCCGCCCCACTTTGCCGGGAACCGCCATCCGGACGATCGACGGCTGACCCACCCCGGCGCGCACGCCCAGATCGCGGTCAAGATCTGCGGCCTCACCACGCACGAGGCGTATGAGGCCGCAGCAACCGCGGACTATGTGGGCTTCGTGTTCTTCCCGCCCTCGCCGCGCTACCTTACTCCGCAACGGGCAGCCGACCTGGTGCGTCCCGCGGGCCCGGCCCGGGTCGGACTATTCGTGGACCCGACGGACGCGCTGGTCGCCGACACCCTGGCCGTGTTTCCCCTCGACATGCTGCAGGTCGTCGCATCGGCCGAACGGGCGGTCGAGCTGAAGGCTCGCTTCGGCCTCCCCGTCTGGCGCGCCGTGGGCATTCGCGCCCGTGCCGACCTCCCGGACAGCCTGGGTGGCGCGGATGCCGTGTTGCTGGACGCCAAACCGCCCCCCGGCGCCACCCGCCCCGGCGGCAATGCCGTCTCGTTCGACTGGACGATGCTGCAGGGCTGGAGCCCGCCCGGACCGTGGATACTCGCAGGCGGGCTCGATCCGGGCAACGTCGCCGCCGCCATCACCGCAACCCACGCGCCGGCCGTCGACGTCAGCTCGGGGGTGGAGCGCGCGCCCGGCGTCAAGGACCCGGCGTTGATCGAGGCGTTCATCCACGCCGTTCGAGGCATCGCCCCATGACCGACGAGCCCGTTTTCCGCAGTCGTGTGCCCTACAGCGCCATCCACGAGCGCCCGCCGCTGGTGCTACCCGGCGGGGCGCGCGTCGCGGTGTGGACGATCGTCAACGTGGAAAACTGGGATCCGGCGCAGGCCATGCCGCGCACCGTATTGCCTCCGCCCATGGGCCAGCCACTGCTGCCCGACCTGCCCAACTGGGCCTGGCACGAGTACGGCATGCGGGTGGGTTTCTGGCGCTTCCTGGACGTGCTGTCGAAGCGCGGGCTCAAGGCGACCTTCGCCGTGAATGGAAGCTGCTGCACGGCGTATCCGCGCGTATGCCAAGCCGCCCTGGACGCTGGGTGGGAGTTCATGGGGCATGGTTTCGTCCAGCGTCCCATGCATCGCGTGACGGACCAACGCGCCGCCATCGCCGACACGATCGCCGCGATCGAGGCCTTCACCGGCAAGAAGCCACGGGGATGGGAGAGCCCGGGGCTCACCGAAACGGCCGAGACGGCGGATTTGCTGGCCGAACTCGGCATCGAATACGTGGCCGACTGGGTGTTGGACGATCTGCCGCTGGACATCCAGACCCGCACCGGCCGGCTGGTCTCGGTCCCCTACACCACCGAGATCAACGACGTGGTGATCAGCGCCGTCCAGCAGCAACCCTCCGACGAGATCCTTCGGCGCGGGCGCGATCAGTTCGACCGCTTGTATCAGGAAGGTGCGGAGAGCCCGAGGGTGATGGCGATTTCCATCCATCCGTACCTCACGGGCGTGCCGCACCGGATCAAGTATCTGGAGGCACTGTACGACTACATCATGGGCCACGAGGGAGTGGCGATGTGCACCGGAGAACAGATCCTAGACTGGTACTTAGGGCAAACCCGCTAAGTTAGATCCTCCTCCGCATAGCGGGGGAGGAACTAAGCAACCGCCTCCAACAGCCCCGCATGGCTCTCCGCGAACTCGGCCACAGCGGCCGTGAAGCGCCGGGTCTCCGCCTCTTCCACCTCCAGGCTCAGCGCCAGCATCCCCCGCCGGGCCAGATAAAACCCGCGCTCCAGCATCTCGAAGTAGAACAGCTCCCGCAGCCCGGCATCCCGCACATCCTCCCGGCCGCCGAAATGCGCGTTCATCAGCGAGCCCAGCCCCGTCCACCGCATCCGCCCGCGAGACACCGCATTCAGTGCGCTCCGCAACGCCTCCCCCCGCGCGAACAGCGCCTCCGCAGCCTCGGGCGTGAACAGGCGCGAAAGTCCGGCATACCCGGCGGCCATGGTGAGAACGTTGTTGTTGAACGTCCCGGCATGCGGCAGCGCCCCCGGCTCCCGCGGGTCGTAACGCTCCATGAACGCCCGCTTGCCACCGAATGCACCAAAGCTCATGCCGCCGCCAATGTACTTCCCCAGCGTCGTCATGTCCGGGATGATGCCGAGCCGCTGCTGCTGGCCGCCGGCGGACATGCGGCTGGTCATCACCTCGTCGAAGATCAGCACGGCGCCGGTGCGGTCTGCCCCGTCGCGCAACGCCTGCAGGAACGCCGGGTCGCCGGGGATGCAGCCGCCGCTGCCCTGCATCGGCTCCACCAGGATCGCGGCCAGGTCGGCGGCGTTCGCGTCGATCAGCGCGGCGGCGGACGCCGGGTCGTTGTAGCGCCCGAGCAGCCAGCGATGCGGCACGTTGATCGGAATGCCGCCATTCACGAAATACAGCACGCCGCCGTGGTAGCCGTTTTCGAACACCAGAACGGAGCGGCGGCCCGTCACGGCAACGGCGGTGCCAAGCGCCATCAGGTTGGCCTCGGTGCCACTATTGGTGAACCGCACCAGGTCGATCGAGGGGAACCGCTGGCAGATCAAGGCGGCCAGCCGGGCCTCCATCACGCCATGCCCGCCCAAATTCCACCCGCCATCCAGCGCCGTGTCGATTGCTGCGCGGATCACCGGATTGCTGTGGCCATACAACCCGGCGGTGTACTCGCCCAGCATGTCGACGTATTCGTGCCCATCCGCATCCCACAGCCGGCAGCCCTCGCCGCGTGCCATCGTCAGCGGAAACGGCGTGTGGAACAGGACGGTACGGGTGTTGCCGCCCGGCATGACGGCGGCGGCCTCCACGTGGGCCGCCAGGCTGCTGGGGTTGCTCGCCACGAAACGCTCGCGCGCCTCGGCCAGCAGCGCAGCCTCGGACGTGTTGACGAGCGTTTGGCTCATGGCGGTTTTCCTCTACAGCGCTCCGGAGCTACAGCGCGCCCAACTCACGCAAAACCTGCGCCACTTCGGCACGGCCGGCCTCATCGAGGGCTGGCTGCGGTGGCAGGGGCAGGCCGACGGGGAAGCCCTGCAGCTCGAGCGCGCCCTTGATGCAGGCGGCGAGCGCGTATTTCGCGAACACGCCGTTCACCGCCCACAGGCTGCGTTGCAGCGCCATCGCCTCGGTCCAACTGCCACGCACGCAGAGGTCGTACAACTCCACGCTCTGCCGGGGGATGATGCAGGCCGGTCCCGCCATCCACCCGAGCCCGCCGATCAGCATCACGGCCGCCGGGATGTGCGCCGAGGCGGCAAACACCGCCATGCGCCCGCCGGTCTCGTTCAGGATCGAGAGCAGCCGCCCGGTATTGGTCGACGCATCCTTGATCGCCACGATGTTGTCGACCGTGCTCAACCGGCGGATTACCGGCAGCGACAGATCGGAGCGCTGGAACTGCGGATTGGTGTACAGCACCACCGGCCCGTTCGTCGCCGCGGCGATGGCGCGGAAATACGCCTCGACGCCGCTATCCGGGATGGGGAAATAGGCTTCCAGCACGGCCAGGATGCCGTCGGCGCCACGCTCCATCATGCCGCGGGTCAGTCGCACGGCTTCCGCCGTGGTGGTTGCAGCGACACCGGCGATCACGGGCACCCGCCCGCGAGCCGCCTGCACGGTCGCCTCCACGATGGCGAAGCGCTGGTCGGCCGAGAGATAGGCAAACTCCCCGGTGCTTCCCAACGGGGTCAGCCCGTGCACGCCAGCCTCGATCAGGTGATCGACCAGCCGGGCGAGCACGTCGGTCAGAACCCGGCCGTCCTCCCCGATCGGCGAAGGCAGATAGGGAAACACGCCACGCAGCGTCATGGCCTGGTTGGACGACACTGGACCTTACACTAGCCCTCGGGCAGCCCGGCCAGCCGCAAGCCTCTTGCGTAGTGTTCCATCTCCGCCGGGTTCTCGTACGGGCTGCGGCGGATCGCTTCCTGGACGGTGAAGTGCGGCTCGATCGTCAGCAGGCGCTCCCGCACCGTGGCTGCCTCGTCCGGCAGCCTGGCGTGACCGAGCGCCGCCAAATAGTGCTTCAGCCCGGCCGAGAAATGCGGGTTCAGCTCGCTGGACCGGCGCCCGAGTTGGATCGCCGCGTTGTAGTCGCGCTTGGCCAGTTCCAGCATGACCATGCACGCGTCGAAGAAAAAGGCGTTCGGGTCCATCGGCGACAAGCGCTTGTAACGGGCGAAGCGCCGGGTCGCCTCCTCGAGCTCGCCGAGATAGGTGTATGTCGTGGCCGACAGGCCCCACGCCATCGCAAGGTTCGGATTGAGCGACAATGCGCGACCGTGCAGCTCCAGCGCCTCGCGTGGCTTGTGATGCAGGAAGGCGCGGACATGCCCGGCGATGGTCAGGCCGCGGGCGTCCTGCGGGTCGAGCATGATGGCACGCTCGGCATGCTGGCCGGCCTCCTCCATCAGGTCGAGCCGGTCGGCCCAGCCCTGGCCCACGCAGAACATCGCCCAATACGCCCGCCAGGCATGCGCTGTCGCATAATCCGGCTCCAGCTCCAGCGCGCGCGCAAGCAGGTCACCGGCCTGGGCGAACTCGTCACGGCGCAGGCGCACGATCAGCGGCAGCGCGCGCAGCACCAGGTCGTACGCCGACATGTCGGTGGGAGGGCGATGAGCGGCGCGGCGGCCCTCGATCAGCAGGATTTCCGGGTCGATCTGCGCCACGACTTCGGCCGCGATCTCGTCCTGTAGGCTGAGCAGGTCGTTCATTTGGCGGTCG
This sequence comes from uncultured Acetobacteraceae bacterium, assembly GCA_964247805.1. Taxonomy (GTDB): domain Bacteria; phylum Pseudomonadota; class Alphaproteobacteria; order Acetobacterales; family Acetobacteraceae; genus LMUY01. The sequence goes on along the minus strand of CAXTWC010000011.1, from coordinate 34,298 downwards.
AAGCGGCGCGCCCACACGATCTGATTGCCGTCCCGAAGGTCGAGCAGCCGGATCGTGATGCGTAGCCGACGGGCCACCCGCTGCACGCTGCCGTCCACGAGGAAGTCCAGCCCGAAGGTGCGCCGCAGAGCGTTCTCGTCACGGTTGCCGAACTGCGCCAGCGACGATGACGACACCAGGAACATCCAGCGGAACCGAGCCAGTGCGGCGGTGACCTCCTCGGCCAGACCGAGGGAGAGGTGAGCCTCCTCGTCGCCGGTGCCGACCATCTGCAGCGGCAGCACTCCGACCTTGGCGCCGCCACCGCGCGCCGGCACCCGGGTATCGGGGCGGGCAGTCTCCACCCGGTTGGCGGCGGACGTCGTCATCGTCCCGGCCCGGATCTCGGCCACCAAGCGCTGCGTTTCCGGCGAGGGCGCCGCGTCCAGCAGATCGGTCAGCGCCACCCGGCATCGCTCGTAGGTTTGCACCGCGAGGCCACGTTCGCCCCGCTCGGCATGGGCGCGCATCAAGGCCCGCCAAGCGCCCTCGTGCGCCCGGTCGATCCCCAATAGCTGCTGCGCCACCGGGATCACCGTATCGGGGCCAGCCTGTTCGTTCAGCAGCGCCTCGGTGATGGAGCGGGCCCGGTCACGCAGGCGTTCGCGTTCGGTGGACAGCCACTGATCGAGCGCCGGGTCGATGCCGTCGAACTCGTCGAGCAGCTCGCCGTCGAGCAGGGCGAGGGAGGAAGGGTCGGAGGGCGTTGCGCGCAGCACTTCCACCACGTCGATCCACACCAGGTCGGACCGCAGCGATAGATGGTCACGCGCCACCCGCACGATTTCGACACCAGCTGGCTGCAGCGCCTCCAACAGACGGTGTATCTCCTGCCGCAACGAGGCCCGGGCCTGCTCCTCGAGCCGACGGGACCACAGCAATTCGGCCAATCGGGAGCGGATCACCGGTCGGGGCGCGGATAGGGCGAGGATAGCCAGCAGTGCGCGTGTCTTGCGGCCGATCGGCAGCACGCTCTCGCTGTTGATCGTCCAGGCTTCCATCTGCCCGATCAACCGCAGCCGGACCGCGACGCTGCTACGCATCGTACGGGCTTCGGGGACGGCTGGGGTTAGCTGGTCTGTGACGATCATGTTCATTTCATTAAGTACTATACGACCGAGAAAAAGAAGCCATGCGATCGTATGCGCCTAAATCGCGGCCTCGTCAAAAATTCGTTCAATTTTTTTACTCCACACGTTTTCGTAGCGTTCCAGCCAATATTCCGCCTGGGTCGGCCCTCCGGCCGCAATGCTGTGCAGCGGATCGAGAAAGCCCGACTCATCCAGGCCGTCCTTGGTTTTTGCCCGTGCTCGCAGGCCGTCCTGCGCGATCGCCAGCACGTCCCGCGCCAGGTCGCGCAGGGTCCCCGTGCCAAACGGCGTGGCCATGGCCTGCTCGGGCACCAGGGGACGCAACGCCGTGAAATCTTCCACCGGGTGGCTCCGCACCAGGGCTTCCGCGGCAGCCAGGGCCGCATCGTCGTACAGCAGGCCGACCCACAAGGCAGATTGGGCCACCATCATCTCGGGCGTACCGGCATCGGCGCCTCGCATCTCGAGGAAGCGCTTGAGCCTGACATCGGTGAATGCGGTGGTCGCATGATCTGCGAAATCTCCGAGCGTCGCCTCGTATGCTGCGACATTCCGAAGCTTCCCGGCAACAAAATCCCGAAAGGAATAGCCTGCCATGTCGATAAAACGTGATTCGCGCTGAATAAAGTACATCGGAACGTCCAGCAGCCATTCCGCGAAACGTTCGAAGCCAAAGCCATCCTGCAGCATCATGGCCGGCATCCCTGTCCGATCCGCGTCAACATCCGTCCAGACATGGGCGCGATTCGACAAGAGGCCATTCGGTTTACCCTCCTTAAATGGAGAATTTGCGAATAATGCCGTCGCGAGCGGCTGCAGGGCCAGCGACACCAGCAACTTGCGCCGCATATCGGCCTCGTCGGCGAAATCCAGGTTCACCTGGACCGTGCAAGTCCGCAGCATCATGTCGAGCCCCATCGAGCCGACGCGCCCCATGTAGCGCCGCATGATCGCGTAACGGCTTTTCGGCATCCACTCCGCCGCCTCCCGCGTCAGGGTCGGATGGTAGCCGAGCGGCGCAAAGCCGAAGCCGAGTTTGCCGGCCAGGGCGGATGCCGTCGCACAATGCTCGGCCAGTTCCGCCTTGGTGTCGTGCAGTGTCTCGACCGGCGCGCCCGACAGTTCGAACTGCCCGCCGGGCTCGAGCGAGATCGAGGCGCCGGCCTGCGCGCCGCTGCCCTTGAGCCCAATCGGCAGGCCCTCGTCCGGAATCTCCTCCCACTCGGGCCCGGACAGACCGTCCAGCAGGGCGCGGATCCCGCCGGGTGCGTAGGGAGGCGAACGGAAATCGCTGTGGCGGAAACCGAATTTCTCGTGCTCGGTGCCGATACGCCAGGCCGATTTCGGCTTGCCACCGGCGGCGAAGTAGTCGGCGAGTTGTTGCACCGACACGATCGGCGTCGCATCGGCGTCGGACGGATTGGACATAGATGTGTGCCGTCTTTCCAGTCTGGATGGTCCAGCCATGTTACACGGCCAGCGTACCGTCAAGTTCAGCGGGTTGAAGGGCCAGAACAATCACGTTCTACGTTCCGTTCCTGCGAAGCGTGAGCGGGCCGGCCGACACTCGCGGCACTCGTTCGAACGATGGCTTCTCCCTCTGCCGTCCATTACGGGAGAGGGAGAAGAACGCATCGAGGGGAGGTCTTTCCGGCGCTGGCACCCCACGAAACAGGTTGACCAAATGCCGTCCCACCGCAGAGATGGCCCTCCCATGACCGCCCCCCATACCGACATCGTCGCCACCGGCTGGGTGGCCCGGCTCCCCGCGTCCTGGCGGCCGTACGTACTTCTCCTGCGGCTGGACCGGCCGATCGGCGTGTGGCTGCTGTTCCTGCCCGGGCTGTGGGGCCTGCTGATCGCCGGCGCGTCGCTCAGCCGCACCGCCTGGCTGGTTGCGCTGTTCGCCGTCGGCAGCGTGGCCATGCGCGGCGCCGGCTGCGTGGTCAACGACATGTGGGACCGCGACCTGGACCGCAAAGTGGCCCGCACCGCCGGGCGTCCGCTCGCCTCCGGGGCGCTGGGCATGCGGCAAGCCGCGGTGATGCTGGCCTGCCTGCTGGTGACCGGACTGGCCGTGCTGCTGCAACTGCCGCCGCTGTGCTGGGCGCTCGGCGTCGGGTCGCTGGTGCTGGTCGGCCTGTATCCGTTGGCCAAGCGGGTCACCTGGTGGCCGCAGTTGATGATGGGCTTCACCTTCGGCTTCGGCGCCCCGATGGGCTACGCGGCCGGCGCCGGGCGGATCGACTGGGTGTGGGCCGCCATCTACGCCGCCGCTATCCTGTGGGACCTTGGATTCGACACCGTCTACGCCCACCAGGACCGCGAGGACGACGTGGTCGCCGGCGTGTTCTCCACCGCCCGGCTGTGGGGTGACCGCACCCGGCCCTTCCTGTTCGCGTGCTACGGGCTGACGATCGTGGCGGTTGCCGTGGCCGGCTGGCTCGCCGGGCTGTCCACCCTGTTCTTCCTGGCCCTGCCGATCCCGGCCGCGCTGCTGATGTGGCAAGCCGTCCGGCTCGACATCGACGACCCGGAAGCCTGCCTGCAGCTGTTCCGCTCCAACCGGGAAGCCGGGCTGACCATGGCGGCAGCGATCCTGCTCGGGCGCTTGTGAACCCCGCCCTCGTAGACGCCTTCATCGCCGCGAACACCGCTCTGGCGCGCCCCCCGCTGGCACCCGAGATCGTGCTCCACCTCGCCACCGAGATCACCCCGATCTGGCACGCGACCGAACAATTCCTCCACGAGACCAATATCGAGCCGCCATTCTGGGCCTTCGCCTGGCCCGGCAGCCAAGCCCTCGCCCGCTACGTGCTGGACCACCCACCCAGCGTAGCCGGGCGGCGCGTACTGGATTTCGCCGCCGGCGGGGGGCTGGCCGCCATCGCCTGCGCCCTGGCGGCTGCGGCCCAGGTCGAGGCGGCGGAGATCGACCCGGTCGCCACCGCCGCCACCACGATGAACGCCGCGCTCAACGGTGTCGCGGTGCAGGCGGTCACGGCGGACCTGGTGGGCACCGATTGCCGCTGGGACGTGATCCTGTGCGGCGACGTGTGCTACGAGGCCCCGATGACCGGCCACATCCTGCCCTGGTTGCGCCGAATGGCGGCGAGCGCGGAGGTCTGGATCGCTGACCCCGGGCGCGCGTATCTTCCCGCGGGCATGCAGCCCTTCGCCCAATACGACGTGCCGACCACACGTGAGCTGGAGGATACCGAGTTGCGCCGAACGACCTTGCATCGTCTGCTGCCGTGACCCGCGCCGTCCTGCTTCTGTTGTTGCTGGCCGGCTGCGCAGCCCCCACCCAACGCACCGCGACCACTTCCCACCAGGGACCGCAGAGCTGGGCCGCCGTTCTCGTTGCGGGCGATGGCTCGATCCCGGTGTTCGACAATGCCACCGGACGGATGGCCACCCTGCTGGAGGCGGTCGGCACGCCGGCGGACGACATCCACCGGTTCAGCGCCTCGCCGGACGTGCTGGCAAAGCCGCACGTGCAGCTCGCCAGCAAGGAGCGGGTGTTGGACGTCATCGCCAGCCTGCACCCGGCGCCGGGCCAGGCTTGCTTCGTTTTCATGACCTCGCATGGTGCCCACGGGCCTGGGCTGTTCCTCTCGCCGCGCCACGAATTCCTATCGCCGGCGGATTTGGACGCGGCCTTGGACTCGGGCTGCGGCTCGGCCCCGACAGTGGCGATCGTCTCGGCCTGTTATACCGGCAACTTCGCCGTGGCACCCATGACCCGGCCCAACCGCATCATCCTGACCGCCGCTGCCGCCGACCGGCCGTCCTTCGGCTGCGGCGCCGGCCAGGAACTCGCCTTCTACGACGAGTGTCTGCTCCAAACCTTAGGCAGCTTGCCCAGGGACTGGCCCGAAGTCGTCAGCGACACCGGGCGGTGCGTGAGCCGGCTCGAAGCGCAGGATCGGGAGAGACCCTCCCAGCCGCAAAGCGCGATCGGCGATGCGACGCGCGGGATAGCAGTCCCGGGCTAGACACCGCACCGCGATGGCTGAGACTGCGCGATCACTCAGGTCGGAGGGGGAACCGGAGCGGCGGTGTCATGAGGGGAAATCTCCGCCAGGAGCGACCAGACCTTCGACGGCTCCATGTTGATGTCCGGATCGTTCAGCAGCCGGTCCAACTCGTCCAGCTTCGAATCGTAGTCGCGATCGTCCATCACGCTTCTCCACTGCACTGCAACATAGTGGTCACACAACGTGGAAAGAAGAAGGCAGTTGACGCCGCATCACGCTGAGTTCAGCTGCTATTATACCGACGATGTAACGGCAGGCGCCAACGCCGCCGCTTTCGCCGCCGGGTGCGACGGATTGCGGAAGCGCAACTCGCCGTCCGGTGCCGCATCGGGGGACATGCCAAACATCTCCACCCGCGACGCGCAAGTGACCGCCACGACGGAGCGGGCGCCGGGATCGGTCATGAACTGGCGCGCCTCCCCCTCCAGATCCAGCCGCTCGCGCAACAGGCGCCACTCCGTCCGGTCGGTATCCTCGATGAACATCGCCAGTATTCCCGGCCGCACACCGGTCAGACGCGCCGGAGCCACCGCGGTCATACGGCGACGGACCGCGATCGCCACCTCGTTCTCCTGCCCAGCACGTGCCGCCATCACGAACAGGCTGCGCTCGGCGGCCGTGATCGCGAGATGCGCCTCCGGACCGAACTCGGTGCGCAGGCGAGGCATCAGCCCCAACTCGTCGGCCTGCGCGGCGGCCAACATCAACGGGTCCAGCCGCAACACCGCCGCCTCGTCGTAGTCGGCCCGGCGCATGGTGGACAGCATCGTGGTGATCCGGCTGTGCAGCGCACCCAGGGCATCACCCTCCGGCAGGTTCTTCAGCCCCTGCGGCAACGTCATCTTCAGCAGATAGCGGCCGGGGTGGCTGGCCAGCCAAATCTGCAGCTCCGGGTCGATCCGGTCGCACAGGCGGGACCAGGCGCCACGATGCACGCCCCGCCCATCCTCCGCCGACACCACGTCGCAGGCGACTTCCGCCTCCTGCCCGTCCCGGTGCAGCAGAAGATCAAAGGTCGCCTCGTCCTCCAGCCCGGCAAACGCGACGTCGAAGCCGCGCGACCGCTGCAGCGCCGCAATCCGCAACATATGGAAGGGGGGAATAAACGTGTTGTCCCCGATCGCCGCCCCGCGCAGCCGGGCGCGGAACCGGTTACGGCTCTCGGCCGGCAACGCCTCGAACAACCGGCTGGCATCGGCGGCGAGGCTGGCGATGCAGAGCTCGGCCACGCTCGGCGGACGGTTGCGCCCCGAGCGCAGCCACCGGTTGATCGTCAGTTCCACCACATGCCGCTGCTGCACTGCCCTGGACAAGCGCGTCGACCCTGCGACCGCGGCCTCCAACTCGGCCATCCGGTCCGCCCATGCCCGCACGCCGAACCCTTCCACGAAGGCCTGGAGAGCTGCGGTATCGATCGAGCCTTGCGTGTCGGTCATGCGAACAAATTAGGGCACTTACGATCATCAACAGAGTCACGTATTTGTGATCGCCTGCGAAATGAAGGCATAGTGAAGACGGAGGCGTCACCCTCAATAACATAGATTACGGGTTTGCACCCTCAGCCCAAGTCAGGTCCGCGGCAGACGGGCGGTCGCGGCGGCATGCGGGTTCTGCGCCCGGTGCCGCAGCAAGTGGTCGGCTAGCACGCAGGCCAGCATCGCTTCCCCCACCGGCACCGCGCGGATCCCGACGCACGGGTCGTGCCGCCCACGCGTCATCACCTCGGTCTCGTGCCCCTGGCGATCGACCGACGGCACAGGGGTCAGGATCGAACTCGTCGGCTTGACCGCAAACCGGGCGACGATGGGTTGCCCGGTCGAGATCCCGCCCAGGATGCCGCCCGCATGGTTGGCGCCGAACACCACGTCGCCGTCCGTCATGCGCATGGGATCCGCGTTCTCCTCGCCTTGCAGGGACGCCGCGGCGAACCCGGCGCCGATCTCGACACCCTTCACCGCATTGATGCCCATCAGCGCCGCCGCGATGTCGGCGTCCAATTTGGCGTAGATCGGCGCGCCCAGACCCGGCGGCACGCCCTCGGCCACCACCTCGATCACCGCGCCGACCGACGAGCCCTGCTTGCGGATGGCCGCCAGTTCCTCCTCCCACTGGGCCGCGGTGACGGCGTCGGGGCAGAAGAACGGGTTCGCGTCCACCGCTGCCCAATCCCACCGGGTGCGGTCGATCGCATGGCCGCCCATCTGCACCAGCGCGCCGCGGATGGTGACGCCCTCCAGCACCAGCCGGGCGATGGCGCCCGCCGCGACCCGCATCGCCGTCTCCCGCGCAGAGGACCGCCCGCCGCCCCGGTAGTCGCGGATGCCGTATTTCAGCTCGTAGGTGAAGTCGGCATGACCCGGTCGGAAGCGCTCCGCGATGTCGCCGTAGTCGCGCGAGCGCTGGTCGGTGTTCTGGATTTCGAGCGCGATCGGGGTGCCCGTGGTGCGACCCTCGAAGGTGCCGGACAGGATGCGGACGGCATCCGCCTCCTGCCGCTGGGTGGTGAATTTGGACTGTCCCGGCCGCCGCCGGTCAAGGAACGGCTGGATATCGGCCTCGGTCAACGGCAGCAAAGGCGGACAACCATCTACGACGCAGCCGATCGCCGACCCGTGGCTCTCGCCCCAGGTGGTGACGCGGAACAGGTGGCCGAAGGTGTTATGGCTCATTCCAAATTCCCTCCCCCTTCCTGCTCCCTCTCCCAGGGGGGAGGGCTTCTGAAGCCGGTGACACAGCTAGTCCGAGGGGGCCACATTGATGTCCGGCGCCGTCGGGTTCTTCATGCCCACCGTGTGGTAGCCGCTATCCACGTGATGCACCTCGCCCGTCACCCCCGAGGACAGATCGGACAGCAGGTAGACCCCCGCCCCGCCGACCTCCTCGATCGTGGTGTTCCGCTCCAACGGCGAGTTGTACTGGTTCCACTTCAGGATGTACCGGAAATCCCCGATCCCGCTCGCCGCCAGCGTCTTGATCGGCCCGGCGCTGATCGCGTTCACCCGGATTCCCTGCCCGCCCAGATCGGCCGCCAGATACCGCACCGATGCCTCCAGCGCCGCCTTCGCCACGCCCATCACGTTGTAATGCGGCATCACCCGCTCGGCGCCCAGATACGTCATGGTCAGCAGCGAGCCGCCATTCTTCATCATCGGCACCGCCCGGGCACACACCGCGGTGAACGAGTAGCACGAGATATCCAGCGCCGTCAGGAACGCCTCCCGCGGGGTATCCATATACTTGCCGCGCAGGAACGCCTTGTCCGCCCAGCCGATCGAGTGGACCAGAAAGTCCAACTCCCCCCACTGCTCGCGCACCTGGGCAAACGCCGCGTCCATGCTGGCATCGTCGCTCACGTCGCACGGCAGCACGAGCCGGCTACCCACGCTTTCGGCCAACGGGCGGACACGCTTCTCCAGCGCGTCACCCTGGAACGTGAACCCGAGCTCCGCCCCCTGCGCCGCGCAGGCGGCCGCGATGCCCCAGGCGACCGAGCGGTCGTTGGCGACACCCATGATCAGGCCACGCTTGCCCGCCAGCAGGCTCCCGGTTGCGGGTTTGGTCCGCATGATGGTGTCTGGCATGGCGTGCTTTCCGGTTCTTTAACAGGCTGGCGATTTTGAGTATCGGGCGTGGTGACACAGGCTGCCCGGCAAGGGAAGGGGCGGCTTGGCGAACCGCCATACAGCCCCCACAATACCGCCATGCCCGACACCAACATCGCCCTGCAGCCCGTGCCCGTCGTCACCGACCCGATCGGCCTGTTCCAGGACTGGCTGGCCGAAGCCGGCAAGACCGAACCGAACGACGCCAACGCCTTTGCGGTCGCCACCACGACGCCGGACGGCCGCCCCTCGGTCCGCATGGTGCTGCTGAAGGACGTCGATGCCCGCGGCTTCGTGTTCTACACCAACGGCCAGAGCCGCAAGGGGGGCGAACTCGCCGCCAACCCACACGTCGCCATGCTGTTCCACTGGAAGTCGCTGCGTCGCCAGGTGCGCGTCGAGGGCTCGGTGACCAAGGTCAGCGACGAGGAGTCGGACGCCTATTTCAACAGCCGCGCCCGCATCTCCCGGCTGGGTGCGATCGCCTCCGACCAGTCCCGTCCCTTGCCCAACCGCGGCGAGCTGGAGCGCCGGGTCGCGGAGTACGACAGCCGCTACCCCGGCGACAGCATCCCCCGTCCAGTGCACTGGTTCGGCTGGCGGGTTGCCCCGGAGGCGATCGAGTTCTGGCAGGACATGCCGTTCCGCCTGCACGACCGCCGGGTCTACACGCGCGGCCCGGCAGGCTGGGTGTCGGAGACGCTGTATCCCTGAGCAGCTGGAGGTCCGCGCCTTCCTGCAACGCCTCTCGGGCGCCGAGCCGGAGGAGACGCAGATTTCGGCCGTGTTCGTGGGCGAGGACACGGTTTTCAAGCTGAAGCTCGCCGTTCGGTTGGCCTTCCTGGACTTCACCGCGCTCGGCTCCCGCCAGCGCTTCCTGGAGCGCGAGCTGGAGCTTAACCATCCAGCGGCGCCCGACCTGTATCGCGACGTGGTGCCCATCACGCGTGGCCCCGACGGCCTAGCGCTGGGTGGCGAGGGTGAGATCGTGGACTGGGTGCTGCGGATGGCCCCGATCCCCGCGGACGATTTCTTGCTCGCCAGGGTGAAGGCGGGGCTGGCGAACGAGTTGCTGGACGCCTTGGGCGACATGGTGGCGGCCGACCATGCCCGCCGTCCGGCGGTGCGGGATCACGATGCCGGCCACCCCGGCCGCAACGCCCGCGGCAATGCGAAGGCGGCGCTGCAAGCCGGCCTGCCGCAGGCCAAGGTGGCTAACTGGCTGCGGGCTGCGGAGCAAACCCTGGACGCTGCGTCTCCTCTGCTGGCGGAGCGCGCCGCGTCCGGACTGGTGCGCCGTGCGCATGGCGACCTGCATCTGGGCAACATCTGTCTATGGGATGGCCAGCCGGTACCGTTCGACGCGCTCGAATTCGACGAGGCGATGGCCACGATCGACTTGGCGTATGACCTTGCCTTCCTGCTGATGGACCTCGATCGGCGCGCGGGGCGTGCGGCGGCCAACCGGGTGATGAACCGCTACGTCGCCCGCACCGGCGATGCGGCGCTGGTTCGCTTGCTGCCCGGCTTCCTGTCACGCCGCGCGATGGTGCGGGCCCATGTGACCGGTGAGGCGGACTATCTGGAGGCGGCGCTCGGCTATCTGCATCCCGCACCGGGCCGGGTGGTAGCGATCGGCGGCCTGCCCGGCACTGGCAAATCCACCCTGGCCCGCGCCCTGGCCCCTTCGCTCGGCGGGGCACCCGGCGCGTTGATCGTGCGCAGCGACGAGGTCCGCAAGAGGCTGCATGGGGTCGCCCCGGAGGCGAAGCTCGGTCGCGACGCCTACACCCCGGAGGCGAATGCCCGCACGGATGCGGCCCTGCTGGACGCGGTTCGCGCAGCAGCCAGCCACGGGGTGATCGCCGATGCGACGTTCCTGTCAGCACCGATGCGGGAAGCGGTGGCGGGGTGCGGCGCGCCATTCACCGGCATCTGGCTGGAAGCACCGGTGGAGGAACTGGAGCGTCGCGTCGCCGCGCGGAAGGGAGATGCGTCCGACGCGACGGTCGCGGTGCTGCACAAGCTGGCGGCGGTGGATACCGGCCCGATCAACTGGCACCGCGTAACGGCAGACGGCGATGCCGTAGCCCGCTGCCGATCGCTACTGGCTACCTAAGATCCTCCCCCGCGCTTGCGGGCGAGGGCGACCATGCGCAGCACGGTGGAGTGGGCCGGCACACACTCGGACCCATGCCCGCGTGCCCCCTCCGTCGGCTTCGCCGCCACCTCCCCCGTAAACGGGGGAGGACCTAAGCTAAGGCCAGAGCCGGCCTCAGTACATATGCTGGCCGCCATTGATCGAGAGCGTGGACCCCGTGATGAAGTCCCCGTCGTCGCTCGTCAAAAACGTCACCCCGCGCGCGATGTCGCTGGCATGGCCAAGCCGCCCCATCGGGATACGCGCCACGATCTTGGTCAGCACGTCGGGTGGCACCGCGCGGACCATCTCGGTGTCCACGTAACCCGGCGCGATCGCATTCACCGTGATTCCGAACCGCGCCCCCTCCTGCGCCAGCGCCTTGGTGAAGCCGTGGATGCCCGACTTGGCCGCCGCGTAGTTCACCTGCCCATACTGCCCGGCCTGCCCGTTGATCGAGCCGATATTCACCACCCGGCCGAACTTCGCCTGGCGCATGCCGTCGAACGTCAGTTTGCACAGGTTGAAGCAGGAGCCGAGATTGGTATCCATCACCGCGTCCCACATATCGCGCGTCATGCGCGCCATGGTGCCGTCCCGCGTGATACCGGCGTTGTTGACCAGGATCTCGACCGGGCCGTGCTGCTCCGTGATCTGCTTGACGGCAGCCTCGCACGACGCGAAATCTCCGGCGTCGAACTTGATAACGGCGATTCCCGTCGCCTCGCTGAAGCTCCTCGCGGCTTGCTCGTTCCCCACATAGCTGGCGACGACGGTGCGCCCGGCGGCATGCAGCGCCATGCTGATGGCTTCGCCGATGCCACGCGTTCCGCCTGTGACCAAAGCGACTCTTGCCATTGATGTCCCTCCATCGTTTTAGGCCGTCCTACGGACTGGCGCCCGGGCGGCAATGCAACATCCTTGCCCGGAGAGACACTTAGCGCAACGACGATCACGATCCTTACGCCGTGTTGTTGAACCCCGCTCGCCACGCCGTGGCACTCTGTCCCCACAGATCGGGCGTGTCTGTCTCGAACGGCGGCGGCACTCGGGTTGGGCCCCGGTTGACCGACCCCAACCGCCTGGCGACGGCGGCGGATTGCGCGTTGGCCGGGTCGATCACGTGCACGATATCCGTCCAGCCAAGCGTCGCGATCGCCCAATCGATGGAGGCTGCAGCCGCCTCGGTGGCGTAGCCCCTGCCCCAGGCGTCGCGCACGATGGCCCAGCCCACTTCCGTGCCGGGCCAGCCCTCCGGATACCACGGCCCCACCCGGCCGACCCATCGACCGGTGCCGCGCTCGATGACCGAGAACATGCCGTGCCCCCGCAGCGCCCAACTCCCGGCAAGCATCGCCAAGGACCGCCAGACCACCGCACGAGGTTTCGCACCGCCCAGGTAACGCATCGCGACCTCGTCGGACATCAAGGTCAGGAAGCCATCTAGGTCGGCCTCGACGGGCGGCCGAAGCGTAAGCCGCTCCGTCTCGATCATTAACAAAACTCACTAGTTCCTCCCCCGTCCTTCACGGGGGAGCTGGCGGCAAAGCCGACGGAGGAGGCGCAAGGGCAAAGACCGTGGGTGCACCCCTTCCACCCTGCAAGCGCATGGTCCCCCTCCCCCGCTTCGCAGGGGAGGAACGAACGTCAGTCGAGCCCTACCGCTCGACACACATGGCCACACCCATGCCCCCGCCGATGCACAGCGTGGCCAGGCCCTTATGCGAGTCGCGCCGAACCATCTCGTGCAGCAACGTCACCAGCACGCGCGCGCCCGAGGCACCGATGGGGTGGCCGATGGCGATCGCGCCGCCATTCACGTTCACCCGGTCGGTATCCCAACCAAGGTCCTTGTTCACCGCACAAGCCTGCGCCGCGAAGGCCTCGTTGGCCTCGATCAGGTCCAGATCGTCCGTCTTCCACCCGGCGCGCTGCAACGCCTTGCGGCTGGCGGGGATCGGGCCCGTGCCCATCACCGCCGGGTCGACGCCCGCGGTGGCGAAGCTCGCGATCCGGGCCAGCGGGGTCAGACCGCGGCGGGACGCCTCGGCGGCGGTCATCACCACCAAAGCGGCCGCGCCGTCGTTGATGCCACTCGCGTTGCCGGCGGTGACCGTGCCCGTCTTGGTGAACGCAGGACGCAGCTTGGCCATCATCTCGAGGCTGCTGTCCTGGCGGATGTATTCGTCCTCGCTCACCACCGTCTCGCCCTTGCGGGTCTTCACCGTGACGGCGCTGATCTCGTCCTTGAAGCGCCCCGCCTTCTGCGCGGCGGCGGCCTTTTGCTGCGAGGCATTGGCGAACACGTCCTGTTGCTCGCGGGTGATCTGGTATTTCTCGGCCACGTTCTCGGCCGTGATGCCCATCGGATAGCCTTGGAAGGCGTCGATCAGCCCATCCTTCATCATGGTGTCGACCATCTGTAGGTCGCCCATCTTCTGACCGGCGCGCAGATACGCCGCGTGCGGGGCCATGCTCATGCTCTCCTGCCCACCCGCGATCACCACGGTGCTCTCGCCGGTGCGGATCTGCTGGGCGGCCAAGGCCACGGCGCGCAAGCCCGAGCCGCACACCTGGTTGATGGCAAAGGCAGTCTTGCCCTCCGGAATGCCGGCGGCGATGGCGGCCTGGCGGGCCGGGTTCTGCCCGAGCCCGGCGGTCAGCACATGGCCAAGGATAACCTCGTCCACATCGCCCGCCTCTAGCCGCGCCCGCTCCATCACCGCCTTGAGCGCCGTGGTGCCTAGGACATGGGCCGGGACACTCCCAAAAGCACCATTGAAGGAGCCCACAGGCGTACGAGCGGCAGCTACGATCACAATGTCGTCATTGCTGGAAGCGGACATGACTAACTCCCTTTTTGATAGCGAGTATATACGCGCTTACGCCCGGTGCAGCCAGCCCAGCAATGGCTCCCACAACTCAACCCGGGCATGCGCTCCGGCGACCATGCCAATATGGCCGGCTGCGGGGCGCAATACCGTGGCATGCGGGATCAGCCCCGCCAAGGCCGCCGCACTTTCGGGTGGCACGATACGGTCCTGCGCCGGCAAGGCAATCACCGTCGGGATGTGCAGCGCAGCCGGGTCCACCACCTGGCCCGCCACCAGCCAGCGCCCCGTGCCCGGCGTGTTCTCGCCATACCAGCCGCCCAGGCACTCGGTCGCCACCGGTGCCGCCAGCGGCACGCCGTCGGATAGCCAATCCTCCAGGGCCACGAACATGCGCGCCCGCTCCCCGGCCGGGTCGAGGTGCGGGAACGAGCGGTAGCGTGCAGTGACACCGTCGATATTACCCGCGACGAACAGCGCCTGCAGCGCGTCCACTGGCAGGGTTCCCCCGGCGAGCAGCGGGCTGAGCGTGTGTAATGCGGCCGCGGCCAGGCGTGCGGGCACCGGGTCGGGGGCGTGGAAATCCCACGGTGTCGCCAGCAGCGCGAGGGCCGCCACCCGGCCGGGCAGGCGTAGTGCCGCGGCCAGTGCGAGCAGTCCGCCCATGCAGTAGCCCGCCAGGGTCACCGGCCCGGGCAGGGCGGCGAGCGCCCGCTCCAGCCGGCCGGCGATGTAGTCGGTCAGGGTGAATCGCCGCTCCTGCTCACCCGGCCAGCCCCAGTCCAGCAGCAAGGGATGCACCCCGCCGGCCGCCAGAAAGCGCAGCATCGACCGTTCCTCCGCCAGGTCCAGGATGTAGGCGCGGTTGATCAGGCTCGGCACGAACAGCACCGTCGGCCCGTCGCCGCCGTAATCCAGCAACCGGCTGCCGCCCTCGGCCCAGATCGCGGGCGGATCTGGCAGGCTTCGCACATACGGGTGGCGGCGATAGGCGGCGATGCCCCGGACGAAATCCGCGTCAGGCGGCGGACCCGGCTGTGCGCTCGAGTTCGGCGACGCGGCGGCGGAGTTCGTCGAGTTCACGGCCAAGGTCAGGTGCAAGCCCAGCGGCCGCGGCCCCCGGCGCCGCATCGGGGCTGGCGCGTCCGGTCGCTGTGTCACCCAGGCTGGCCCAGGCATACGAAACCGCGGCGATCCGCTCGTGGCACTCGCGGTCCACGGCCAAGGCGGCCAACTCGCTTTGCCAGATCGTGACCCAATCGGCAGGATCGACCTGTGGTTGCTTTACCATATGTAATAACTCCGGCGGGGTGCCCTACATGAGTTGGGGTGCACCGTGCTAGGCTGGGGTGCATTGGAGGATTCCCATGTCGTTCACCGAAACCGCCCCACCGACCGAATCAACAGGGCCAAAGCCCGAGCAAACGCCTGTGGTGGTTAAGAAATACGCAAACCGACGTTTGTACAACACCGAGAGCTCCAGCTATATCACGCTCGACAACCTGGCGACCATGATCCGCCAAGGTCGTGACTTCGTGGTGTACGATGCGAAGACCGGGGAGGATATCACCCGCGGCGTGCTGACCCAGATCATCGTCGAGGAAGAAAGCAAGGGCCGCGCCATGCTGCCCACCGCCTTCCTGCGCCAGATCATCGGCTTCTACGGCGACAGCCTGCAGCAGTTCGTGCCTTCCTACCTGGAACAGGCGATGAGTTCGTTCGCCATGCAGCAGGAGCAGATGCGCACCGCCATGGAGCAGACCATGGGCAACCTGTTCCCCGGCATGCAGGAAGTCAGCCGGCAGAACATGGTGATGATGGAGCGCGCCATGAGCCTGTTCGCGCCATTCTACCGGGCAGGGGCCAACGCCGCCGCCGAGCAAGGCATCCAGCCGGCCGAACCCGGCGAGCCGGAGCGGCACGCGCAAGCCGTCGCCAATTTGGCCGCCGCCAACCTCAACATGCCGGAACAGCAAGCCCCCGCCGACCCTGGCCTGGAGGCCATGCAGCGGGAGATCGAGAGCCTGCGCATGCAGTTGGCCGCCGCCCGCCTGGTGGCGATCATGCCCCAGCTCGGGGCCGGCGAGGCTAGTAGCGCGAAGCCGACGGAGGCAAAGGAAGAGCCTGCTGCCTGATCGGCGCCGACCGCAGCGGCGGCAACGCGGCTGACTGGATAGGTGCGACGGGCGCCGCGCTGACCGGGATCGGCGCGGGCCCCGGCTGCATCGAGGCAGTCGCGCTGCTCCCGTACTTGCCCAGCACCTCGCGCAGCGGCGCGGCCCCCGGGTTGTTGGCGTCCATCGAGATGACGATCTGCTGCGCTGCCTCCTCACGCCCGTAATAGGCATGGTTCCACTGGCTTTTCGTCGTGAGCACGCTGCCCGAGAGCGAAATGCCGGCATACAGTCCGCGCGACCGGGTGAAGCCCACGATGTCGGCGCCGACCGCCGCCGTGGTGGCGCCCTCCACGCCGCCGCCCCACTGCACGAACGTCCCGCCCGCATCGGCGCCCAGCTTGAATTGGTCGTCCATGATCGCTCGCAGGCCCTTTTCGGTGAGGATCAGCATCATGATCTCGCTGTCCTGCAGCCCGGCCTGGAACCCGAACGAGCCGGACCCGAGCCCATAGAACGCCGGGTTGGACCACGAGCCGGCCCCGTCGCGCGCCACCAGCACGCAATCGCCCCCCTGCCCCCCGAACAGGAAGCCGGCGCGGAACACCTGCGGGCAGATCATCACCGCCCGCGCCCGGCGTAGCATGCGTTGCGCATCGGTCCCGTCCCGGTCGTTCAGCATGTCCTGCGCGGCGAGGGTGGATCGGTCCACCAACTCCTGCTGCGCCGCCTGCGCACGGGCCGCGTACGGTGAGACAGCGACGAAAGCGGCGACGGCGGCGGCTAGGCCAAAGCGGGTCATGATGGTGATCTCTCCGGAGCGAGCGGGCCGGTTATAGGTGGCGGCTGAAGGGGTTACAAACGTTCCCTCACCTTGCGTGGCATTTTGTTTTGGATACGTGGCAAAATTGTGCCGGTTCCGTAAGATATTGTGGAGGAGGCGTGTGATGGCTGGATGGTTGTTCGTGCAGGGGATGGGTTTCGGCCTGGCGGTTGCCGCACCCGTCGGCCCGATGGCCGTGCTGTGCATGCGCCGCAGCCTGGCCCAGGGCTGGCGGCCCGGCCTGGCGACGGGCGCCGGGATCGCGGTCGGCGACGGGCTGTATGCCTGCGTGGCCGTGGCCGGATTGGCCGGGCTGTCCCACTTCATGCTGGCGCACGAGCGGCCGCTGCACCTCGCCGCAGGACTGTTCCTACTATACCTCGGCGTGAAGACCGCCTTTGCCCGCCGCCCCGAGGCACTCCCGCCGTTCGTGGCAACCGGCCGGGCCTTCGCCAGTTCGGTGCTGCTGACCCTGACCAACCCGCCGACCATCATCATGTTCGCCGCCATCTTCGCCAGCCTCAGCCCACCCGCCGGGTTCGCCCCGGCCAGCGCGCTGGCAACCGTGGCCGGCGTGTTCACCGGCTCGCTGCTGTGGTGGTGCGGGCTGGTGGCCTGCGTATCGGCCGTGCGCCACGCGATCGGCGGCCGGGCCCGGCGCTGGATCGACCGCGTGGCCGGCGCCGCCCTGGCGCTCTTCGGGGTCGTAGAGGTCCGCCGCGCCCTATGATGTGGCCCGATAGCCCCGTCGTGATGGGCGTGCTGAACGTCACCCCCGACAGTTTCAGCGACGGCGGCGACCATCTCGACCCCGCCACCGCAATCGCCGCCGGCCGGCAGATGGTGGCGGACGGCGCCGGTATCCTCGATATCGGCGGCGAATCCACCCGCCCCGGCAGCGCCCCCGTCACCCCGGAGCAGGAGCAAGCCCGCATCCTCCCCGTCATCGCCGGCCTGCGCGACGCGGGCGTGCCGCTCTCCGTCGACACCCGCAACGCCGCCACCATGGCGGCGGCACTCGACGCCGGGGCCACCATCGTCAACGACGTCTCCGCCCTGCACCATGACCCGGCCTCCGCCGCCCTCGTCGCCGCCCGGCGTTGCCCCGTGATCCTGATGCACATGCGCGGCACCCCCGGCACGATGAACAGCCTCGCCCACTACGGTGACGTCGCAGCCGAAGTCACCGCCGAACTCGCCGCCGCCATCGCGCACGCCGAGGCAGCCGGCATCGCCCGCGAGCAGATTGCCCTCGACCCGGGGATCGGTTTCGCCAAGGACGCCGGGCACAACGTCGCCCTACTCCGTAACCTGGGCCAGGTCGCCGCACTCGGCTTGCCCCTGCTGGTCGGTGTCTCCCGCAAGCGCTTCATCGGCGTATTGAGCGGCGTGGCCCCCGCGCAGGACCGCGACGCCGGCTCGCTGGCCGCCGCCTTGTTCGCCCTCTCCCGCGGCGCCCGCATCCTGCGCGTGCACGACGTGCCGGGGACGGTGCAGGCCGTGCGGGTCTGGCTTGCGCTCGCCGGCTAGGCTACCACCCGCGATCAGTACGTACGGAATGGGCGACACGATGGCAAACGGCAGGCGCCTGTTCGGCACCGATGGCATCCGCGGCACGGCGAACACCGACCCGATGACCGCGGAAATGGCGCTAAAACTCGGCCAGGCCGCCGGCATCATGTTCGTCCGCGGCAGTCACCGCCACCGTGTGCTGATCGGCAAGGACACCCGCCTGTCCGGCTACATGCTGGAGCCCGCCTTGGTCGCCGGCTTCATCGGCACCGGCATGGACGTGCACCTGGTCGGCCCCCTCCCGACCCCCGCCATCGCCATGCTCACCCGGTCCATGCGCGCCGACCTCGGCGTGATGATCTCCGCCAGCCACAACCCCTACGAAGACAACGGCATCAAGCTGTTCGGCCCCGACGGCTACAAACTGTCCGACGCCACCGAGGCCGAGATCGAGGCCCTGATGGCCTCCGACCTGTCCGCCCGCCTCGCCGCCCCCGCCGCCCTGGGCCGCGCCTCCCGCCTGACCGACGCCGCGGGCCGTTACATCGAGGGCGCCAAGGCCACCTTCCCCCGCGGCCAGACCCTGGACGGCCTGAAGATCGTCGTCGATTGCGCCCACGGGGCCGCCTACAAGGTCGCCCCCACCGTCCTGTGGGAGTTGGGGGCCACGGTGATCCCGCTCGGCGTCTCCCCCGACGGCTTCAACATCAACCGCGATTGCGGCTCCATGGTGCCGGAGCACCTCTGCCGCGCCGTGGTGGAGCATGGCGCCGACCTCGGCCTCGCGCTGGACGGGGATGCCGACCGCCTGCTGCTGTCGGACGAGACCGGCCGCCTGGTGGATGGCGACCAGATCCTGGCCCTAACCGCGCAAAGCTGGCACCGCGCTGGCCGGTTGCGGGGTGGCGCGGTGGCGGCCACCGTGATGTCCAACCTCGGCCTGGAGAGGTTCCTGACGGCCCAGGGCATCGAACTGCGCCGCACCGCCGTCGGCGACCGCTACGTCATGGAGCGGATGCGCGCCGACGGCCTGAACCTCGGCGGCGAGCAATCCGGCCACATCATCCTGGCCGACTATTCCACCACCGGCGACGGCCTGGTGGCGGCCTTGCAGGTGCTTGCCGTGCTGGCCGAGCACCGCCGCCCCGCCAGCCAGGTCTGCCGCCTGTTCGACGCCCTGCCCCAGCGCCTGCGCAGCGTCCGCTTCACCGGTGGCTCGCCCCTCGCCGACAGCCGCGTGAAGCAAGCAGTAGCCGAGGCCGAACGCACGCTCGCCGCCACCGGACGCCTGTTGCTGCGCGAGAGCGGCACCGAGCCGGTGGTCCGCGTCATGGCGGAGGGCGAGGACGCAGCCCTCGTCACCCGCGTGGTCGACTCGCTCTGCGCCACGATCGCCGACGTAACCCAAGCCCGTGCCGCATGAAGCACCGCTCAGATCCGCCCCCTCGCAGTGGGGGAGGGGGACCGCGCGAAGCGTGGTGGAGGGGGCTGGGCGCACCGGCTAAGCATCCCCTCCGTCCGCTACGCCGCCGTAGATTGGCGAGGGATCTATCCACATGATCCCCCGCATCCTCGTCATCGCCGGGTCCGACTCGGGCGGTGGCGCCGGGATCCAAGCCGACATCAAGACCGCAATGGCCTTGGGCGCCTATGCCAGCACCGCCATCACCGCCCTCACCGCCCAGGACACGCACGGCGTCCACGCCATCCATCCCGTCCCGCCCGGCTTCATCCGCCAGCAGATCGCCACCGCCCTTGCCGACCCCGGCGCCGACGCGATCAAGACCGGCATGCTCGGCGATGCCGCCGCCATCGAGGCCATCGCCGAAGCCCTTGCCGGCAGCATTCTCCCGCTCGTCATCGACCCGGTGATGGTGGCCAAAGGCGGCGCCAGCCTACTAGGCTCCACCGCCCTCGCCGCCCTGCAAAAGCGCCTGCTCCCCCTCGCCACCCTGCTCACTCCCAACATACCCGAGGCAGAGGTGCTCACCGGCCTGACCATCACCACGCCCGCCGACATGCATCACGCCGCCGAGATGCTCCTCACCCTGGGTGTTCCCGCCGTGCTGCTGAAGGGCGGCCATGCGGACGGCGACACCGTCACCGACCTGCTCGCCACCGAGGCCGGCACGATCGAGTTCACCCGGCCGCGCCTACGCACCCGGCACACCCACGGCACCGGCTGCACCCTGGCCACCGCGATCGCCTGCGGCCTGGCGGCCGGCATGACGCTGCCCGCCGGCGTCGAGCGCGCCCGCAATTACGTTCAGGCCGCCATCGCCGCCGCCCCCGGCATCGGCGCCGGCCACGGTCCGCTCGGGCACCTCGTCCCCGCCTAACCAGTCCCGAACGCCCCAGCCCGCCCCACAAGAAGCCCTCTCCCCTGGGAGAGGGTTGGGTGGGGGATCGAACCCCGCCACCGCACGTCCAAGACCAAAGCAAAAAGCGACAAGCAATTCACCCATCGGTAACGCCTCGCAACTAGCCTCGCCTCCAACCATGCCAGCTCGGCACTGGGGTATCGGAGGCTACATGGCCCGCCCTCGCCTAAAATTACGCATCGTACACAAGCTGGCGTTGTCCGCCGCGACCTTCGCCTTACCGATCGTCTTCATCGTGTGGTCACTCGTCACCACGCAAAATGTCGCAGTCCAGTTTGCCGCGAGCGAAATCCTGGGGGCCCGCTATCTCGGCGCGGTGGCGCCTTTGCAGGGCCAGCTTGCCTTGGCCGCGTTGAACAACGCCGAGCCGCCCGCCACACTCGGTGACACGCTGAAATCGATCGATGACGCAACCGGTGGCGCCCTGGACACGACCGCGCAACTCGCCGCAGTGACCTCGTCGTTGCAGGGAGCCAACACTGCGACCCTGGTCACCGCAGCACGCGCGAAGCTGCGTGACCTGATCGCCCGGGTCGGCGACCGTTCCAATCTCATTCTCGATAACGTCCTGGCTACCTATTACCTGACGGACGTGGTCCTGAACCGATTGCCGGACGCGATGGACCGGTTGGCCGACCTGGCCAGCGAGCAAACCAAGGACGCCGCCGGGGATGCGGAGGCACGGGCCCGCTTCCTGGTGGGCCTCGGCGGCCTCATGGGCGATATCGACGGCGTCGATGCCTCCCTCACCTCGGCCGAGAACGCTGATGGCAGCGGCAGCATCAAAGCCGCCCTCGACACCGAGGCCCGCACCTTGAACGCCTCGCTCGGCGAATTCGCCGAGGACCTCAAGTCCGGTCGCGCCAGCGCAGCTTCGGCAGCCGCACGGCTCCAAGCCGTGACGCAATTCAGCCAACGCGCCACCCAGCAATTGACCCGGCTGCTCGAGATGCGTGTCGCCGAACTCCAGTCGACACAGCTTCGCGTTCTCGTCACGACGGGCGGTCTATTCGCGGCAGCGATCCTGGCGACACTCTGGACGATGTGGCGCGGTGTCACCCGCCCGCTCGGCAGGATCACCCAAGCGATGGGGCGCCTGGCGACCGGCGACCTCGCGACCCAAGTGCCCGGTGTCGGCCGGCAGGACGAGATCGGGGCCATGGCCACCGCCATCCAGGTCTTCAAGGACCACGCCCTGCAAGCCCGGGACAATGAACGGGAACAGGCCGAGGCGCAGGGCCGTCGTGCCACGGAAGACGCCCGGATGCGGCGCGAAGCGGAACTGAGCGCCGCGGCCGAAGCCGCCGTCGTGGTCGTGGGTTCGATCGGCCGCGGCCTGGAACGCCTCGCAGCCGGCGATCTCACCTTTCGTCTCGATACGGCCCTCCCGCAGGCTTACGAGAAACTCCGCGCCGACCTCAACGGCGCATCGACCGAGTTGCAGCAGGTGATCCGCAGCATCGTCACCAACACGTCGGGCCTTCGGACCGGAACCGAGGAGATCACCCAGGCCTCCGACGATTTGGGACGGCGGACGGAGCAGCAGGCCGCAAGCCTGGAGCGGACCGCGGCAGCGCTCAACCAGATCACCGCCACCGTCCGCAAGACCGCAGAGGGCGCCAAGCACACGCACGAGGTGGTGTCGCAGACGCGCACGGAGGCCGAGCAATCCGGCACGGTGGTGCGCCAAGCCGTTGCCGCCATGCAAGGTATCGACGAGTCGTCGCGGCAGATCGGCCAGATCATCGGCGTCATCGACGAGATTGCCTTCCAGACCAATTTGCTGGCGCTCAACGCCGGTGTGGAGGCAGCACGCGCTGGTGACGCCGGCCGCGGTTTCGCGGTGGTCGCGTCCGAGGTACGGGCCCTCGCCCAGCGCTCGGCCGACGCAGCGAAGGAGATCAAGACGCTCATCTCGGCCTCCGCCGAGCAAGTCGGCGCCGGCGTCAAGCTGGTGGGCGAGACTGGTGAAGCGCTTGGGCGCATCGTGACCCAGGTGGGCGAGATCACCAGCGCCGTCGCCGAGATGGCGGCCTCCGCGCACGAGCAGGCCATCGCTTTGCACGAGGTGAACAATGCCATCAACCAGATGGACCAGGTCACTCAGCAGAATGCGGCCATGGTCGAGGAGAGCAATGCCGCCAGTCATAACCTGGCGCAGGAAACGGCCGAACTGGTGCGTTTGATCGAGCGCTTCCAGATCGACGAGGCAGATGGCCAGAGCGGCCGGACCGTGCAGCCGCTTCGCCCGAGCCGACACTCGGCACCACGTGCCAGCAAGGCTGCCGCCGTCTGATGCCTTGGCCACCGCGGGCGCCGTGATCCCCAAATTCGTCACCACAAAACCCAAGCGTCCGCCGTCAGGTCAGTATGGAGACCGCCGTTAAGGGTTTGTTCAGCGCGTCGTTGTATCTTCGTTGTAGTTCCACAACGCTCTAGGGGTTCCACGTGTTCGGTATTAAATTCAGCTCCGGATTAGGCCCAAAAGCAGTGCTCGATGCGCTAGGACGTTCGTTGGCGATCATCGAGTTCAGCCCGAGTGGAACGATACTTTCGGCAAATGAAAACTTTTGCGCAGCCTTGGGCTACAGCTTGTCCGAAATCAAAGGCCAGCACCACAGCATGTTCGTTGCACCCGGCGATGCCGGCAGTGCCGAGTATAAAAGCTTTTGGGAAAAACTCGGTCGTGGCGAGTTCGACGCGCGGGAATACAAGCGCGTCGGCAAGGGTGGGCACGAGGTCTGGATCCAGGCGTCCTACAACCCGGTCAAGAATGCCAAGGGTGTCGTCGAGAAAGTCGTCAAGGTCGCAACGGTCATAACGGCTGAGAAGCTGCGCAATGCGGAGTTCGAGGGCAAGATCAACGCGATCTCCCTCGTGCAAGCGGTCATCGAGTTCAGCCCAAGCGGCGAAATCCTCTCAGCCAACGACAACTTCCTGAAGATGATGGGTTATCGCCTCGACGAGATCAAAGGCCGGCATCATCGCGTTTGTGTCGAGCCCGCATATGCAACGTCGCCCGAATACCAGGCCTTTTGGCAGGAACTGAACGAAGGACATTTCGTCAGCGACACGTTCAAGCGGATCGGCAAGGGTGGCAGGGAGATTTGGATCCAGGCGTCCTACAACCCGATCTTCGACCTGAGCAACAACGTCATAAAGGTCGTCAAGTATGCCACCGACATCACCGATCTCACCCACATCGGCGAGGGTTTGACACAACTTGCCGCCCGGAACCTCGAACACTCGATCAAGGCGCCGTTCGCACCCGCGTTCGCGAAGTTGCGTACCGATTTCAACCTGGCCCATGACAACCTGCAGTCCACCCTGATCCGCATCGCCGAGGGCGCCGCGGCCATCCAAATGGGAACTCAGGAGATTTCATCCGCATCCGACGACCTGTCGCGTCGCACCGAACAACAGGCGGCAACTTTGGAAGAGACCGCGGCGGCGCTCGACGAGATTACCGCCACCGTCAAGAAGACGTCCGAAGGGACCGTTCATGCCCAGTCTGTGGCATCGAGCGCCAAATCCGATGCCGAGCATGCGGGACAAGTTGTGGGGCGGGCTGTCGAGGCCATGAGCACCATCGAGAAATCCTCGCAGGAGGTCAGCCAGATCATCGGCGTGATCGACGAGATCGCTTTCCAAACGAATCTACTGGCCTTGAATGCCGGCGTGGAAGCGGCACGAGCCGGTGACGCCGGCCGTGGCTTTGCCGTCGTCGCATCCGAAGTGCGTGCGCTGGCGCAGCGCTCGGCTCAGGCAGCCAAGGAGATCAAGGCGCTGATTTCAGCGTCGGGGCAGCAGGTGAAGGCCGGCGTGGATCTCGTCAACGAGAGCGGCAAGGTGTTGGGCCAGATCGTACTGAAAGTGACCGACATCAACGGCATCGTCAGCGATATCGCACACAGCACCCAGGAACAGGCGACGGCTCTCCACGAGGTGAACTCCGCGATCAATCAGATGGACCAGGTCACCCAGCAAAATGCCGCGATGGTCGAGCAATCGACGGCCGCCACGCATTCGTTGTCGCAGGAGACGACGCAATTGTCTGAGTTGGTCGGGCAGTTTCGGCTTGGTAACGCGCCGAGCGCGCCGGTGACGCAACGAGCGCCCGGTCGGCTGCCGTCGCCCAAAGCCGCGAGACCGCAGCCAGCGCCCATGAAAAAGCGGGCAAATGGCACGCCTGTCCAAACCAGCGAGGAAGGTTGGACCGAGTTCTAGCATCCAGGTGTCCAGAGGACGACTGTCCTCTGGCGGGCGCGGGGCAGCGCCCCGATCGTGCGATAATTATTGCGACTGAACCTACCCGACGTTCTTTTTATGTTCCAGACATCCCGACCCCTTTTCGCAGTCCACGACTCGATAGCCAACGTGCGGAGCGCGCCGACCGAATGGACGACCCGAACGGTGCGTGACGAAATCGGCGGGCGCTCGGACGAGGACGTCGTGCGAGCCCTCTGTCGCGACTTGGCCCGAGCAACCCCAGCATAGCCTCAGGCGAAACACCGCTTACCCCTCCCCTTCCCCCAGCGATCCGAGTGGTCTGTGCCCGCGCCGCTCGCGACACCTCGCTGGGCGCCCGATCCAGGATCGTGCACGCCGCACCGGAGCCGCCGGGAGCGCCGCCCAAGCCAGACTCGAACGAGCCGAACACATGACACGACAGTCTAATTGGCGCAGGCCGGCACGCCGCCTATAACGGCAGCGCCATGAACAAGCCCGCACACCGCCCGGCCAGCCCGTGCTTCTCCTCCGGACCCTGCGCAAAACGCCCGGGCTGGAGTGCTGCGGCGCTCGACACCACCCTGCTCGGCCGCAGCCATCGCGCCCCCGCCGCCAAGGCACAACTCGCCGAAGTAATCGACCGCTCGGCGGCGCTGCTTGGCATGCCCCAGGATTGGAAGCTCGGCATCGTCCCCGCCTCCGACACCGGTGCGGTGGAAATGGCGATGTGGTCCCTGCTCGGCCCCCGCCCGGTGGACGTGCTGGCGTTCGAGAGCTTTTCCGCGCAATGGGCCGGGGACGCGACCGAACACCTTAAATTAGCAGCCGTGCGCACCTTGGCCGCCGACTACGGCAGCCTTCCCGACCTGGCCGCGATCGACCCGGCGCATGACCTCGTGCTCGCCTGGAACGGCACCACCTCCGGCGTCCGGCTCACCGACGGCCCGTGGCTGCGCCGGGGCGAGGGCCTGGTGATCTGCGACGCCACCTCCGCCGCCTTCGCGATGGAATTGCCGTGGGACCGTCTGGATGTCGTCACCTGGTCTTGGCAAAAGGCGCTGGGTGGCGAGGCTGGCCATGGCATGCTGGCACTCTCGCCCCGTGCCCTCGCCCGGCTGGAGCAGCACCGGCCGGCTTGGCCCATGCCAAAGATCTTTCGCATCACGCCGGGCATTTTCCGTGGCGATACCATCAACACACCCTCCATGCTCTGCGTGGCGGACGCTCTGGATGGGCTGCGCTGGGCCGAGCAGCAAGGCGGACTGCCGGCGCTGATCGCCCGCGCCGATGCGAACCTCGCAGCCGTCACACGCTGGATCGAGCGCACCCCTTGGGCCGAGTTCCTTGCCTCCGACCCGGCCCAACGCTCACCCACCTCAATCTGCCTGCGCGCGCCGCATGGCCCCGCGATCGCCAAGCTGCTCGACGCCGAGGCGGTCGCCTTCGACATCGCCCACTACCGGGACGCGCCGCCGGGCCTGCGTATCTGGGGCGGCGCCACGGTGGAGACCGCCGACATCGAGGCGCTGCTGCCCTGGCTGGACTGGGCCCATGCGGCGGTTTCCGCCGCCCCCGCTTCTGCCGTAGCCCCCGCTTCTGCCGTAGCCCGGGCAATGGTATAGGCCCGCCGTGATGCCAGACAGTTTCCCCGACCTCCTGACCGATACCGCCGCCAACCCGGCGTTGCTTCCGGCCGGGCTGCGAGACCTGCTTCCCCCGGAGGCCGAAACCGAGGCGCAGGCGGTGGAGGTCGTGATGGCCGCGTTCACCGCCCATGGCTACGAGCGCATCAAGCCGCCGCTGATCGAGTTCGAGGACGGGCTGCTGGCCTGCTTCGGCGGCGCCACCGCGGACCAGATTTTTCGCCTGATGGACCCCGACTCCCACCGCATGATGGGCGTCCGGTCGGACATCACGCCTCAGGTTGCCCGCATCGCCACGACCCGCCTGCGCGCCGCACCCCGCCCGTTGCGGCTGTGCTACGCCGGCCAGTGCCTGCGCGTCCGCGGCAGCCAGATCGCGCCGGACCGGCAAGTGGCACAAGCCGGCATCGAGCTGATCGGCTGCGACAGCCTCGCGGCGGACGCGGAAATGGTGCTGGTCGCCGCCGAGGCGTTGGCCGCGCTGGGGCTCACCAAGGTCAGTTTCGATCTCACTCTGCCCCGGCTCGCCCCAACCCTGCTGGACGAATCCGGCATCACCGGCCCGGCCCGCCAGGCGCTGCTGCGAGCGTTGGACCGCAAGGACATGGCCTCCGTCATGCAGCATGGCGGACGTGTGGCGCAGACTTTGAGCACGCTCATGCTGACTGCCGGGCTGGCTGGCCCGGCCTTGGAGCGGCTCGAGGGCGTCACGCTCCCGCCGCTCTCCGCTGCCTTGTGCCAACGCCTGGCCGACACGGTGCGCGCCATTCAGGCTCGTGCCCCCAGCATAAAGCTGACGATCGACCCGCTGGAATTCCGCGATCTGCCCTATCACACCGGCGTTTGCACCGCCGTCTACGCGCCGGGCCGGCACGAGGTGTTGGGGCGCGGCGGGCGATATTTGTGCGGCGAGGACGAGCCGGCGACCGGTCTGACCCTGTATCCCGACGCCATCCTGCGCGCCTGTGAGCCGCCAGCTGCCCGGCCACGCGTGTTCGTTCCCGTGGGCGAAGCGCACGAGGCTGCGGCTCGGCTGCGGGAAGCGGGATACGCGACGGTGGCGGCGCTCGATCCGGTTGATGACCCGGCGGCGGAAGCGGCCAGGCTGCGCTGTAGCCACATCCTTCGGGATGGCGGGGCGCATCCACTCTAGACGCGCAAGAGGACAGTCGTCCTCTTGACACCTTTATGCGGTGTTAAAGCCGCGCATTAGTGAGGGCAACGATGCCGAATGTGACCGTTATCGGGGCTCAATGGGGCGATGAGGGCAAGGGCAAGGTGGTCGACTGGCTTGCTAGCCGGGCCGATATCGTCGTGCGCTTCCAGGGCGGTCACAACGCCGGGCACACGCTGGTGGTGGGTAACACGACATACAAGTTAAGCCTGCTGCCGTCGGGGCTGGTGCGTGGAAAGCTGGGCGTGATCGGGAACGGCGTCGTGATCGACCCGGTGGCGTTGCTGGCGGAGATGGACCGGGTGCGCGCGCAAGGCCTGGATGTTTCGCCCGCCAACCTCCGCATCGCCGACAATGCGCCGCTGATCCTGCCGCTGCACGGCGCGCTCGATCGGGCGCGCGAGGCGGCCCGCGGCGAGAACAAGATCGGCACCACTGGGCGCGGCATCGGCCCGGCGTACGAGGACAAGATCGCCCGCCGCGCCATTCGCACCTGCGACCTGGCCGAACCGGACACGCTGTCCCACAAACTCGACGAGTTGCTGTTGCACCACAACACGCTGCTGCGCGGCCTGGGTGCGCCCACCTTCGAAAAGCAGCAATTGCTGGACGATTTGCTCGCCTTGGCTCCCCGCATCCTGCCGCATGTGGAGCCGGTGTGGCAGCGCTTGGACGATGCGCGGCGCGCCGGGCAGCGCATCCTGTTCGAGGGCGCGCAAGCCGTGATGCTGGACGTGGATCACGGCACCTACCCATTTGTGACCAGCAGCAACACCATCGCGGCCACGGCGGCCAGCGGGTCTGGCATGGCGCCGTCGGCAGTCGGGTTCGTACTCGGGATCGCCAAGGCTTACTGCACACGCGTCGGCAGCGGCCCTTTCCCGACCGAACTGGATGACGACATCGGCCGTAAGCTCGGCGAACGCGGACGCGAGTTCGGCACCGTCACCGGGCGGCCCAGGCGCTGTGGCTGGTTCGATGCCGCCATGGTGCGCCAGGCCGTAAAAGTCGGCGGCATCACCGGGCTGGCGTTGACCAAGCTGGATGTTCTGGACGGCCTCCCCGAGCTGAAGATCTGCACGGGCTACAACGTTGCAGGCGAGCACATGCGTTATCTCCCAGCCGCACCCGGCGCCCAAGCCGCCGCACGCCCAGTTTACGAGACGATCGACGGCTGGACCGGATCGACGCACGGCGCTCGCTCGTGGGCGGACCTGCCCGCCCAGGCTATCAAATACGTCCGCCGCATCGAGGAGCTGGTCGAGACGCCGGTGACGTTGCTGTCCACGAGCCCAGAGCGCGACGACACGATCCTGATGCGAGACCCATTCGAGGGGTGAGTTTGGGTAACGGTCCGTTAATACTTTGAAGTCAATATGGACGTGCGAAGAAGCGAGCACGCCAAAATGGCTACCTCAACGACTGGACTAATTGGAGGCATATACGGCGTCGATTTCGGCCACACCCTGGAAGGGGCCGCCGATCCTTTGAGCCCTTTCGTGGCTCAAGGCGGCGGCCAAATGAGCGTAATGGCGATCCCGGTTGCGCGCGGTTGGCCAGCACGGGCACGGGTTCTATCCGCACTCGCAGGGACGTCGATCCGCAACCTGCTCGGACCGTTGGCGCATGGGCCGGCGGTGATGCCGTCTGGTGACACTGGATATTTCGTCATCGCCCCGGCACCGCCCGGACCGTCTCTGCAAGCCACCTTGCGAGCCTGGCCAGAAGCCGAGCTGATCGAGCAATTGGTTAAACCCGCTGCCCAAGTCCTCGCCGATTTGCAAACACGGGGAGTGACTCACCGTGCCATCCGCCCTGCCAATTTGTTCCAGGCCGCCCGTTCAACCCCCGTCATGCTTGGTGCGGCCTGGTCCGCGCCCCCGGCCAGTCATCAGCCAAGCTGGGTGGAGCCTCCATATTCCGCGACCTGCCTTCCGACTGGACGCGGTGACGGCACGATTGCGGACGACGTCTATGCGTTAGGCGCCGTCTTGCTCATGTTGACGTTGGGGTTCAATCCCGTCGAGGGCGTTCCGGAGGACGATCTGCTTCGCAAGAAGCTGGACGAAGGGAGCTTCGCCGCCCTAACCGGGCAGCATCGCTTGCCGGCCGGAATGGCAGAACTCATCCGCGGTATGCTTGCCGATGAGCCGGACCACCGGCCGTCACCTGGTTTGCTGACCACGCCGGCCGCGGCCCGAGCGAGGCGCATTGCTGCTCGCCCGATCCGGCGCGCTCAACGGCCAATCGCGATCGGCTCCCAAACAGCCGCTACAGCCCGCTCTCTCGCCTTCGCTCTGCAGCGCGAGCCAAAGGCCGGGGTTGACGCCATCCGCAACGGCGCCGTGGATCACTGGCTGCGGCGCGGGCTCGGTGACACGGCGATTGCCGTCGCGCTTGACGAGGCGGTTCGCGCCTGGGGTGCACAAGGGGGAGCGGCCGATAACAGGGCGGATCCCATGTTACTCGTCTATGCGATCGGTGCTCTGGATCCCTTAGCTCCGCTCGTGTGGCGCTCGCTGGCTGTGTGGCCGGACGGGCTCGGCCCAGCGCTCGACCACGCAGTGCACCACGGACCCGGCCAAAGTCGCTTCTTGGCTGAGATCGCAACCACTCATGTCGCGGAAGCCTGGGCCAAGCGACGAAGCGCCGGGCGCGATTTACCCTCGCATCGGATCGACGTGCGTGATGTCAGGATCCTGCTGGCGGGCGACCGTAGTGGTGGGGTTCCGCTGCGACTACTATATGGCAGCAATTTGCTTACCCCTTGTGAGTCACCGCTGGTGCAGCGCTTCTGGGCCACTCGGTTGGTAGATCTCTTGGTCGCGCTGGAAGAAGCTGCAGGCAAGCGCCTCCCTGACGGCCAGCACTTGATCGACAAACACGTGGCGGCGTTTATCTTCGCCCGCCGGGATGAACGGCTTCACGTGGATATCGGCCGTATGACCGCCAATCTCGCCTACAACGATACGTTTGCGCAGTTGGAGGTCGTCGCCGCCTTACAGACTAAGTTGCACGCCAACCCGCTACCTCACCTGTGTGCCTGGGCCATCGATACGATGCAGCCACGCATCGCCAACTACCGGAGCCGGACGCGCCGCACTCGGATTGCCGCCACACTGGCGACATTGGCGGAAGCCGGGCAATTGCCCCCCATCGCAACCTTGCTCGCCGACAGCACCGACCAGGCGAACGACGAGGTTGGTTGCACCAGGGCAGCGTCGCGACTATCTGTCATCGCCCAGGCTCTTACCGAACTCGGTAGCATTGAAAGTTTGCAAGCCGGGCAGGCCCGTCGTATTGGCCAAGATGTTGCCGGCGGGCTCGGCGTGATTGCAAGTTTGCTAGCCCTTGCTTTTGCCGTGTTTACTTGACCAAGTCCGCCTTGACTGCTCGCCCTGCTCGGTCGTGGTTTTGGCTACAAGGAGCAATTGCTGGCGGAATTGCAGTCGCATTCCCGGGAACTGCCTTGCTGACTGGCGTTCTACTTTGTCCGGCTATCATTTTCTACGCCACAGAAACAGCGGTTGGTCGTCCAGTAGGGCGTAGCATGTTGCTGACCGGCAGCACGGCGGTCATTCTCCCGCTACGCAATCTATGGATGCACGACAACAGCTTAGGGCAGTCGCTCGACATCCTATCAGACCCGGAATGCGCCTTACTAGGATGGATTGCATCCGGCACTGGGTGGCTGATTTGCGAGCTAATACAAGTATCAGCCCGATTCGCCCTAGCAACGCGAACACGGAGAAAAATCGAGGCGTTAACGCGCGAACAAATCAAACTCTTAGAGGAGTGGAGGTTTGACTGACCTTATCCGCGTGGCCAACGGGCCACGCGGACGTAGGTGACTACCGCGTCAAGCAGCGACAGGGATGGACAACCGCTGTTCGACGACCTGTTGCTTCATGGACTTCTGCAGCTTCTCGAATGCACGAACCTCGATCTGACGCACGCGCTCACGCGAGATATTATACTGCTGAGACAACTCTTCGAGCGTCGTTGGATTGTCCTTCAAACGCCGTTCGATTAAAATATGACGCTCGCGCTCATTCAACGTGCGCAAAGCGTTACCCAGCAATGCACGCCGGCCGGTTAACTCCTCGCGGTCAGCCAACTCCGCCTCTTGGCTTTGACCCTCATCAACCAACCAGTCCTGCCACTCACCTTCGCTATCAGCGCGAACAGGCGCGTTCAAGCTGTGGTCTGGAGCGGCTAGACGCCGGTTCATGCTGACAACGTCTTGCTCGGGCACCTGGAGGACCCGCGAGATCTTGGCAACGTGCTCCGGCTTCAGATCGCCATCCTCAATCGCCTGCATCTGGCCCTTCAGCCGCCGCAGGTTGAAGAATAGCTTCTTTTGGGCTGCAGTCGTGCCCATCTTCACGAGCGACCAGCTATGGAGGATGTATTCCTGGATAGCCGCCCGGATCCACCACATCGCGTAAGTCGCCAACCGGAAGCCACGATCCGGGTCGAACCGCTTGACTGCCTGCATCATGCCGACGTTGCCCTCGCTAATCAGTTCGCCAACAGGCAAGCCGTAGCCGCGGTAGCCCATAGCGATCTTAGCAACGAGGCGAAGGTGGGAGGTGACGAGCTTATGGGCAGCGTCCATATCCTCGTTGTCGCGCCAAGCCTTCGAGAGCGCGAGCTCCTCCTCCGGAGCAAGCATTGGAAACTTACGAATTTCCTGGAGATAGCGCGACAGGTTGCCCTCAGGCGCGACGTTGATCACAGCAGAGACCATGACGACTTGGCTCCTACGGTCCAGAACGCCCGGACACCTACCCATTACGGCGAAGGCTGACCCCGGTTGCAGTTCAAGACAATCGTTGATGTGCTCACTACACCTCACGTCCTGGCGATGAACCCCTCCAACGAGGCAGTCCAGATCCAGAATGGCGTAACCCGGCACACCGGGTGGGATTTGTAGCCCTGTTTATACAGGACCGCAGGGGTCCGGTCAATATGAATGTAACCATCACGGTTCCTCCGTGCCCTCCAGCCCCGCCCGTATTGCCTCGAAGTCGGGCGGAGGTGGCGTCTCGAACCGAAGCAAGGCCCCGGTCCGCGGGTGAGTAAATCCGAGCACAGCGGCATGCAAAGCTTGCCGAGGGAAATCCAGCAGCAATCCCCTCAGCCCCACTGGCAGCAGCCGTGCAACTGCCGGAACCCGGCGCAGATACACCGGGTCACCCACGATCGGATGACCTACCATCGCCAAGTGAACGCGGATCTGATGCGTTCTTCCCGTCGCAAGGCGGCATTCCGCCAACGACACCGCGCCTTGCCACGTTTTCCTTACGCGATACCGGGTCAAAGCCACTTTTCCGCCGCGTGTCAGCACGGCCATGCGCTTGCGGTCCCGCGGGTCCCGTCCGATCGCGCCTTCGATTTCGCCCTCCGAAGGGGCCGGGACGCCCCAGCACAGCGCGAGGTATGACCGCTCCAGGGTCCGTGTCGCGAATGCATTGGCCAGCCCCGCCATGGCAAGGTCCGTCTTGGCCACGACCATAACCCCGGATGTGTCTCGATCGAGGCGATGGACGATGCCGGGCCGGCGTTCTCCCCCGATCGCGAGAGCATCGCCGCAATGGGCTAGCAAGGCATTTACCAGCGTACCGTCCTGGTGGCCCGGCGCCGGATGCACCACCAGCCCCGCTGGCTTGTCGAGCACCAGCAAATCCGGGTCCTCGTAGAGGATGGTGAGCGGCATGGCCTGGGCCTGCGGCACGACCCCCACTGTTGGCGGGGGCCGCAGAGCGTATTCGATGCCGGGATGCACGGCACTGGCTGGGTCGGTGATGGCGACGCCGCCGGCAGCCGCATACCCACTCGTTATCAGGCTCTTGACTCGGGAGCGTGACAAGGTGCCGATCCGGTCGGCCATGAAGCGATCGAGGCGCGCGCCGGAGTCTTCCGGGCCGGCGGTGATAGACCAGGGGCCGTCAGTCAGATCACTCATTCACGCATCATAGGCGTGGCGATGCCGAAGGGGGAGCGTAGCTGGATGCGAGGGTTGTTGGCCGCGGTTGTGGTTATGAGCGTATTAATTGTCGCTGGCGTAGTCGTTCTTGCCGTAACGATTGTGCACCGGCTGTCCACCACGGCCACGCAGGCTGCGATGACCTTGGCCGAGCCACCCGGCACACATATGCAGGCAATAGCTTCGGCAGGTGACCATCTTGCCGTTCTTCTCACGGGGGGCGGCCCCGACCGGATCGTGCTGCTTGACCCACGCACTGGGGCGGCTACCGCCCACATTAATTTGTTGCCTTGAGACGGCTAGCTCTTGTCCGTCGGTCGTTCTCGGCGAGGTTGAGAGCACGACCTGTCGTGAACGGGCTTGCGAACCTGTCGGCTTCGTCCTAAGTCACGCGCCGGCTACGTCCTGTTCGTCTAGAGGCCTAGGACACCGCCCTCTCACGGCGGTAACAGGGGTTCGAATCCCCTACGGGACGCCAACGATTTCAGGGAGTTATTTCCTGCCTGGCTAGGTACCCCATGGGAAATCTCCCTGATGGGGAGATAGCTGGGGAGTATTGGCTTTCTCAGGCTATTCGAAGAGATTTAGCGCGGAAGTGACTTCCGGGCGTGCGATGAGCTTACATTGATCAGGTAACGAACTCCTCTGCCCGACCGTCATTTTGCCAGTCCCAACACCTGGCCTATTTC
>CAXTWC010000010.1:0-60684 GCA_964247805.1 uncultured Acetobacteraceae bacterium | reverse complement strand
TGCTGGCCGATCGAAGCCTGGACATGCCGTTCTGCCTCATGTGGGCCAACGAGAATTGGACCCGGCGCTGGGACGGCTCCGACGACCAGGTGCTGGTCAGCCAGGATTACCGCTGGAACGTGACAATATTTATCGCGAATTTCAATAGTTATCGTGAAATACAATAGTTGTCGCGAAATATGCGACCTCTCGGAACCGCCAATACGTGCCGAAAGCATAGGCTACACCTACCGACCGGAACAAGGCTAGTGCTTTGTTTCTAATCAAAAAACTGCAGTATCATAGCGGCTTTATCGATGACAAGGTTCGTGGTCAAGCTAATAACGGGGCCAGACTGTTGACAATATTTATCGCGATTATTTCAGAACAGAAAGGATGAGAAGAAGGGAAACAAGGTGTGGTCTCGCCGGATCGCCTGCCGCACACGTCCGTCACATTCCAAATCGTGGCCATCATAGCCATCGAAGCCATCTCCGTCGTTCCTCTTGCATTGCTGACGTGGGCCGTGGCGGCGTGCGCAAGACAGCCACGGCTCCGGGCGGGGCTAAGCGGCCTGGTCCGGCGAGGGCCAGGGCAGGTTGCCTGGCCCGCCGGGGGGATCACGCTGGCGCTGGCCGCAGGTTGGTTGGGTGCGACGTCGAGGCTGGATGCCTCGCCCATGGAGCTGCCATGGGCACCTGCCGCACGGCCTGGCGGTTGGTCGCTGGGCGAGGAATGGAAGGTCCTGTTGCGTGGCGCGCCGAACTCGGTGTCAACACCGGTGCCTTCACCGTCCGGGCATGAGCGCCACCTTCTGCAAGCTCCTACCCTGCCGCCTGGCAACCGCAGCTGATGGTCCATGTCCCCTCGACAGGCCGACAGGAGCCGCCGGGAAGCATCGGGCAAAACGTGCGTGCTGACCGAAAGCCGTAACGGATGGGGTGCATAGTGAGGCCTGTCAGGCTCCATGCGCTGCACGCCCGCAGCAATCCTATCCTTTCCAGCAACAAAGCGTATTTACCGTCGCCGCAGACTGCAACCAGCGTGGCCGTGCGGAGACCGGTTGTAGCGGAGTCGTAGCGCCTCAGTGAACCAAGTGCGACGTTGGCCTTTGCCAAATCGCCAGGGTCATCCCCAGCAGCGCGGGCAGCGGCGAGCATCCTGGGTGAGGGAAGGTCGACGCCGCCGGTCAGGGTGGGAACAGCCCTGCCCGGTGCTTGCAAGCAAACAATTGGAACTGTGCACCATGAACTGACGAGAGCGCATCAGGAAACACGTACATGCATCAGATAACCCCGTTCGTCACCGGCTCCGCTGTGGCCCTATGCTTTGTAGCTTTGATCGGTCACCAGCTCGTGGCCGTCCTACCGGTTCGCGCGAGCCACTCTGGCCTGCGCGATGCAGGGCTCTCCTTGTCGCTCTGACATCGAAGCAGCCCGAGTTAAGCTGACATGCCATGGTCATGCATCTATTTGGGAGAGGGGCGGATTGCCAGCGGTTGGACTAGGTCGAAGCTGCGGGACGGCATCCGAGGCTGGCCTTCACGGAGGTCCAGGCCGCGTCCCGGATGGTCACTGCAGCCTGGATAGACCCCCTGTGCGGCATTGCAGTCACATGGCAGCGGGTCCTCTCTTTGCCGCCGTCCATACCATCCTAGTCCCTCCGGTGAGGGTGGAAGGCCGCATTGCGCACGGACGACTTCGTCCTCGACCTCCCTGGCGGCCCAGAGCGCATGGGCTGCCAGGAGACGCGCGCGGCCATATGCCTGTCGAATGGCCTGATAGTTCCCGTCAGGGAGGTGAGCAGAAGCGTTGTCGGCTTCGATCGATGCCACAAACAAGGAATGCCGGACCATGTCCAATCGTGCGCTGGCTTCGTTGATGACGGTAGCTAGGTTCTGGGTCCGGGGATCGAGCGGCATCTCGAAAATCTCTGTCGTTGGAGGTTCTACACCATGGGACGCACCAGCAGAGCCTACGAGCAAGTACTGTTTCGTCGTCAGGTCGCATCCGCCGCCCTTACTGGCGATCAATCGATCCGCATGCACACCGTTGTGTCGAATAGCGGCTATCGAAACGTTCGTGCTTCTCGGCTCGAGACGAGCGCTACGATCCTGGCATCCCTCCGGTGCTCGCTGTAGGCATCGGGACCATCATGCCGAGACGCGGATGCACTCCGGTCCAGCCGAGATCCGGTAACGCAGAGGCCTGTCGGCGGCGCCCGGACAGGCGTCGGTGCCTGCTTCGGGCAGACGACCTGTGCGGTCCGACGCGGACTGCCGACCGGCCGCCATCCGTCGGCCCGGCACCGACGCAATCCGCTGCGCAGTGGCCATGGTCGGTTCAGCGGACACCTTGCTCCCTGTCGGCTTGGCGGCCGAAGCTTTGCGCAAGCTGCAGGGCGAAAGCGTTGAGCTGCTTGTCGAAGGCGGCGTCCAGAACCGCGCTGTATTGTCCATCGACCGGGCAATGTGCCGAACCCGTGCCGCCGCCTTCGGTGTAGGCACCGGACGCCTCGACCCGGACACGAGGCCTGGCCAGGCCGACCAGGTTGAACCGTATGTCCAGCCGCTGCCAGAAAGCAATCGGACGGTTCAGCAGGTCCGTCCGCCCTTGATCGATGACGCCCTTGAGGCAGTTGAGGCGGACGCTGACGCTCTCGGCGGATTGCGGTTCGAATCCGTAGTCGGCGCGGACGGGTGCTGGAAAGCGGGCCTCCACGAACCGGTGCACTAATTCCGGGAAACTATGTGGTGCGCTGGTGAGGTCTGCCGCTGCCAGGAACGAATGTATTGCAGGGGTCGATAGCTCCGCTTCGCCCGCGCCCGCGCACCCGCCCTTGAAGGGGTCGGACCAGGCTGCCCCGGTGACGGGATCGAACATCATCCTGATCGTCTTGGGCCCCCCGTTCACCGAGACCAGGATGTCGGAAGGTGCATTGTCCGTCAGTGTCGCGAGGAGGCGCCCGGCATGCTCCGCAACGGGTTCGAAGGCGTTGATCCGTTCGTCGCAATAGAAGTTCGCTCGCAGCAGGAGCTTGGTCCGGGGCCGTGCTCCCGCGGGTGGAGTTCCGCCCATGCTCTCCTGGAGATCCCCTTCGGTGATGTCGTGGGTGACCGCGACGGCCTCAATACGGCTGCCGAGCGGCGTCCTCTGGATCCAGTCCTGCAGCGCCTCTACCTGGGCGTCGAAACCGGGCGAGTGTGTCTCAAGGTTCACCGAGACGGCTGGAGGAGCGTCCGGGCAGGCCAGCAGAGGGCCCACCGCGAGGAAGTACGTGCCGGGATACAGCGAGCCGGAGAGGACGGCTGTTCTCCGATCCGCGTCCACGAGCACCCCCACGCCATCTGCATCGTCGAACCGACGGCCCGAAGATCCGTCGCTGCTGCGATAAATCCGCAGTGGTTCCAGGGCGTCGTTGGCGAGGTTCAAGTCGGTGGTCTGATAGCCATCCTCACCGGATGAGTAGCACAGGCTGGTGCCCCCAACCGGCTTAAACGTCAAAGAGACCCGCGCGCTCCGCGGCAGGGTGAATTGGACGAGTGGTCCCGAATTCAACGCCTGCTCCGGTTCCATCCTGGATCCGGCTGGAACAAGCAGCGGCTCGCCCGTCGTCAACTGCCGGGCGTCGGCATTGGAGACGACCCTGCGATCCAGGACGAGGACTTCGTGGGCGCCGGGTGCGGCACCCCCTCGCAGGTGGAGTTCCAGGACCGTCTTCCCGCCTGACAAGACCACGTGGAACGTTCCGTTCCCGCCGGGCCGCAGATCCCGACCTGGCAGCCAATGGCCATCACGCCGATCGACCAAGCGCAACAAGACGTCACCGCCTGTCTCGCCTCCGGACCAACGGCGAGGCACCACCCTGAACTCGGCCTTCCCGGAGAAAGCCTGCAATGGAATGTAGCAGTGCCGACGGCCCAGGCCGAGAACGACGGCCCGCAGGGAACTCATGTCGTAATACAAGGGGCGCATGTTGAGCTCGGCGTCCGCGGCGCGCAGCGCCCCTGCCAGGCTCGTTCGGCAGTCCCCCGCACCACCCGCGGTCGCGCCCTGGCACAGGCAGCAGAGCGCAACGGTTGCGATCAGCAGCCAAGCCCACGCGCGGCCAAGTAACCCCGGCACGGTCAAACGTCGTCCCCTGGACCCGTCTCCGCCGCTCTCCGCCCCCGCGCCCTGCCCACCGCCGCTGCGGCGCGCCTGCCGCCCGCCGCCGTCGGGAACAATCCAGACATGAGCTTGCCGATGTATCCGGCGAACAATGCTTGGGACAGGGTCAGGGCGTCGAGGAAGTCACCTGGTGCGCCGAACACGGCACCGACATGGAACCCCTGGAGGTATACCAGCACCGCTATCGCTGCGCCGTAGAGGAGCGGGAAGGCCATGGTCAGGGCCGCGAAGGTAGTGGAAACTCTCCGCGGATCGTGGTCGGTGCCGTACCTGTCCTGCTCGACGAAGACCAGCATCGCGGTCGTGTAGCCGGTGAGGACGGGGAGAACCCGGGCGATGACGTTCTTGGCCAGATCCCAGCCGATCCAGCCCTGGACGGCGAACAGCAGCGCGTAGAGAACGATCCCGCCCTGCAAGGCGAGATAGAGCCAGGTTACCTGGTATTTCAAACGATGCTCAGTCATTCCGGACCTCGTGCGTGTAGGACAGTCATGGCTCGACGTCGGACCCGGCGGCCGACGTCGTTCTGCAGACGCATCCTAGCTCCCAAAATCTCGTTGACCATGGGGAACGATACGGAGTCGGCGTTGTCGTGCCCGCCGCTAGGTCGCCGGTCCGGTAGAATGTCGTAAGTGTCCTGATCACCGCGTTGACTGTCAAATCGCTTCCGGCAGCCCTGTGAGCCCGCCCCGCATCATGCTACAGCCGGAATGTGGCGGATGGTCTGCGCGGAGGGGAAGCTTTGCCCGAAACCGAGGAATGGGTGATCGTTGATTGCCGCAAGGGTGAACTGCCTCGGATAGGCGAGCACGTGCACATCGAGCATCAGGGTGGAGAAGTGCATCTGGTCGGGGAGACTTGCCGCTTGCGCGCCATAAGCATGATCGATGAAAACCAAGCGGACATCGACATGACATATATCAATGGCACGGTAGGTGGCTTCGAGGAGTTGCGCCCGACACTCGGTTCTTACCCGGATCACATGACCGAGCAGCAGGTGATCGAGGCAACAGGTAAAAGACACGCAGTCTGTATCTACCTGCCCGCCGCCGAAGGG
Organism: uncultured Acetobacteraceae bacterium; assembly: GCA_964247805.1. GTDB lineage: Bacteria > Pseudomonadota > Alphaproteobacteria > Acetobacterales > Acetobacteraceae > LMUY01. Next base: position 55,479 of record CAXTWC010000010.1, on the reverse strand, counting down.
CGGCAAACGGCGACGCCGGGGTAGCGCATCAGAGTCAGAACCGGGTCCTGTCGAGGCGGGTGGCGCCCCGATTCGCGTTGTCCCACGAGGCAGGGGCCTAAGCGGCGAGGCTGTTTTCGCCAGTCGATCGGTCGGCTTGACGAGACAGCGTCCGATGTGGGCGTCCGTCGGCCTCTACCGGCTGAACTCATCATCTCGGCAACCTGAACGAGCCTTCGTAGCCGTAGCGCAACGCCGTGGAAACGACAGCTCATTCATGCCTGTTTCCGGCAAGTGCAACGCTAGCGTCCGCTTCTTGTTCATCGAGCCCCTGCTGGAGGACATCGGAGCCTTGGACCTGACCGGCACCCATTGGGTGATCGTGGGGCGAGTCTGGCACCCGTGCCAGGACCATGCAGGCGCAATGGGCGCGCAACGTCCGGGAAGCCTGCCTTGAGCAGGACGTTCCCTTCTTCTTCAAGCTGTGGGGCACATTCGGGGTGGGTGGCAAGCGCCGGTCCGAGACGACGAACGGCAGGGCGCTGAACGGACGGACCTGGGACGTATGCCCAAGTCGTACACCGCAGCACGGTTTCCGACGACCACGTAGCGCCTTTTCCCGCAGCTGTGGGCCGAGTGGCTGCCGTTTGGCCCACGACTACGGCTCGGCCCGCGGCCGTCGTCAAAGGCGCAAGTGGAGGAGGAGAGACTGCCACGGACCGTCAGGTGTGGACTGGCGGGGTGCCGCCGCAACCGTCGCGGTCCAGCGCAGTGCGGTCTCGATGGCTTCCATCGGCGCGACGGGCTTGCCGGTCACGGCAAGAGCATATGACTTGGGAGTGGCATGCGCTCCGGGTGCAGCTCTTTCCGTTGCGCTCTGGTGCAGGCTTTCCATGGCCGCGGACTGGGGCTGCTTGGTGAACGGCTGCCGTGGCTGCTTGGGACGGAATTCAAAGACGTTGTTGGACGCGGAATCATAGAGCATGCCCATGGCCCAAGGATCGCGCCGGTCCTGCCTGCTGCTTACGTAGTCGATGTCCAGCGCGAGCAGGGATATAACCTGGGCCGCCATCCAGGCGAGCGCTACGTCCGAGAGGCCATGCTCGTCGTAGCCGCCGCCGATGTTGGCATGCACGCCTGGAAACCAGACCTGTTTCAGCACCTGGTTTGCAGCGCTGCCTTCTGGAGTCTGCATCCACAAGGTGGGAGCGAAGTCCTCGCGCCGTTCATCGAGCGCCAGTGCCTGGAAGGCATGGCCGACATGGGCACCTAGATCGGTGTCGTGGAACTGGAACTGGTCGCGGACCGTGTCGGGGATGTCGCGGTGCCAGGGGATGCCCAGGGCCCCAACGGTGTCCCAGACGCCGATGCACTTGATCAGCACCGGCTTCTGGCACTCCGGGAAATTTACGAGGACATCGGGGACGCCGGGCTGGTTCCTGGCCTTGTATGCCGCCCAGACCTTGTAGAACTCGTCCATGCTCGGCTTGCGGAGCAGGCCCGCCCAGCCGATCAGCCCCGCCACGCTACGTGCGGTGTAAGCGCCGCGCGAGAACCCGAAGAGGATGATCTCGTCGCCCTCCACATAGTTGTCGGCTATGAAGGCGTAGCAGTCACGTACGTTGCGCGAGAGACCGAGGCCGATGGCGCCGCCCCCCACCTTGTCGAAGACGTCACCGGTGCCGACGCCGCTGTGGTAGTAGGTGATCTGCGAAACCGGTGGCGTCTGGCGGCTGTCCTCCTGCAGGACGGCGCGCGACATTCGCACCACATTGGTGACGTTGGGATGAACGTCCTCGTCGTTCCAGGTCCCGTCGCAGCACACGACCAGTCGCTTCATTGCTTCCGCCTTCTCCCAGCGAGCTCTCCGGCTCACACAGACACCGTGGCATGATCGATTCAGCCAGTCGAGCGTCTCCGGACGGAGAATGACTTCGGGCCACTACGGAATCGGGGAATGGAGAGGCGTTCTCCAATGGGCGGGGAGCCGTTCACCCCGCTCTTCCTATGGCGGGCTTGCAGAACGACACGGTGTCCACCCCTGACGGAACGAGATGGGATGACGGCTCGATGGCGTGCAGTAGAGCAGCCGAAGTTTCGTCCGCTTGAGATGCGCCCGCGTCAGTCCAGGGCAGCCGACACATCGAAGGGGATGAGATCTGACCAGCCACAGTCGGCCGCGCTGGCGAGATGGCGCGTGGTCGCCTCGCGGACTTGCGTTACTTAACGATCTTGAGGTGTTTGCGGGCTGGTCGCCCCGCGAGCCAGGCAGCCAGGCCGGGAGCGTCTGCCCTGGCGCTTTCCAGCGCTGCTGCGGCGTCTGCGCGCCAGTCGAGACGGCCGGGTTCTGTGAACGAGCGCCGCAGATCCCGCACCGTGTCCAAGGACGCGTGTGCCCATGCCCGGAAGTCCGCCAGATCCCAATGCGAGAACCTGTGGAGGTGGGATGCCGCTCCATCCTTGGCCTTGATGGCGGGAGTGACCAGGACAGACAGGATGGACCCTCCCGCCGTGCTTGGTACGTGTTCGCGCAGCCAATCGGGATGGGAGGCGGCCTGACGTGCCTTGGTGGCGTCGATCACGGATTCGGCGCCAGCGTCCGCGTGATCCTCGAAGACGATGGCTATCTCTCCCGCTCGCCACCACGGATCGGGAGATGCATCCGTCTCCCGCTTGCCCGCTTCGAAGCCCAGGTGCTCACCCAGGAGCACCTGGGCTTGCTCGAACAGGTGACCGCGTGCCAGCCCTCCTCGGATTTCCCTCTCCCGTGCACTGAAGTCGCGATTGTGCAGCGTGCCCAGCTTCTGGAGATACAGTTCGAGCCGCTCCACCTGTGCCATGGTCGGGGCATCTGCTCGCTCCCCAGGGTTCGGTATCGTACCAGGGCCACGTGCCAGCCCGACGAGCCAGCTGATCCCGGCGGACGAGTCCTTTGCTTTGCGGAACTGCGACCTGGCGACAGCTTCGAAGGCCCCATCCCCCGCCGCGACGGCCAAGCTTGCCGCGCTTCCGGCCAGATAGTGCCACAATGCGCGGTAGCCGCGCAGCTGAGTGTGCCCGAGCTTGCCCAGCACCTCCCGGGCGGCCTCGAAGGCCTGGGCGGGGTCGCTGTTCCACATGGCCCTCTGCCAGGTTATCTCGTACCGGGCGGCCTCGGCCAGCTCGTCCATCGCAGCGAAGTCGACCTGCGAGGCGCGATCGCGCGCGTCCAGGATGCCCTGGTTCGCCTTCTCCCAGTTTTCCTCATGCTCCAGGAACACTTTGAAATTGTCGAGGATGTCCGCGGCCTCGATGCCGGTGGACTGCTCGATGCCGAATTCCAGTTCAGCTTGTAGCTCTGGGTGGAAATGGCTGCGGCGTGTTCGGTCAGTGAGGTATGCCGGAAGATCCTCGCCGGTCACCACCACGGCGGAGTAATCGTTCAATCCTCGGGTGCACCGGCCCACTGCCTGCAGGACGCGTGTCTGCACGCGTTCGTTGAAGAGCAGGTTGGCACCCATCCTCACCATAAGGAAGCGCTCCTGGAGGTCAACCGCCCGCGGGAGTCCTTCCACAAACAGCAACCGGCAATCGTCGTCCGGCAAGTCAATGCCATCGTAGCGATTGGCCACAACCGCGACTGCCTGCTCGCTATCCACGAAGTCTGACTTGCGGCTTTCGAGATCAGAGCCGGAGAAGGTGGGGAAGCCAAGCTTTCCGCCTATCTCGCCGACCAGCGAATCAGCAGTCTTGTCGCTCGTCGTGAGAACGAGGCTACGCCCGGCCTCCGTCATGAGCTGACGGCGCAGATCCGCCACGGCCGCCCCGTCGAGTGACTTCTCCGGAAAGACGAAGAAGCGCCTGCCTATTCCTTGCCGGTCCCAGCCCTCCGGTATGGGTAGACGATGGATGCGTGGCCTGCCGGTCAGCCGTTCAAGGTCGCCCCCGGCGCCCAGCGTGGCGGACATGAAAATCCGCTGCCTGGCTCCGGCGAAGGGTTCGTGCGCCCAGGTTGGTGGAATCAGCGGACGAATGACGATTTCGGCGGCTGACACGTAGAGCTGGCAGGCAGCGAGGTTGTCGCGCACCATCCGCCACCGGTGCCTTTGCCTGCCCTCGCCGATGTTCTCGGCGATCGCCGCCCGCAGTTCCGGCGCGATCCGAGCCATCTCGGGGGTTGGGACCTTGTCGACCCAGGCCACGTCGTCGATTGATTGGGCCGTGCCGGTCAGGCGCTCGTGGTTGATGTCGCTGATCACTCCCCTGAGGACACCGGCCGCTGCCCGGAACAGGTCTTCGTCCTGAGGATCGAGCCTGCGGATCTGTAGCGTCCACTGGCTCGCGACGTAGTTCTCCGAAGCGTGCGCATCGTCGAGAATGATGATCTCGGGAGATTCGAAAAACGGTTTGGTGTTGAAGAGCGCGCTATACGTGGCGATCGCCACTCGTTCGGCGTTCTCGTAAGCGGCCCGGGCAGCCGGTGCAAAACCGGATTTCGGACCAGTGAACGCCTCGACCGCGAGGCCATACTTGGTCGAAGCTTCTTCCGCGACCTGGTTCACCAGCTGCCGCGTGGGGCACAGGTAGAGTATGCGTTCGCCGTGCTTTCGGCGTCGCCATTCTGCGAGCAGCAGTCCTACAAGCGTCTTGCCACTGCCGGTTGGAAGCTGGAGGGCGACGTCGGGGACATTCAACACCTGCTGCGCATATGTCCGCAATACCTGGCCTTGATGGTCGAAGAGGCTTGCATGCTTGCGACGCGGCAAATCGCGGAACAGGCGGTCGGGACTGTCAGGTACTTTGGTCGGAGCGATGGGCTTTTTGAAGGCCATGGCCTTTCCGCTATCCGGCTAGCGTTCCCAAAGCAAGGATTTCCGATGGGGCCATGGCACGCCGGTGGCCAAGCTACTGTGCGTTTGCTCGTTTAGGAAACCGGCGCGAGGACGGGGAGAGCCGTGCTGCAGCATCGAGCCGCGAGGTGCGTCGTGGGAGACCCGTTGCGGATCGCACCGGCCAAACTGCTTGAACGCAAGAGGGTCCATGTAGGAATCTGAACTTGCTCGTACCACGCCGAGACACTTTTCAGACGTTGTCCGGCTACAGCGCTGGCCGTGAGTGAGCAACGTCAGGATGTCCTCACCTCGGGCCTGACCCGGTAGAGGATGTCCCGCACGTATGAGAACGAGAAGCCCGTGACGAACCCGACCAGGGGGGACAGCCAGGGTTTGGTAGTGCTGAAATCATTGAGGAGGTATGTCACGATGCCAACCTGGAACACGGAGGCAGCCATAATGGCCGCAAAACAGTAGCCGACGACGATCGTGTTGATCAGACGTTGGCCGACTTTCCAGCGCCCTGGGTTGATGCTCGCCAGCTTGTCGTATTCGATCTCGCCATCCACGCGCAGCATGAATTCTAGGAAGATGCCCAGGAGGGCACCAGCCGGTATCCAAGTCGCGGCGAGCGGGAGAATAACCCAGGCCGGATAGCCTTGCGAGACATCCTGAATTCGAGGCAACCACGACAGGCTTTGCTCTAGGACGGACGGGAAGTGCTCGCCGCCTGCTCTGACCATGGCGCAGACGTAGATCACACCTCCCCCCAAGAATAGCGGAATGCCTACGCAGAGGAGCCAGAGAAAGTATCGCCAGTAGAAGAACGTCCTCACAACATCGAAGTCGGACGCTATGTTCTGCTTGACTTCGTCGAGATTGAGCAGCCCATTCTCGACGCTCGCATTGGGGCCTCTCAATCCGGTGTCGGCGGTGAGGTGTAGTTGACCCAGAAAATCCATTCTCCGTACGTCGTCATGTTCGAAAAGGATGACGACGAGGCGGACGGCCGCCTGTATGTCCCCGATGAGCTTTGCCATTGTCTTCGGCAAAGGCGGGCTGCCCTGGACATGCGTCAGATCAAGACGTCTGGGCCGGTCTGGTGGCGCTAGTTCGACCTTGCTGAAGTATGATGGCCGGGCCTCAGACCCCTGCGGCGTGGCCCCTTCCGCGACCGTAGACGCCGGGACCGCTTCTGGCTCGATAAATTGCGGGCGTCCAGGGTCGTCGTTCATAACTAGCTCGTCATAATGGACGTCTGGCCAGTTTGCAGTCGTTGAGGCGGCTGATAGTCCGGCTGCTTTATCAAGTAGATCTGCGTATGCCGGAGTTCGTCGTGAAGCTTTTCCAGCGCCCTGCCGACCTCCGGGTCCGGAACCGCCTCCTTCGCCCGCCTTGCAAGCCTATCGTTCAGTTTTTCCACACTCTCGCGTAGTTCGTCTATTTCACCGGGATCCATGGCTGTCATGCCTTCCCTGCTGCCCGGCTTAGATTCAAAGCACGTGCGCGGGACATGTCAATACCGTTATGACTTCTGCTCCGCACCCGGCGCGATCCACCTACACGGCCTGACCCGCGCTTGTTTGCCCTGGCTCTCGCCAAATTACGCCGCACTGCTTCGCCATGTTGACGCCCACTTGTTCGAGAGTGTGTGGCACCTACAGGAACGGGATGATGATAGAGGCAGCCTGCGCCACGTAGCCCAAAACCTTGGCGGCGGTGTTCAGCCCGGAGGTGACGTCCTTTATCTGCTCCGATTCCAAGAGCATTTTCTGGTTGATGGCGTCCAATTGCGCGATTGCCGCGGCGAACTCCTTCGTCTGCGCAGCGTCGAGAAGATAGGTCGTCTGGGTTTGCGTCCTCTTAAGCTGCAGGACGGATATCTCACTGATCAAGGCGTTGCGCTGACCGTCCGAGATACCTCGCTGGTTGGCCATGCTGATGAGTGGATCGATTGTCGCGTCTAAAGCGTCGACGGTCTCGGCTAGCTTATCCTGGAGATCCTGCAGGTCGGCCATGGACGTCCTCTCCCCCTGTCCAACGGTTGCGTCTGGTGCTTGTCCCGCGTTAGAAGCCGGTGCGATCGGGACCTGTTTCGGCCGTCTTGGCCACGGTCGATCCTCGTGACCCCGAGAAGGATTTCCCCAACGCCGATACCTGCGCAGAGAAACTATCTAAAGCCTGAGAGAACGCCGCAAACTGGCCATCGCCGTTTCTGAGCGCCTGAGCCAGTTCATGATGAGCGGCCAGCATGGTCTTGACGGTGACAGTCGGATCGGCTGCATACAGCCTGTTCTCGTCGTCGATCACTGTCTGCATCCGCGCGTAGTTGACGGTATATTCCTCTTGTGACATTCGCCTGGCATTGCTGCGGGAGAAACCAGGCTCGATCTGTGCAAGCCTATAACGGTCATAGTCCAAAAGGGCGCCGCGCTGGGCGGCCAGTGTTGTGCCGAGGTCGCGTCCGAACACAGGCATCGTTACGGCCTCGACGGTTGTCACTGCGCTTCTCAGCGCGGTGTAGCGGCGCTGCTCGAGATAGATGCCCCCGATCGCGCCGACGAACTTTGCTACGGCCTGGGCTGCAGCGGAGTCACCGGCGGAACCACCGCTTCCTGCCTTCACTCCAGCCGCGATAGAAGACGAAAGGGTCGTGACGGCCGCATCGTAGTTTGCCTGGTCCGAAGCGTTGGCGAGCGCAGCGAGGCCTAGTGCATAGTCCCTCAAGGCCGCGAAGAGCCGTTGCCGGTCTGCGTCGGCCTTCGTCAGTCCTAGAAAACTCGCCCTGATGCCTCGCAGGCCTCCAGCATGCAGCGCAACAGGCGACGCAGCGTCAGCGGCGTCACCACCGTCATCGTCTGCGACGATCCGGCATCCGGCGGATACGATGCCATCCGGGAGCAAGCAGCCTGCCGGATCCGACTTTATCGGCTGACGCACGGCAGCATAGGTGACCGCTTGTAATTTGGAACTCTGCACGCGAACTTCGCTTGCCGCCGAACCTTCCTGGTCGAGGACGGACGTCATGTCCGAGCTGAAACGTGTGATTCCATCTTTATACACATAGGGCGAACAAGCCGTCACACTTGCCAGCAGCCCCACGGTCAGGCTTCGGTGAAGGGACATGACGATTCTTTTCCGCAAGGTGCTTGAACGTAACGAGATAAGACCGACTGGGTCAATCCTGGAGCGTCGCCGACCCCGTATCGAGGGTGCCAACAGGAAGGTTGATTGCCCGAAGCGGTCCTTCGATCGAGTCCTTGCTGCATTTTTGACAGGCACCCTTGGGCAGGAAAGAATTAAGTTCCGCAGCGCCCCTTCGAGTCCTTGCCAGCATTCAAGCTCACACCCACCGAGGACGAACACCTCTACAGCCTGATCTCCGCCTATCTGGCGGTGCTCGGCAGTAACGAAAGGCGCGCGCTGCTACGGCAGGCGTTCGGGCGGACCACGGGACGGCTGCATATTATGTTCCCGAACCGGATCCGGCACTTCGCGGAGACCGATTTCGCGCCATTCGACGATGCCGGACGCATCGTGGAGGAGATGACGCCCCTCCCGTATTTCCAGCGCTTCGTCGCCGACGATGTTCGGCAGGGGCTGCTGGACGGCATGCTCGACGAGGGCGGGACGGAGGGCGGTGCAACTTTCCCGGTCAGGCTGGTGCAGGCACCTGGGCCTCGACACGTCCGCTTTTGTCCGCGCTGCGCGGAGGAGAGCCTGGCCACGCGCACGGTGGCCCCATGGAGACGGGTGCACCAAATGCCCGGCGTCGTGGTCTGTCCCGACCACGAGGTCGCCTTATCCGCCAGCGGGATCAGGACTGACCGCATGCGCAAACTGGCGCCGGGCCCGAGTTCGGCTTGCGGCTTCCAGCCAATTCAGACCGGCATACCCGCCCCGATGGCTTACAGCCTGGCGCGCAACACCGCCTGGCTACTGCGCAATCCCGGGCCCAGCCTGTCCGCTCCAGCTCTGGGATCGACGGTGGCGCGCATGCTGTCCGATGCCGGGTGGCCGCCTGGTTCCCGGGGCGTCCAGGCGAGGACGCGCGATGCGTTCGAGCGGATGCTGGACGAGGTGAACGACGATGACGACCGACGCGAGCTCGGCCTCACGGGACGTCCTGGCCACAAGCAAAACTGGATCGCCAGGCTATGGGAGGCTAGGTCGGAGACGGTCCTGCATCCTATCCGATACCTGCTATTCCTGGCGTTCGTGCAGCGCGACGTCCGTGACTTGGTCGGGATCGCAGAGACCGTGGCACGGCAGCCTTTCCCGGAGATCGATGTGCGGCACACGGTGCCGAGGGAGGCGACGCTTGCGAGGAACAAGGCGCGCTTCGCGGCCTTCGTTGCCGACAATCCCCGCGCGTCCCGGACGGAACTGCGCCTCCTGGATCCGTCGCTGCACGTCTATCTCTCGCGCACCGACCCGGAATGGCTGAAAACGGCGATGCCTTCGGACCGGCGGGCACTGGGCCTCAAGCAGGATCGGGGCAACAAGGACGCGGAAACAGCGGACAAGGTGGCGCAGGCTGTGGCAAGGCTGCTCGCAGCGCCAGGCCGACCCGAGCCCACGACCCTGACCAGCATAGCCAAGTCGGCCCGCATCAACGTCAGCCTCATCAGCGGGAACGAACGCTATCCTCTCGCATCGACCGCCGCAGCGGCCGCGGTGGACGACGTCGTCAGCTACCGCAGGCGCCGTCTCGAGTGGGGCCTGGATCAGTTGCTGCGGGAACGCGCGCGACCCAGCTGGCGCACACTGCGGCGGCAGGCGGGCGTACCCCATGACTGGCTGCAGAGCGACCTGGAGTATACCGCATCGCTGATGCGGCGGTGGGAGAAGTCGTATGCCAACGACGTCAACTCCCGCGCCGACGTAGACGACGCGGACGCAAGCGACTTCTAACGTGATGGTCTTCAAGGGCAGCGAAGTATCATCCTCTTCGTTCCACGAAACTCTTCGCCGCATAAAAAACCTCATAAAAATTAGAGTCGACTCTTTGAATAATTACGGTTCCCATGTGCCCGCTTTGGAGGTGGATAGATGACGGGGTTGTTGCAGTCAGAAGATCGACGAAGGGTCGGATCGGGGCCAGGGCTGATCCGCGGCGGCACGCCCGCGGCGAGGGTGGACGCCACTCCTGACTCTTCGGGCAGGCTAGCCTGCCTGCACGCAAGCCTCCTGTGTTCGCGCATGCCCAGGGCCGTGATCTGCCTGACCTCGGCGGCGTATCTTGCGGGGTTGCTGGATGAAGCGCCGGGGCCGACCTGGGTTGCCCTACCGGCGCCGTCGCACGGAGCGAGACTTGATGGGGTGCCGCACCGCTTGCTTCGATGGAGCTTTCCCGGAGCGTTCGAGGTCGGCATCGCCAATGACCTGCTCGAGGGGGTCGCGGTGAAACGCACCGACCCTGTCCGGACGGTCGTCGACCTCATACGCTATGCTAGGCACGTGCGATCCCAGTATGCGGGCGTCCGGGCCGGGCGCAGGCTGGTGATAAGGGGCGGCGACCCGCTCGAGATCCTCGAGGTCGCACGCACGACCCGGGCACCGGCGGCCGCGCTGCGGACGGTCGAGATCCTCGTCCAAGCCCTGAAATGACCACAGGTTCGCTTCGCTCGCAGTCGTGCTGCCCCCGAACGCTTCCCTGCCGGGCATGCACGGCGAACGTCCGCCTGGACCGGACCCACACGGCATCCCGTTCGCCCAACCAGTGCCACCGCGCTTGAAGGAATGTCCATGCTCGCTTTCCTGCCCGCTCCGATGGACGATGAACTGCTCTACAGCCTGCTTGCGCGCAGCAACGCCTGGCTTGGCGGCCGGGCCAGCCTGCCGGTGATACAAGCCGCTTTCGGCAGGTGTGCCACGGGAATCCGAATCGGGTTGCCCAGCGGCTTGTCGGTATTGGCGGGTGGCTTGCCGCCCGGCTGCGGGCTGGACGTCGACACGCTTGTCCGCCGCCACACCCTCCAGCCCTACTTCAGCCGCTTGCTGACTGCGGCCGACGGCGAGCGGCTTCTCCAGGGCATGACGAAGGGCTGGCGACACGGAGGCTACGCGGGCCTCAGCCCGTTTCGTGGCGCTAGTCACTGGCACCGGTCGCTCGTTCTCTGCCCGGATTGCGTCGAGGCCGACGTAGGCGCTCATGGCGAGGCATCCTGGCGAAGGGCACACCAGCTTCCGGGTGTCCTGGTGTGCCCGACGCACGGCACGGCGCTCCGGACCACCCGAACCTCCGCGATCGGGCAGTCGCACCTGATCTGTTGCCCCACGGACATTCGGGAGCTGGTGCAGGTCGCCAACCCGTTCGAGCACGCGACGGCCTGGCGTCTAGCGCGGGCCAGCCAGTGGCTGCTTCACGCTCCGCCGTCCTATCCCGACCTGGAAAGGGTGCGGCGGCGTCTGCGCGCGCTGCTGGCCGGGCGGGGGTGGCTCAAATCGAACGGGCTGGTGCGCTCGGGCCTGCGCGAGGCGGTCGAGGCCGCTTACGGCCGCGAGAACCTGGCGGAGATCGGCGTCTGCCTCCGCGAGAACAGGTGCAGGACGGATGTCCAGCGGCTCTGGAGCCACTCGCCCGTGGCTAGGGTTCCGCCCCTCAAGCTGCTTCTCCTTCTAGACTTCCTGGGTGCGGGCACCTCTCCCTTCGAGCCTGACGACGATGCCGCCAAGCCGCCTCAGGAGCTTCGGACACGACCGGTGTCCACCCCCCGGCGGAGCACCATCGAACGCCACCGTGCCTGCCTTCGAACGCTGGTCCGTGCCGATGGCGGCCGTCCGCGGACCCTGTTGCGCAGGCTGGCGCCGGTCCCCTACTGCTACCTGCTTCGGCATGACCGGCAGTGGCTGGAGACGGTGCTGCCGCCGCCGCTCAAGCCCAGGGGCATCGTGGACTGGGACGCGCGGGACCGGGCAGCTTCCGGCAGGGTGCGAGCGGCCGTAGAGCGGCTTGCGGCATCTGGCCTGCGACCACGCAGCATCTCCGCTTCCTCAATCGCGACCGAAGCGGGAAGGAGGAGTTCCGTGCTGCGACGGGCTGGCAGATCCCGCGTGCTGGCCAACGTTTTGAAGCGCGCCATCGATGACCTGCGCAAAGGAGGGAAGCAGGATGCGTGACCGGCACGGACGCCGCCCCGAAAGGACGGCTATCGCTCGCGTACACCGGCGTAGGGCAGCGGAGGACGCCGACAGCCCCTGTATGCTCGAAGAAGGCGGCGTCGAAGGAACGTCGTTGGCGGGGACCGACGACCCCGCCGTCTCCGCCCCTTGGCAACACGTCGGTCACGAGCCGGAAGCCACCGCTGCCAAGGAACGGGCGCGACGCCCGCGACTGCCGTCTTCTTACCGGCAGGACTGGGCGGTTGACATGGTGCTGTACGAAATGGAGCGTGCTGGCAGGGATCCTGCCCGGATCGCTGCCAGTGTCCTGCTCCGTCGGGCTATCCGGAACGCTGGTGCCAAAGTGCGGCAGGTGGGTGGAGACGGCGTCGTCTGCCTGATCGGACTGCCTTCCCTGGACTGGGGCGAGGTCGTGCGCGACGAGTGGGGCCGCCGTCTACGCCATGGGGAGCGCCAAATCGACGGCGGAGGGCAGCGCGACTTCCACCAACGGGGCTGGGTGGGCTGGCTGCCGCAGCGACGGCCGGAGCCCTCGGACCGCGGCTGGCAGGAGGATACGTTCGCCAGATACGTGTCGCAGGGACTCCACTGCGTAGGCTTCGCCACCGACCCGGCGTGGCTGCCTGCGGACTTGGTTGAAGCGGCCGACTTTCGCCTGACCATGCCGCTGCCGAGCGGAGCCTGTAGCCGAAGCATCGCGCAGACGCTGTGCGGCGACGAGCCCTGCACGACGCTGTCCGACGAAGAGGCCGCCCTGCTCACGCCGCGCCTCTTCCGTCTGGCCCGTCGCCCTGGACAGTCAGCTGACGCATACCTGGCCAAGCTGCGCGCACTGGTGGCACGTGAGCACGTGGCACGCAAGACGGTCAGCGGCGCTTCGCCCCGTACGGAACCGACGCTCGACCGCTTGCACGGGATGGCGGAGGCTGTGGCCTGGGGCAGGCAAGTCGCGCGCGACCTAGACACCTACCGGCAGGGCGTCATCGGTGCCGAGGACCTGGACAAGGGCTGCCTGCTCAGCGGCCCACCAGGCTGCGGCAAGAACCTGTTCGCCCGGGCACTGGCCGCGACGTGCGGCGTGCCTCTCGTGACGGGCAGCTACGGCCGGTGGCTCGGAACGGGCGGCGGCCACATGGGAAGCCTGCTCGGGGCCATGCGGGACACCTTCGCCGCCGCCCGCGGCCGTGCACCGTGCATCCTGTTCATCGACGAGGTGGATAGCTTCCCGGACCGTTCGACTCTTCGGTCGGATGCCAGGGATTGGAACAACCAGGTAGTCAACGCCTTGCTGGAGGAGATCGATGGCAACGAGATCCACTCGGGCGTCCTCCTGCTCGCGGCCTGCAACCATCCGGACGGGCTGGATCCCGCGCTGGTACGCAGCGGGCGCCTCGACCGTCACATCCGTATCGGGCTTCCCGACCCCGTGGCACTCGAGGGCATCCTGCGTGAGCACCTCGTAAGCGATCTGGAGGACGCATCGCTGTCTCGTGTCGCCCTGATGGCAGCGGGCATGAGCGGTGCCGACTGCGAGCGATCGGTACGCGATGCGCGAAGGCGTGCCCGAGATGCCGGGCGGGAGATTGCACTTGGGGATCTAGAAGCGGTGATCAGTGGAACCGACGGAGTGGTCGGGGCCGAGGCCGATACCTGGCGCGCCGCCGTCCATGAGGCAGGCCACGCCGTGGCGGCGTGCGAATTGGCTCCGGGCGGCTTGCAAGTTGTGACGTTGCGGATAGGACATGGCGGGGAGGGGGCTACGGTCTCGGCCCTGCCTGGCCGCTACTGGCTGGCGTCCGACGTCCGTGATCGTCTTGTGTTTTTACTCGCGGGGCGGGCTGCCGAGGAGGTGATACTGCACCAGCCGTCCTCCGGCGCGGGCGGCGATGCGGCCAGCGACCTAGCCCAGGCTACACGGACAGCGTTGTGCGCTGTGACCGCGTTTGGCCTAGATGCGGTTCTCGGGCTGGCTTGGTCGGGCATGCCAACGGTGTCCGCTATGCGACTGACTGACGACCCGGTCCTGGCAACCCGGGTGGGACAGGTGCTGGACAACGCCTACACGGCCGCGGTCGCGCTGTTGGAGGCACGCCTTGCGGCCGTCAAGGCCGTGGCGGCCGGGCTGGTCGAGCGCCGCACGTTGGATGGCGCGGAGGTGGCGGCAATCGTGGCCTTCCATGGGGCACGGACGAAGGATGGTGGGTCAGGCGCCCGGACCCATGTCCGGAAAGGTCGAGCGGGTGGGATCTCGTCATGAGGCATCATCGGCTAGCACGGGAATTGATGGAGGGGTGGAGACCGCACCCGCAGGACACCCATGGGCAGGTGCGTGCTTCGAATGGCAGTTCCCGGCGTTGTGGGTACGGCGCCGGGACCGGTGCTGGTCTAGTAGTCGCTGCATCGGTTCCGCGTGGCGTCGTATGGTCGTGGGCTGCTACGATGAGGATAGCTGCGGCAGAGGGGAAGCCGACGACATGGGCGCAGCACCATGGTGACGGCGCATGACCGATATCGTGTCGGGTCGCCGTCTGAGCGGCGGTTACGTGCTGCTGGTGGACGTCGATGGGATGCGACACGCCATCCGTCATGGTGCCATCCTGGCGCTCTCCGATGCCGACGACGGCCGTTGCGCCACGGTGGCGCAACTGCCAGGGGGACGGGTCTTGACGATACTGGCGAGCCTGGACGAGGTACTCGGCTGGATTTGCCTGTGAGCCTACCGTTACGGCCTTGCATGCCACCTGATGGTAGAAGCCATGATTAAGAACGCCCGAGGCCCTCCAGCGTGGAGACGCTTGAGCAATCATCGATCAAAGGAGACGTTGCCTTCCCGACGCTGGGGGTTAGTCAGATGGTGCCGTTTTAGGCAAAGATGTGCCACATCGCTGTGTGGAGCACAGGGTGATGGTCTGCATACAACGGTTGGCCTCGCTCATTTGGTTCCGGGCGTAGCGAAAGCTTCCTGCAACTCTTTTGGTTCTGCCAGAGCCACTTCATTCAGTCTCAGTGACAAAGCGAATATTTAAGCCGCGTCGGCATCCTGCATCTCTGGCGCGGGTAACAGTGCAGTCACTTTGACGTTCGGCAGCCCGTCTCCGGCGAGGATTTCGTTGAGATTGGCCTGGAACGTCGCCGCATGGCTTTCCAGCAGGCCGGGCCGACACGCGCGCCAACCCGCGGTCGCCAGCTTCTCGTTGTGCGGGCGGTCCAGGACAACGTATTCGACCGGTAGATCGGCTGGCATTAGCCGCGCGGTCGCCAGCCGGTCCGCCGCCTTTATGTGGGTCGCGTCTACCACGACACGGCGGCCCGAGGCGAGCCGGGTCCGCACCTCGACACGCAGCCGCTCGAACACCGGCGCCTGGTCACCCGCCGCCTCAAGGCTGCCGAAGATCTCCTGGCGGATTGCGTCGGAGGACACGATGTCGGCCTGGTCGTAATTGGCTTGCGCGTAGGTGGACTTGCCCGCGCAGGAAGGGCCGACCAGCACCACCATCGACTGCCCGCACCGCGGCCAGTCCCATCCGGTGCTGGCGGCTGGGAAATCGGGCTCGAGACGCTCCCACCTCTCAGAAACGCGTTCGATACGGAAAGCCTCTCCAGGGTCGGCGTGCGCCATGGCCCGCCGCAGCTTGAGGCAGTCGTCGAGCAGAAGCGACTCCTCGTGCGAGATCGTCTGCTCCAGCAGGCTCTTGAGGTCGAAGATCTCCAGCCGGTAAGGGTCGTCGTAGACGAATTGACGGTCGTTGTAGGTCTTGATGACCGGCAGTCGGGCCCGGAGCGCGTCGGCGTAGCGGGCGGCGAAGGCCATCCGGACCGTGTTGAGGAACGGGAACACCACGCGCACCCGCGCGCTCCACAGCCGCGCGTTGAGCGTCGTCCTGTCGCCCGCCGCCACCAGAGCCAGTGAGCTGACATGCGGCTGCCCGTCCCACCAGTCGACCAGTCCATTGCCCCAGCTCGGCGTCAGGCCCGCGAACGACTTCGATGGCTCGGCTAGGAACGCCAGCGGCTCCAACTGCTCCCGAATCGGTAGGCGGGTGAGCGCCTCGGCCATCGACCGTTCCCACCCTGCCAGCTCGACCGTCGTCTCCATGGCGACCCGGCCGACTAGGTCGTCGTCCACTCGTCCACCGACGGCTTCGACGAACAAACGTGTGTCCAGTCGCGACATGACGCCGGACCAGCGCAGAGGTATCGCGCCCAGCGCTGCCTTGGCATCCCCGGGCGGCACGGCCGGGTCGATGGCGAACAGGATAGTCGGCGCCCCGGCCTGCTCGGCGCGCGCGCGATCGCCGCGGAAGGTACGCAGGAACAAGCTCCAGTCGCGCCAGTCCCCGGCGGGCGCCCCATGGACGATGAAGACGGCGTCGGCGAGCGCAGGCTCGTCCACGAATTGCTGGATGACCCTGAGCCCGGACGTCTCCAGCCCGGCGGCCGCGGCCAGGATGCGCACCGGAGAGCGTCCGCGCAGCCCGGCGGAGGCGTCCACCAGTACCGGCTGCGAGGAGGCCTGCTCGTCCAGCCGCTCCCGCACGGCTTCGAGCCATCCTTCCGGCTCCGGCTTGGGCAGTAATAGGCCGACCACCCCAGAAGGCTTGTTGGCCGCGGCCACAACCTTCTGAAGGAACCGGTCCGGACCGGGCAGGCGCCACCACAACGTGCCGAGCCGCAGCAGACTGCCCGGCATCAGGCCGCCTCGGACTGGTTGGGACGCTGCTTGAGCGCGCTCAGCACGAGCGGGACGATGGCGTAGGCGCGGTGCTCGGCATCCTCGCCAGGACGCCCCGCGAGTGGCTCCAGCAGCCCCATCGCGACGCCGAACTGGATCGCCTGGGCGGCGGTCAGGTCGAGGGCGCGCAGAGAATCTTCGGCGCCGTCGCGGATTTCCTCCGTGCCGATCCGCCCGTTTCCGTCGGCCCAGTCTGCAAAGCGGCCGAACAGATCCTCGAGCGACGGCGTTAATCCGATCTCGGCGAGCAGGCCGGGCAGCTTGGCGACTCGCCCCTCCGTCCGCTCCAGATGTTTGGCGAAGCGATCGTGGTTGTGGCCGGTGAAGCCGCTGAAGACCCACGACATCGGCCGGTTGTAGCCGCCCGTGATACGCCGGATGTCGCGGGCGAAGCGATCTGGCGGCAGGTTCCCGTCGCCGAGCTTGTGGTCGAGATAGGCGTCCGCCCACGGCTGCAGCAACACGAGCTGGACGCCCGGAAGCTTGGCCCGGCGCGCGTTGCGCACCCAGCGCAGCGCATGCTCGGGCCCGCCTACGAAGACAATGTGGATGATGCCGTCCTTCACGGCTCGCTGCTTGCTGGCGAGCTCAAGCCAGCCAAACTCCCACGGCGAGCGAAGGTCGACCACGAGCAGGGTCGGCGTCGCCGCCCGGGCCAGCGACCGGAGCGCATCGGTGAATGTGCCAAGGTCCTGGAACGTGCGCACCACCACCGCGATCTTGACGCCGTCGGCCGACACGGCCTCCGCCCCTCGCAAGGCGTCCGCGACGTAGCCCACATCCGCCAGGGCGCTGCCGAATACCACGGAGATGGGAACGCCGCCCGCGGCCAGATCGTGCTCCTGCCCCCAGGTGAGCGGGCACGGGTAGTTGGGCTCCTCCTTGGGCAACGTCAGCGTCTTGCGCATCGAGCGCGGGTCGAAGGCGGGCGGCGCCGGTCGCTTCTCGAAGCTGAGCAGGCGTGTGGTCACGTGATCCTCGTCCCCCAGCAGCCGCAGGATGGCGTGCGAGCGAAGCGCCCAAGCGCCGGTCGCCGTCTGCCGCAACACCCCTAGCCCGACCATCTCGTCGAGCAGGTCCTTGATCGTCTCGAGCGAGTTGGGATGGTCGAACGCCACCGGCCACCAAGTGGCGGCGCCGTCCAGCACCTCGACGGCGGTCATGCCCTCGTCGGCACGGCCGGACTGGGTGTCGCGCAACACCTGCTCGGCAACGATGCAGGTGATGAGCTCATAACGCGGGTCGATCTCGCGAATGGTGTAGGCGAACTTCTCCTCGATCTCCTTGCGAATGGATTCGTTCTCGATGGCGTCGCGCACTTGGCGGTCGGTGATTTCGCCAGCGCCGCGCGGGCGCCGGATGGTCGCCTCCATCAAGCTCGACAGCAGGCCCGCACAGAACGTCTGCACCAGCACCGGGTAGTAGTTGCAATGTGACAGGATCCGCCAGACGTCGCTGCGGTTTTTGAACTCGTAGCCCAGCGCCGAGAGCGGCCTGGTGACCAAGCGTTCCGCGTCCGGCAGCTCCTTGTCCATCAACGGCCCGATGCGCTGCGGATCGGAGGCGATCTGCTTGAGCGGCGAGTTCTCGGTGCGCACGATGCGGGTGACATTGTGCAGCCCGGCTAGCACGACCTTGAAGCGCCGGAAGCTGTTGTCCATCAGCCGTTGCAGCTCGCTGAACTCTGGGAACTGCTGCTTGGAATCGCCTTCGATGAACTGGTCGGCCTCGTCGAGCAGCAGCAGCACGCGCCGCTTGCTATCCTCGTCGAGCCATTTCGCGACCCTGGTGCGGAACTCGGCTGCCGTCCTGACCGGGGCGGGGAAGATGGAGGTCAGGTCGCGCGAGGCCGCTTCCCAGACGCGGTTCTGGACCGCGCCGACGTCCCGGATGTTTGCATAGCCCACCGCTGTGCTGCCGCCGTCCTCCGCGTCCGAGTGCTGCCAGCGAATGTGCCGGAGCAGCGCCGTCTTGCCCAGCCTGCGGCCGCCATAGACGATGCAGCTTCCCATGCGGTCCACGATCTTGCGGACCTCGGTCTCACGGCCAAAGAACATCTCCGGCGGCACCGGCGAGTTGCCATAGTCCTTGTAGGGTGACGCGAAAGAGAACGGCTGCGCGCACTCGATGAGCGTGAGCGGCCTGAATTCGGCCTCGCTCAGCGCGAAGAGCAAGATGGCCTCGTCGAGCACCAGGACCCGACGGTTGTGCTCCAGGCAGGAAGCCTGCAACTGGCGGCGGCGCTCCGCGTCGATCACGGAGGTTACCAAGACGATGGTGCCGTAGGTGCCCGCCTCGCGGCACAGCGACGCCATCTCGCCTTCGCTCGGCAGCTTGGGCGCAATCGCGACGCGGTAGTTGAAGCCGACCAGGCTGCCGAAATCGGGCAGCAGCAGGCTCGCCTTGTCCTCGGGCAGGCTGAGCCGCATCTCCGCCACATAGGTCTTGGGCGGGAGCTTGGGGCCGTTGGTCGCGGGCGACAGCACCAGCGGCGCCATGCGGGCCGCCGTGAACAGGCGGTCGAGCAGGGGCTGCACCATGTGCGCCTGGCTGCCATGCTCGACCCGCCGCCGCAGGTCGCGCCAGACCTCGAGCCGCTCCACCGTCTCGGGCCGCGACTGGGGCGGGATGCGCGAGTACGGCAGCCCCCCGGGCAAGTCGGCGCCCGCCTCGATCGCCCTCCGGACGTCATCCAAGCTACTCTTGCCGAGCTTGACCAACGCGTCGAGCGCTCCCGGGAAGAAGGCGTTGAAGCGGCGGTTGGCGGACACCCGCTCGGGCAAGCCGCCGCCATCCTCCAAGAAGCCGACATATTCACCCGCGGTGACCAGGTCGTCATGCGCGTTGATGAGTTGGCGGACTTTACTGATGTCGGCCTCGCGGGCGGTCCCTTCCAGAGCACGCAGCCGGTCGAGCAGAGCCTTACGGGGTCCGTCGAGCAGGCCGTTGACGCGATCCCGAACATCTTGGATCTGATCGCGCGCCGAGCCGAAATCGAGGATCTGCTCGGGCTCGACCTCCTCGGTCCTGGCCTCCAGCGATACTTCGGCGGGAAGCGCGTCCGGGCTGATGCGGTCCAGCACGGCGAAGATGGCGCTCGCCTGGTCGATGCGGACCAGGCTGCCCATGCGCTGGACCTTGTCGATCATGCGCCGGGTATCGTCGAGGCTGTCCTTGAGGTCGGAGCGCCATGATCCAAGATTCGCGTCGCAGTGATCCGCCATCTGCGCGCGGGTGCCCTCGTCGACGCCGTAGAAGCCGCTCGTCTGGATGAGCAAGCGCGCGGCGATGAAGGAGCCTTCCGCGACCCGCGCGCGCACCGCATTCCGGAAGGCGCCGTCGTTCGGCGCCTCGGACGCGGGCGGGGTCGCCATGTCGAGCATGGCGTTGACGATGCCCTCGGGCCGGTATGGGGAGGGCAGCCAGCTCGACCCGTAATGCAGGTTGGGCAGCCAGAGCAGAGACCCGTGCACGGCGATCTGGTGGTCATGCAGGCCGACCGCGGCGAAGCGGCCGTCGGCCGCGTCCTTGAGTCGGGTCAGCGCGCGAATCGCGAACCCGCACGCCGCCGTGGGAAGCGGCCGGGCCTGGGCCATGAAGGCTTCGAGCGCCCGGATGGCCTTTTCCGCCCCGGCGCTGACGGCTTGGGCGATGCGCTGCACCGCCGTCTTATGCCGCGACGTCCTGGCCGACGTCAGCGCGTCGTGGGCGTCAAGATACTCGGCCGACAATGCCGACAGCTCCTCGAATGCCGAGAGCAGCCGCTCGCGCGCGGCGCCGTCGAGTGGCTTGGGCTTGATGGTGAGGCTCGCGTCGATCTTCTCGGCTAGCGCCATGACGGCGCCCCGGTCGCGGTACTCCTCGGCGAAGGCGCGCACGGCCGCGATATCGTTCGCCTCGACACGCGCGCGGTATTCCCCCAGCACGCCGTTACGCATGTGCAGGTGTGCCCGAATGCGGTTTGCGGGTGCCCAGTTGAAGTGCATCTTGGCGAAGCCGTCGATGTTGCTCAGCACCGCTTGGCGACAAGATTCAACGTAGCGGTCGTCCTCCTTTTCCTCGCCCACCGTGCGCAGTAGCGCGGGGGTGATGGAGCCGAACCGGGCTCCCTCCGTCACCGCGGCACGCAGGTCGCGGAACGCCTCGCTCAGCTCGGCCGTGGTGTCTTCGATCGCGGCGGTCGCGAATGCGGCAGGCAGGCTCGGGTGGAACATGGCCAGCTCTACGCACGCGGCCGACAAAATAATCCGCCGCGCGAGCATCGCCTCGTCGTCCTCCGCACTATTAGAGACGACCGCGACCGCCGCTTGGACAACGCGCTCAAGCAACTGGCTGCCCTGCATCGCGACGTGCCCGACATGACCCGCCATCGCCGCCAGCCGCAACTCCGCGGCTGAGAACGGAACCTCCGCCATGGCCGGGAAAACCGCATCAGAGGCGCGTCTGAGCTGATAAGCGGCCCCGAAAGCCTGGGCCGCGACCAACTCGGAAATCTTGGCCGCCGCCGCCGCCCGCAACGGGTCGGCCTCGACCGGCTCGGCCTCGTCCTCGGGCATCACGTCCGCGCTGCGCGTCGTGCGATCGGCCTGGACCGGCTCGTGGTCTCCACCGTCCGTCGCCGCCCCGGCCTCCGCCTGCCCGTCACCCACCGCCGCTACTTGGGCCTCCTCGATCATTTCGAAGCCAGGATCATCCTCCTGGTCCGTCGCCGCGGCTACCACAGGCTGCACGGGCTCTACAGGCGGCGGCACATCGACCAGCATCTCGGTCTCGATCGGCGCGTCGTCAGTTGCAGGCGCGTCAGTCGTCGCCGCACCACGCGCGGCCACCTCGGGCGCCCCGGGTAAGTCGGTGGATCCCGTCTCGGCGGTGTCGGCGGCCACCTTCAAAGCCTGCGCAACCGCATGCCCGCTCGACTTGGCTGCGGCGGCCAGAATTGCGCTTGCGGCGTCCAGCCGAGTGGCGGCGGTGCGCATGGCCGCCTCGACCACTCCCTTGCTCGCCATCAGCTCCTCGAACATCGCGAACAGCCGTTCCTTATCGGCCCCGATGTCCACGCAACGGGTATGGGCGCTTTGTGCCTCAACCAGCGATGCTTCCGACTCCGCGATGAGCGAATCGGCTTCCGCGTAGGCGCCCTGCTCCACCTCCGCGTCATCGGCGACCGCCGACATGCCGGTTGGCGGCTCGAAGGCAAGCGGCCTGGGCAGCAGGGCGAGCTGGGCGGCGACCGCCAGGCCGCGCTGGATGAGCGGGGTCGCGACGACCAGCTTGGGACGTGCCGCATCCCATTCTTCCATTGCGGCCCGCGCCTGGCGGAAAGGGACCAGGATGGACAGGAGAACCTCTTCGCTGGGTTCGACCTCTGCAACCTCGAGCGCCCGCTGCGCGACAAGGCTCAAAGCTCGCCGCCAGTCATCGAGAGCAGCCGAGACTAGATCGACAACCATGGCGTCAGGGACATCGGCTGTGGATGAGATCTCGGCGACGGGCTCCGCGGTGAAGCTTGCAGGTGCGGCGGGCACCGGCTCCCACGAGCTCCAGCCGTCTGGCGTCACGACTTCATGTATAGCCATCGGCATTTCTCCATCTGGCTCATCTTGCCGGGAGGTCGGCGCGTCGCTCTCCTCTTCGCGGTCTGGATCCTGCGATCCGCCATCCTCGCCGTCACCTGGACCAGACGTCTCCATCTCCGGCGGGGACGCGTCCCCGCCGTCCGGGTCGGCGTGGTGCATCGCTCTCCACACCGCCTGAAACGCCTGGCTGCGACCGTCTTCCTCTTCGCCCAAGGCGGCCATCGCGTTCATGAAGCCGTCGAGCTCGTCCATGCGGCACGCCGAGACCACATCGGACATCTCCTTGGTCCAGCTCGTGAGCAGCACTTCCAGGTAGGCGAGCGATAGCGCGTCCCTGCGGTTTTCGCTCTCAGTCAGCAGCCGGACGATCTCGGGATACCTGCGAGGCTCCGCCCGGCGCATTGGGCGACGTCCGGTTTTGCCGATCTCCTCGCTCCACCGATAGGCCTGAAGACGGTTGCTGAGAATTCCATAAGGGTGAAATTTACGCCGCTTGCTTTTCTCCAAGGACAAGAGAGCGATGTCGGCGATCACGCCGAAGCTGAGCGGATGGCTCAGGCCATTCACGATGGCATCTGCCGCGCCACGCCCGAACGGACGCTCTTCCGGCCATTGGTAGCCGGAGATGTCCCCGATGATGGCTCGGTGGCGATGTACGTCCTTGAGGATGTGGTTGTTGCTCGGCAGGCTTGATACACTCAGCAACCAGTCGGCATCGGCGAATGGCGGCACGGGCACGACGGCCGTTTTGATGGTGTGCAGCCAACAGGACTTTTTTTCTTCTGCTTGCACGCTCGCCTCCGCTTCGATAACGGCTGGCGGCTCGCCAGCATCCTCATTTGCATCCGTCCGATCCCAAGCCTCCGAGGACAGTCCCGGGATCTCGAACCGCCTGGCCCCGCTGTCGAACCCCGCGCCATGACCGCCGAGACCCTGGCCGCTGAAGCCCTGACCAGTGAGCCCGAGACCGCTAAGCGAGGTGCTGTCCACCAGGATCACGGCCAGGGAAGATCGCAGCAGGCGGGACCAAGGCTTGAGCAGGGTAAGGGGCCCGGGTGGGCCGTCCCACGGCTGCGCGACCTCGCTGCCTGCCTCCGCGGCCAGGGCCGCTGCCACCGGTTGCAGCGCGACCTCGACGGCCTCTTCGGCCTCCACCGCATCGAGCAGCTCGTCGTCTTCGGCGCCCGAGGGTTCGGCCTCCTCCGTTTCCCCGGGCGACTCGCCGCCTACCAGGCCAGCCTCTTCCTCAGCGTCGAGCTCCTCAATCGTGAAGCGGGCCATATAGTCGCGCGCCTTGGTCTCGAAGAACAGGGGCGCAGGCAGCGTGGTCTCGAGCCGGGAATGGCCGTAGCCGCAACGTAGGCTGGCCACGAGATGGGCGATCGCCGCCGGGTCGTCTCCGGGCGTCAACTGGGCCACCGTGACGTCGATGGCATTAGGCACCCGGTAGGGCTCGTCCGAGATATCCATGGCGATTTCTGTCACTAGACGCCGATCGCTGGTGGGCACGGCGTCCTCGAGCCCTTTCGTCTTGACCACCGGCACGAAGGTGTCCAGGGCCCGATAGACACTGAGCCCGCGCGGGCGGGTCGCCTGGAAATAACCGCTGGTAACCCAATAGTGCCGTGCCGTTCCCGCATGCCCGTGCGGCAGCTCGACGGTCTTCGCGACCGCGGACGGGCAATAGCGGATCCGCTCGCCGCCGAACCCTCCCTGCGCGCCGTCATAGGTTTCGTAGCGCACGGTCGTGCGTTCCAGCACGCGGGCCGCCCGGCCGCAGCGAATCCTCACCAGCCGGGCTGCGGCCCATTCCTGCGACTTGTCGATGCTCTCTGGGCCGATGGAAGGCGCTCCGCCGATCTTGGCGTCGGTGAGCCAAGGCCACAACTCCGCCGCACTGGTCGAATCGAGCAGGACCAGCGGCCGGTCGCCGTCCGCCACGGCGCCGTCAATGACCTCGGCGACGAAGGACTGATATGAGCGCCTGCGGACGTCGATGGTCTGCCCAAGCGTGGCGGCATTGCAGCTCGCGATCTGCTTCATCGCCTCGAAGAAAGGCACCCAATCGGGGGACCACTGCATGACCTGCTCGAACCAGCCGATACGCGCCTCGGTCCGGCCGGTCCGCACGTCGATGCGCGACGCCAGGCAGAGCTGGCCGCCCTGGCCACCGTTGCGAAGGCGGGCCTGGGTGACCAGCGAGATGCCGATCACGGATTTGGGCCGCGAGGACTCGTCGGGGAAGTCGGCGTCCACCAAGCTGCGTATTTCGGACACCAGCGCGGAATGGCCGAACAGCAGGTCGTAAACGGCGGCCTGAATGCGGTGCAGGTAGCGGGCGAGTCCGCGCCAGCCACTCTCCGCGGGCAACAGGTATTGCACGTTGGCGTTGCCCGTCATCGCCAGGGCGTGGCGTCCTGCGGGCAGATTGACTTCGTCGTCGTGCTTGTTCTCGTACCATTTCTCGGCCTGCACCAGCGCGTGGCAGCCTTCGTAGCTGGTCGACAGGTCGGCCGCGAGTTCGCCCCATGCCTCGACGCGGGCGGCAAAGCGCAGCCGGGCCTTCTTGTCGCTTTCCGGCAGGCTGGCCCGCGGTCCGTGCACGTTGCGCGGCAACTGGCGATCGACCACCGCGATGCGCGGCCCGAACAAGCCGTTGATGGCCGCGCGCATCAGCAGTCGCTCGCTCTCTCGCCGGGCGACGATGACGATAGTTGGGAAGGAGTCGCCGAAGGCCCGTCTGATCCGCTGCCAGTTGGCGTCTTGCAGGCTTTCGAGGATGCGCCGTCCCTTCTCGGCCGTATCAGGGTCGATTGGAGGCGGCGCGCCGCCGTCCATCAGCAGGCGCGCCGCCTCGAGCAGGTCGTCCTGGTCCAGCTCGTTGCTGCCCAGCGCGACGGCGAACTCGGCGACGAGGCCCTCGGCTTCGAGCGCCTTGTGGAAGTCGACCGACCGTTTGGGATTACGCCGTGTGGCTGCCTCCTCGAAGGGAAGCGGCCGCATGCCCATCGGCGCCAGCGCTTGCGCCACTGCGTCCAACAGGTCGAGCTGGTCGCGCGTGCTGGCACCCGCGCCGACGCGTGCCTTGCCGTCGCGCTGCGGCGAATACGGCAGGCCCAGAAATACGTCCTGGCCGCGTGCCTGGACCATTTCGGCCAACGACTTGGCCAGGTCGGCGCGTACGGCCAAGACCTGGTGAAGATATTCGGGCGAGCTGGGCTCCTCGGGGACGCCCGATCTAAGCGACATCGTGAATTCGACCGCGAGCGGGCCGCCCAACTCGTTCCCGCCAGGCGACCGGCCCATAAGGTAGCCGGTGAGCGTGCGCTGCCGCCGGAGCTTGGCCGTCGATGGCAGGTCATCCAGCCATCGGCGTCGCGACGCGCGCACGGTCAGTAGCGGGCGGTCCAGATAGGGCACGGTCTCGAGCGCGAAGGAGGCCACCATCGAGTAGAGCCCGCCCGAATTCGCCGTCGCTGGCCAGGTCTGGAAATGCACCTCGTTGGTTTTGCTGCGGCTGCGCACAACCCGGAAGACTGGACCAAGCCCCGGGAACAGTTCCAATCCCTCTAGGCGGCGTGACACTTCCTGAAGCACCGGATGGCGCAGCCGGTCAAAGACCTGGCCTTCCTCAATCGAGCGGAGCAGGTCGGGCTGGCCATGCTCCTTGGTGACAGCCACCTCCGCGGAGCAGGCATCGTCGATGGAGTCGACCAGCGCGTCGTCGAGTTCCAGTCGCTCGGCCCACGGGCGCAGCACCATCCCGACCCAGGTGCGCAGCACGCCGCAAAGCCGGACCTCGCTGTCGCCCGCGGTGTCCTCCGCCACTTGCATGAAGGCACCGCCGTCTTCGCGCGACCAGGGGCGGCCGAGGTCGCGCGACAGCATCACGGTGTCCGGCAACTGGACCTGGATCGCCGCGCGCAGCGACGCGTAGGGCAACGATTTGCCTTCCGGCTTGCCGCTCTCCTGGGCGGCGCGCGCCAGCTCGCGGAAGCGCCCGCCGATGAGCCCGTGCCACGACAGGCGGGCCGTGCTTACAGGCAGCGCCTCTTGGGGGTCGAACAGGAGCGCGCATACTGCCGACTCACTTCGCTTGGCCTTGCGCGCGACCTTGCGGAAGAACAGTGGCTGCGGCGCATCACTCATCGTCTTCTGCTCCGTCCTGGAAACGCACGCCTTCGCAGTCTTCCAAAGGATGCAAGAACGGCTCGTAGAGCGAACGGTAGATCTCGCGATCGATCGGGTCGGGGTCGGCCAGACGGGCGCGCAGGATATCGCGCATTTTGACCAGCATACTGGTATCGCCGCTGTCCCGCATGCGCTCGGTATAGGCGGAGTTCGGCGCCCAAGCGGCGTCGGCAAAGATGACGCGGGCGGGGCAGCCGTTGCGCATTGCCCGGCCGATCGTCTGGAGCACGTCGACCATGATATCGGCGGTGAACGGCGTGTTGAGGTCGCCGAGGCGGCTGGCCATCACGGGGAAGCGCAGCAGGCGGCGCGCCTTGCGGGCGAGATCGCGCCTGGCCATGCCCCAGGCGGCCGCGACCTCGTCGTGGGTCGCCGCGGCCGGGAACGTGTCCATGTCGAATTTAAGAGTCGCCTGTC
Source organism: uncultured Acetobacteraceae bacterium (assembly GCA_964247805.1). Lineage (GTDB taxonomy): Bacteria > Pseudomonadota > Alphaproteobacteria > Acetobacterales > Acetobacteraceae > LMUY01. The sequence continues at coordinate 28,648 of CAXTWC010000010.1, read as the reverse complement.
CCGCCAGACCGGCGACCAAGTCCAGGCTCTCCGTGGCGGGGTGCGGGCGGGTCATGAAGATCATGGTGCCGAGCAGCGCGTCGCGACGGCGCGGTCCGCGCTCGAAGACGATGTTCACGCCGCGCGCCAGCGCCTTCATCGGGAACACCAGCGCGCACCAGTCGTCGCGCATGCCGATCCGCTCGACTTGAGCCGCCGTAATCCAGTCGCCCTCGTTGCGCTCCGGTGGGCTATCGGTAACCGCGATGACCCGCTCGCCCAGCGATGGGTAGCGCCGCCGCAGCCAGTCCTTAATGAGCGCGACTTGGGCGTAGCTGTTGACCACCAGTCCGACCTTGCGGCCTGGGTCGAAGTCGGACGTCATGCGCTCCATCAGCGGCGTGTCGCCCGAAGCGTAGTGATCCACCATGGCGCGCAGAATGCGCTCGCGATGGCCCAGCGGCGCGCCGCTGAAGCGAAGCGGTCGCATCGGGTCCTCGGGGTCCGGAATGGGCGCGAACAGGTAGCGGCTGCGTCGCCAGGCAGCATTACCGTCGTCCCGCCGAAGGATGAGGTCCGGGCCGGACGGAATGTGGAAGGTCGGGCTTTCCGCCAGGAAAGACGTTGCGCTGGCCAGCAGCACGGCCGGTCCCTGCTCCCGGCCGTCATGCCGTAGCAGATGGTGCATGCGGTAGAGCAGCACGCGCGGCGCGCCGCGGAAGGTCACGTATTGCAGGCGCACGGAGGGCCGGATGCCTGATTCGTCGTAGTGGAAGCGCAGCCCCGACAGGCGGCCGAGCAGGGCCTCGGGAACGACGCGCGCGAAGTCTTCCGAGATGCCCTGCCGGAACAGCGGCTCGCGGTGGATGCCTTCGGCGACCATGCCCTGTTGGGCTGGCACCAGCGAGAGGAAGCGCATGATGACCGTGGTGACGCCGACCAGGAACTGGAACAGCTCCGACCGCGCCGCAGGTCCGATGTGCGGCTGTGGGTCAAGCAGCGTGAAGGCCGCTTCGCGCAGGTCGTTCATCAGCCGCTGGCGGCGGGTCGGCAACGGCTCGGAGATCCAGTCGCGAGTCGTGTCCGCGATGCGCAGGCCGATGGCGTCGACCTCCTCCGGCGTGCGGCCAAGATCCTCCGCCACCCGCTCCCGGTCGAACTCGTATTCGTCAGTGGTCGCGTCGGTCTCCGTCCGCCGGTACAGGGCTTGCCTGATGCAGCCGTCCCAGAACCGCTGGATGGCGTTGAAGCGTCGCTCCTCGGCGTTGCGCTCCGCCCTGGTCAGCATGGTGATGTCGGGCGGGCAGAACAGCGCGGTCAGCACGTTGTTGCCGGTGACGAAGGTGTCGTTGAACTTGGCGATCGTGCCGTCGGCGCCGTTGCGGCGCCAGTCCTCCTGGAGCATCGCGACCAGGGCGCGGTTCAGCGTGGCGAAATCGGACGCTGCCGAGGTGTAGTTCTGCACGGTGCTGGCCAGCATATTGTTGCGGCCAGCCGCCATCGGCGAGAACAGGTCCTCGATCAGCCGATGCTCGTAGCTGTCCTGGCTGCCGGTCAGGTCGAGCGAGGCGATAGCCTTGCCGTCCAGCGCCGCCTGCGCGCCGTCGGCCTCGTCGACGATGACGAGATCGGACGCCATGCAGGCCGCCTCGAAATAGCGGATCTGCTCGTCGGCAAAGTGCGGGCTGATGCGTGTGTCCATCGACAGCACATGGCCGAGCCAGACGTTGCGATGAACCAGGTCGCGCGGCGCCTTGAGACGTCCGCAAGCGCCGGACAGAGCGCACAGGTGGTTGCTCTCGCTCTTGACCGGCGTGCCGTCCTGCTTGAGCCGCCGTTGGAGGATCTGGAGGCATGGCGGTGATAGATGCGGGAACGCCTCGTGACCCTCGGGATCGGTGTCGAAGGCGGCCAGGGCGCAGGTCAGCCCGAGCAGGTCCGCGCCCGCCACCGTCCGGCCAAAGCCGCGGCTCTCGTCGGCCCCGAGGCGCTCGGCGAGCTTGCGCGCGTGGTTGATGCGCGTCTCCGGCGACTGTCCCACCAGCAGGCCGACATCGGCCCCGTAGAAGCGCAGATCGCCCAGCAAGTTGAGCGCCATCTCGATTGAGGGCAGCAGCACTACCGTGCGATAGCCATGCTGGTCGAGCCAGACCAGCAGCAGCACGATAAGCGTGGTCTTGCCCGTCCCCGGCAATCCGATCAGGTGCTTGAGTCCCTCGAGCTGGATGACGTCCGTCTCGCACAGCACGCCGCGGCCGCGGTCCGGCGTGAGGACCTCGAACTTGCGCCGCCCGTCAGCCTCGCGAAGACGCGCCAGCCAGTTGCCGCGCTGACGCGCAGGGTCGGACTCGTCGATGGCATCCAACTGCGCCGCCACCGCCTCGAGATCGGCAAGCGGGATAACAATGGGCCCGCGTGGCGGACGAGCGACGTCGTGATGAGCAGGACGCGCGGGTGCGGCGATGCCGTCCATCTCGATAGAGATGCGCTCCGCTCCATCCACCGCCGCCTCGAGCACCGCCATTGGCCGGTCGGGGTCGGCCACCGGCATAGCCCACGGCGCAAACGGCAGCCCATCCCGCAATGCGTCCGCCATCCGCCTGGCTTCCAAATCGGCGCCAGGGCGCAACACGAACGGATAGCCCGCACGCTCGGCGTCCACCCGGAACGGCGGCTCGACGTAATCAGCCTTGGTGCGGTTGTCCTCTTCCCAGATCGCCCCGTCATGCACGGCCTGGCGGAGCTGAATGCCGGAGCCCACCGAGACGCCAAGCTGGCGCAACGAGAAGGCCGCGCGCGCAAAGAAGTCTAGGCCCGGGCGGTCGAGGCAGGATGCGAAACCCGACAGCAGCGCCGGTATGCTGTCCAGCGTGCGCTCGCCGAGGAAAAAATGAACGGCCGCGCTGACCCACTGCACCCGCTGGTCGCCGATGAAGCCGTCCGGGCGCGTCCTCACGTGAGAGCCCGGATGGCCTGGGACGCCGTCATGAACTCGAGGCGGTGCTCGCCGCGATAGATGTCCCGTAGTTGCTCCAGGTAGCGGGGATTGGCGTTCAGCTTGTCGTCGGGCACGGCAAGGATGCGCCTGCGGAAGGACGCGAAACGGCCGATAGACTTGCTCAGCTTGGCGCCGAGGACGACGGGGCTGGCGTAGGTCTTCACGTCGATGCCGATCTCGGCGCCGTCGACGCCCACATCGGCGGCATCGGACATGGGATAGAGTGTCGTGTTGCGCCCGGCCGCGCGCAGCGCATCATGGATGCGGATCTCGTCAAGCCCGGGGCCGACCCAATAAGCCAGGACCGCCCCTGTCGCCCATCGCCACTCGGCGGGAACGGCGATCTCCGCCCCGATTGCGGCATGCGCGTGCGCCGAACGGCATTGCCGTATTCGGCACCGGCCAACCGGCCAGGCCGCCTGGTCGCGGTCGGGCCACAGCAGCGATCCGCAATGGCCGCATTGCTTGGCGAAGCCGTCAAACAGAGCTCCTGCAGGCACCGGCCGGTAATAGGAGGCGATCGTTCGGGCCGCGGCCATCAAGCCGTTGCTGACGACGAAGCGCTCTCGCTCGACGTAGGCGCAGGCCGGATGGCGGACCACGAACTCACGAATGGCGGCGTAGGTGGCGTCGCGGCGGCGCTGTGGGAAGGCATGGACCGCGGCGCGCAGGGCATCAAAATGGACGTCCTCCTGCGCCGCTAGCTCGCTGCCGCCCAGCGCCGCCAACTCGCGGCAATCAAGCGTCGGCATGGCGAGCTCGCCGTCGATCAGCGCGACCTCGGCGTAAGCGAAAGGCGCTCGGAACCCGGCCAAGCCCCATGCCGCAAAAGGCTGGCACGCCCGCGCCATGGCGACGTGGACGCTGGCGCCCAGGTCGTCCACGCCCTCGCCGACGCACATGCCTGATAACAGCGACAGCCCGCGCCTAAGACGCGGCGGCATGGTCGCATCCTGCTGCACGACGCCATTTCCGGCGCTCACCCGATCATGCAAATCGACCAGGCCGCGGGCGAGCAGCAGGGCCGTGACATTCGGTTCGGCTTGCGGCATGGTCACCCACGAAAGTGAGGCGTAGATGATAGATCACTCAATCGATTATGTCCATGCCAGTAAACCGAACGCCATCATCAAGTCACTAGATGGTCTTATAGGAACAAGGAATCGGCCCACGGTGCTGCGCCGCCTGCGATGGATCGAAGACCGCCTCTGGTGGCATGGCTTCCTCAAGCGGGCGGAAGCCGTGGAACGCTTCGGTATCTCGCCGCAGCAGGCTTCGCAGGATATCGCCACATACCAGCATGTTCGACCCGGCTTAGCCAAGCTCGATACGTCTTCGAAAGTTTATGTGCGAGCACCAGAGATAGAACCGGTGTTTCCGAAGGATCCATTCCGCTGGATTGCGGAGGAGATGGCGGAGAGCGCACCAGTCCTACCGCTTGAGCGGCTTCCTAGTCCAAGCCGCCGAGCCGAACCCGAAGTAATGTCTACGCTGCTGGTCGCTTTCGACATCAAACAGGCAGTCACCATTGACTATCAGTCGTTGTCGCAGGGCGGGATATCCAGGAGAATTATTTGTCCTCATCATATCGTCGACACTGACCAACGTTGCCATATCAGGGCCTGGGATAGTTTGCGCGGGCGTTTCGCTGACTTCGTCATAGGCCGTATTCTTAGTGGCACGCCTTGCCACGACTATCCATGGGTTGATGCACTTGCCGACCAATTCTGGCATGAGCATATCGCCATTATTCTTGGACCAGATTCGGAACTGACGCAGGCTCAGCGTCGCGTCGTGCAGCAGGATTACGGCATGCGGAACGGCCGGATTGAGATCACCGTTCGCAAAGCTCTGGTGACATACGTCGCCGCCTCCCTCGGCATCTTGGATGAGATCCAGGGGACGAAGAATCCTCGAAGAAACAGGGAGCTGCAGTGCATCAACGCCATCGAGCTGAAGCCGCTCGTGCCGACGCAAGCCGAGGGCTAACCTTTGACACCTAACACGTCATCAATTTCTGACGTCGCAGACGCCTCATCTCATGGCGCTCAGACGCCAGCCCGGAGGAGATAGAAGGCGCTACCTTGGGTCTCCCGCGCCGGACTGCTCTCATCGGCAAGCCGCCGGAGAAGAGGATGGCGCCAAGCAACGTAGTGGACGGGCAGTCCAGTGGTCGGTTCGTTGCTGCCGTAGCCCTGCGTACCGGCAAGATGGATTGGGACAGCTACCGCCTGCTCGACGACCCGGAAATCCGCGCGCTCATGCCGCGTATCGACTGCGTCAACGACCCGGGGATCGAAGCAGAGTTCCCGGCCAACATGGCTGGCAAACTGACCCTGCGGGCGCATGGTGAGACCTTCACCCGCAGCGTAATTGTACTGCGCGGCAAATCTGTTAACTTCCCCGACGAAGCGGCTTTCCGCGCCAAGTTCCACGGCCTGGCAGATGCGGTCGGGGGCGTCTATCAGTCGAAGATTTACATGTAGACAGGTGCGTGTGCCGCTGCCGCTTGCAAAGCCGCCGCCCGCGTGGTGTTCCGGCGCCCGTGGCGACAACCGCCATGATCTGGCTCGGTGTCGCCTGCGGCATCGCGGCGCGATAGGCATCCATGATCCGCGTCGTCGCGACCGGATCGGTTCGAAGGAAGCGGCCGAGCCGATGCTTCACGTCCGCCTCGTCAAGCGAGAAGTTCGCCATGTTCGCCGTCATGTATAGGGTGCTCTCGGTGGTGCGTTGCCGAACATGGTCGGGATGTTCCTGCGCCGTCGGGGCTGCCGGGTCGAACGGGTTTTTAAGGAAAGTCACCTCGTCAAGCATCGGACGCAACACCGGTATCCCGCATACGGATGACCCGGACGCGCTCGCCAAGGCGTTTGGAGCATCGCGCGCGTTTGCTTGTAAGCGGTGCGGCGGCGACGATGTCGTGCCTTATTTCTGCTTGCGTTCACAGGACACCTGCTGGATCGCGAGGGACGCTACGGAGGGTCCGGGCGTGTATCGGCTGGTGGCGGGCGGCCGCCTTCGGAGGTCAACCCGGGGTCGAAGAGTGGCGCACTCCGTGCGGGCCCGTAGGTGCGATGCCTGTCTAATGCCGGTTCCTGACCAGCCGGAGGGCACCGAGGGCTCAGGTCACCGATTCGTTAACCGACGGTCCCGACGCAGTAGGTTACGCTAGAAGCGCCTGGGCTGCAGCTTTCTAGATTTTTGGACAGAAGTCGTTGCATCTACTTCAGAACCACCGCTGGCGTTCGCTCCCCCTACCGGCGAGGGTCAACCGAAGGAATATCATTCGGTCGCACCGCTTCTTTATCAAACTGCAGGAGGCAGACTTCTGGTGTTGGGCCGCTTTGGCACAGGCCCTCGAGAGGGTCCGTTCGAGAGTCGAAGCCAGGCAATGCGACGTGGCGTCCCGTGTGACAGGCGAGGCCTGTTGCCTAAGCCCGCTAACTTCAGCATGCAACGCGCCAATGGCGTTCGATAGCGTACTTAGCCGACTTGGCTTCAGACACACTCAGGTTCCTGGACTGCTATCAGAGCGCGGGCTTACGCTTCGCATCGCCAGCGGCACTATACCCTGTTTGCAGATCCGTTGGCAGGGATTGACGATTCGGCACATGATAGCCGTGAGCGCTTTGATTCGAACTCAGGACGGCGAGAACCGGTTTGTGGTATGGGACCCGTTGAAAGAAGGTCCTGTGCTGCGAAGCTGGATGTCTCTTGCCTCGGGTTATGATGAAATTGGTGACGTCGAGACAATATTCCTGGTGAACTGAGATGATGTCGCTTGCTCCCCTCTCTGAGGAGGACTTCGCAGCCGTGGTGACCGAAGCCAACCGGCTAGGACGCGCCGCCCACGTCTCCGATCAGGGAGCGCCGGTCTACGGCTGTCCGCCCAGCCAGAATGGACTGTCGCTCGCCTCGCTGATGCAGACCGGGTGGAGATATCTCGTTGCAAACAGGTCGAAGGCCCTTGTTGGAAGCGTAAGGGTGTACTCGCGATCCAACGGCCCCCGTCGAAGCCACTGGTTTGAAGTGGAGAGAGCATATCCGAACCAGGGCTTGACGTTAAGTTTGCGGAAGGCGAGCGACTTGGGGGAGAGCGGCGCTGAGCTTCGGTTCATCGAGCTGCCTTGGATGCAACTCCGTATAGTGTGGCTGCAGGGCAGGGAAGCTCTCTTCATTGATCAGCGCAACCAGCAGGACTACAATGTTGGAGGACTAGAGGAACTGATGAGGAGCAAAACGGATGCGCTCCGGTTCCATGACGGATTTGACCCGACACCGGACACGCCAGCCATCCCCCGCAGATAACCTAGGCTAAGCAACGGTGGAAGCTTGCGATAGTCCGTGGCCTCCCCGCGCCTGGTATTGGGATCAAACCAATTCTTTGCTGGTTCGTATCAATCCTGTCGCAGAACTCCACGTCGTCGGACACGGAAACCAGGGGGAGCGTAACGCCTGTGCCAAGCTGGCGCCAGACTTCGTTCATCAGTCCCTGGCCCACGCCGGACCTGTGGATGGAGACGTGTCTGCGCCGGTTCGACCGCGCGTGCCAAACGCTCCGGTATCAACACGGCCCTTCCATTGCAAATATACAAAGCGTTTCGCATCATCGTAGGACAACTGTCAGGCAGATCGAATGTCGCGTAGACCAGCCACCAACGACACATCATCAGCCAGCCAGAATCCTCACGCGGAGCGGCTCGACGCCGCCAAGCTCAAGGAACTCGTATCCAGCTACTACGGTACTAAGGTCGTGCTGGTTGACAAAGGGATGGCGGAGGCACTGCTCAAGTTCAATACCGCGAACCGAGCCCTGAATCGGCGTAAGGTGGACCGCTTAGTTGCGCAGATGCAGGGCGGCACCTTCGAGAATACCGGCGAACCCGTCATCGTGTCCCAGGAGGGTGTGCTCAATGACGGCCAGCACCGTTTGGCAGCCCTGATCGAGGCCGATGTCACGGTCGATATGGACGTGCGTTTCGGCATCGCCCGCAAGGCTTTCACGAAAACGAACACGGGAACCGCAAGGACGAGCAGCGATGTGCTCACCATCCGCGGCGTTTCAGGTGGGACTGCGATAGCGCCTGCCGTGCGCCTGCTCATCCTCTATGGACGTGGACTGCCGGAGAGCATCCGCGACTTCGTTAGCAACTCCGAGATCCACGACGCCTTCCAGCGCTGGTCCGGCTTCGAGGAGGTAGCCAAGCAGCTGGCTACACTCAAGTTCCCCCGGGGTGTGCGCTCTACCCCGTTGCTGACGACGGCGTACCTGGCGTCGCACTCGTCTGGCAAGGACCGGCTTCCGGACTGGCTGGAGACATTGGCAACCGGGGTCGGCACTGGCAGGAGCGATCCGGCCTACATCCTGCGGGAGCGGTTAATGGCAGGGGTGGATGCAGCGATCGGCACCCGGGAAAGCCTCGTGGAGCGGCTGGCACTGATGATCATATCCTGGAACGCCTATGCGGCAGGAGGCGGCATGACAGCCAAGGCTCTTCGCTGGGCCCCGGCGGGCAAAGGTGCAATGCCGTTTCCTCAGGTCGAGACCGCCCGCCTGATATAGGATACCGTCGATCCATCCTGTCCCGTTGCCAGACGTCAATCCAACCTGACAGCCGTCATGCACAGGTCGCCGTCCCGTGCACGGCGAGACCGGAAGAGGGCTCCTGACACAGGAAAACCTGCGCTGTCCGGGACCGTACGCGGTCCTCCCTACATCTACTGCTGCGTAGCCCACCTTGGCCCGGGCCTGAGCCTTGTCCTCAAAAAGAGGGGTTGAAGCCCAGCATGCCACAGTGACAGACTACCGACGCGCGGGGCGACGGAGGCTGCTGATGGCTGAGAACGCTCGCAACGTCTCGTAACTGGCCAAATGTGTTCCACAGGCTAGTTCAGCATCCCGAAGCCGATCTCTTTAGGCATCGCCCGGAGGCACATAGTAAAGAGCATCAGAGCGCCGCCCGAGCGCGTTGTCGACCCAACACGGAGGACCGAGGATCAAGATGCGGGCATTCGGAGCTGAGGAATCTCCTGAGGGCAAAATATGAGCCTGGGGGAAGATTGCATCATGGCCACCGTTTGCGGGAAGCCCCGGAGAACTGCCCGCCATTGTCGCGGGCGTGCCATCTCTCCAGCGGGGGCTGGTGTGGCGTGCCCGGCAGGTGGAGCTCATGTGGGACTCGCTCGCCCGCGGCTTCCTATCGGTTCGCTTGGATCCTATGACACGCCGCGTCGGCCGCCAAGTGATGGATCCGACCCCGCAGGAGTTCCCCCGGATCGACGAGCGGCGCTTTGGCCAGAGCCATCGCTACGTCTACACGGTGTCCGTCCCGCCCGACGGCAACCCTCAACTGGCGGGCGCCACGCAGCTGTACAAGCATGACTTCGAAACGGGCTCCCGCCGCGTGCACGACTTCGGTGATACGCATCTGCCCGGCGAGTTCGTGTTCGTCCCGGAGACGGCCGATGCCGACGAGGACCAAGGATGGCTCCTCGACTTCGTCGTCAATGCGGCAGAGGAGACCACCGACTTCGTGATCCTCGACGCCCAGAATTTCGAAGCGGCTCCCACAGCGACGGTCCGGCTCCCTCATCGGATCCGCCTGGGTTCCACGGCAACTGGTTTCCGCTCAAAAAGTGCCCGGTGCGCCTTCAGCCGGAGGAGGGAGGACAGGCGGTATGACCACCGAGAACGCGCTGGTTTTGGTGAAGGCAAGGCGGGAGCACCGACGCCTGCCAGGTCTGCCCAGTCGCCCAGCCGATTTGGCCGAGGTCTATCGCGTGCAGGAGGAGGCGCAGCGCCTGCTGTTCGAGGCCGAGGGTAGCATCCTTGCAGGCTACAAGATTGGTTGCACGACCGCGGTGATGCAGGCGTTCCTCAACATTCCTTCGCCATGCTCCCGGATGATGGGAAGCCGTAATATCTTGACGAGTCCCGTTCGACTTTCACACAAGGCATTCCTGCATGTCGGGGTCGAGTGCGAAATTGCAGTCCGCCTGGGAAAGCCGCTGCGGCCGGAGAACGCGCTGTTCACACGCGACACGGTTGCACCCGCAGTGGGCGCCTGCATGGCCGCCATCGAGGTGGTGGACGACCGGTGGGCCGACTACGGCGGGATAGATACAGCCAGCCTCATCGCCGACAACTTTTTTCACGCGGCGTGCGTGCTCGGCCCGGCGGTGGAGGATTGGCAGCATCTCGACCTCGGCGCTATGCGCGGGATGACGATGATCGATGGCGTGGAAGTCGGGCAGGGTGTCGGCCCGGACGTGATGGGCCATCCCTTCGAAGCGCTTGCCTGGCTGGCGAATGGACTGGCCGCGAAGGGCAAGTGTCTCAACACGGGCGAGATCGTGCTGACGGGCAGCGTGGTCGCGACTCATAGGGTCGGACCCGGTGCCAAAAAGTGGAGGTCGAGCTCTCGGGGTTAGGTCGGGTCGAGGTCACGTTCGAGGTTTGAATCCGAGGGCCGTCATTATGGCGCAAGTAACCGGAGCAAGGCGCGCAACCTGAGTCAATACATCCGCGTTCAAGCTTGCGGGGGGCGACGCCCTAGCGAGGCCGCGAGGCTGCCGACGCAGCTTACTTCTATCCGCTAGGCCTGTGGTCTACAACGGCTGCCGGAGAGCTGACATGATCGATAACCTAGCCGCACTCGAGCTTGAAACCCGCTTGGCCAACGCACTGCCGGAACTGATTGCGCTTCGGCAGGACATCCACACCCATCCGGAACTTGGGTTGGAGGAGAAACGCACGTCCGCCCTCGTGGCCGCCACGCTTCGTAGCTACGGCATCGCTGTAACGGAGGGTGTCGGCGGTTACGGCGTTGTCGGTACACTGCGCGGCAAGCGGCCAGGTCAGGGCGCCATTGGCCTGCGTGCTGATATGGATGCGCTTTCGCTGACGGAGACGACGGACGTCGCGTATGCCTCGGTCACGCCAGGCACGATGCACGCCTGCGGGCATGATGGGCACTCTGCCATGCTACTGGGAGCAGCCCAGATGCTATCCCAGGCGCCGGATTTCGCGGGCACCGTCCACTTCATCTTCCAACCCGCCGAGGAAGGCCGCGGCGGTGCCAAGGCGATGCTCGCTGACGGACTTTTCGAGCGATTTCCCTGCGACGCGGTCTACGGCATGCACAACATGCCCGGCGTCTCGGTCGGGAACTTCGCCTTGCGCAAGGGGCCACTGATGGCGGGTTCCGGCCGTTGGGTGGTCACGTTCCACGGCACTGGCGGCCATGGTGGCAATTCGGCACACCTGTCCACCGACGTCACCGTGGCGCTCGCCTTCTTCATCCAGGCTTTGCAGGCGATTATCAGCCGCAACGTGGCAGCGACCGAGACCGCCGTCATCAGTGTCGGTCATATTGCCGGTGGTTCGCCGCACGCGCTGAACGTCATGCCGTCCGAAATGGTGATTGGCGGCACGATGCGCGCCTTCAACCCGCAAACCCAGGCTTTGCTGGACAAGCGCATGACGGAGGTCGCCGAACTCGCCGCCGCTACCCAGGGTGTAACGGCAGAGGTGGCGCTTCGTTGGGGCGCCGCCCCTCTCCTAAACCACGATGTCCAGACCGAAGCTGCCGCGGCGGCCGCCCAGCGCATCGTCGGAGAGGATAACGTCGATCTCGACACCAGGCCGGTGACGGCAGGCGAGGACTTCGCCTTCATGCTGCAGGCCAAGCCCGGCGCCTTCATCTTCATCGGCAATGGCGACGAAAACGATGGCCCCGTGCACGGCCTCCATACCCCCAATTACAATTTCAACGACGCAATCCTGCCAGTTGGCGTCCGCTACTGGGTCGAACTCGTGCAGCAGGAGCTTGCTACAATGTAGTTGAGTGATAACCCCCGCTGGGAGCCGCCTGGTGTTCGGAACGATAGGGTGTTTGCAGGAGGTCCGTTTGCTGGCGGACGAGCCACCGTTGTCGGTAGCACTCAGCTTTATTGACCATGAAAAAAGCTGTCGACGACCAGAGCCAGCGCTCGTCATGGGCGCTGCTCTGTGTACAGGCATGGAATAGGGACTCCGTTAGCGGGTTGATCGGCCTCCAAAGTGGGGTTCCGACGCAGTTTTGGTGATGGTCAACGACCGGCAGCGATGACGCGGGCCTCTACCGCAGTTCGCGACGACAATGCTGCTGCTGGCCTTGTCCACCGTCCGATTGCGCGCGCGCCGAAGATCGGGCTCGGTATGGCAACCGTCAAACGAACACAGACGGCGACGGTCGAACAGTTCCTGAATGTGGCCCGGACAGGGTTTACGCAAGACCGGCATTTGATGCCGCTTGAAAGCCAAGTGCTTGCGGGGGAAGTGTGAGCATGGACTTGCCATCTCCCATTTGACCTTGCGTAGGCCGCAGGCCCCCTCGCCGTCTCCGGTCGCTAGGCAACACGAGGGGTTCATCGGCAGTCTACGAGACGAGTGGCTGCCCACGACACGGCGAGGATGATGACGCAATGAGTGGATCGAACCTACCCCTTTCGACCGAGCGCCTCTGGGATAGCCTGATGGCCATGGCCGAGATCGGCGCGACGCCCGAGGGCGGCAACAACCGTCCGGCACTCTCGAAGCTGGACGGGCAGGCGAGGGCGCTGCTTGCACAATGGGGGCAGACATCGGGCTGACCCTCACCGTAGACCGGCTCGGAAACATGTCACTGCGTCGGGAAGGCAGGAAACCTGGACGCCAGCCGGTGCTGGTCGGCAGCCACCTCGACACCCAGCCGACCGGCGGCAAGTTCGACGGTCCCTACGACGTGCTGGCGGGACTGGAGATCCTCCGGGCCCTCCACGAGGCGGATGCCACCACGGAGTCGCCCATCGTCCTTGTCAACTGGACGAGCGAGGAGGGTTGCCGGTTCAGCCCCTCCATGATCGGCGCGGCTGGCGCGATGGGCGTGCTGTCCGAAGCAGAAGTACTCGACCGCCAAGCGATCGACGACGGCGAGCGGTACGAAGACGCCCTGTGCGCGACAGGCTGGAACGGCACGGCCGACCCGGCGCTGCTGCGCAGTGCACGTGCCTGTTTCGAGGTGCATATCGAGCAGGGCCCAACCCTGGAGGCGGACGGGTTCGACGTCGGCATCGTCACCGACGGCTTCGCAACGGAACGGGCCATGGTCAGCGTGGTCGGCAAGGACAGCCACGCTGGCACGACGCCGATGGAGCTGCGCCAGGACGCCCTGCTGGCAGCGGCTGAGATGATGGGCCTGGCCGAGCGCATCCTGCTCGACAACGCGCCGGATGGCCGGTTCACGGTGAATCGCGTGATCATCGAGCCAGGCGCGGACGGCGTGGTGCCGGGCGGGGCACGCTTCGCCATGGACTACCGCCACCCTGCGACGGAGACGGCTGAGGCGCTATGGGCCGACGCCGACGCTGCGTTCGCCTCCTTTGCAGCGCGGCGCCGGGTCAGCGTCTTGCGGGAGACCTACTGGGCCTTTCCAAGGGTCCAGTTCGACAAAGCCCTAGCCGACCGGCTGCGTGCCGCCGCCCAGCATCACGGTGCCCAGCATCGCGACATCCTCAGCGGTGCCGGGCATGATGCCTACCATGCCGCAGCACGCATGCCCGCGGTCATGCTCTTCATTCCTTGCCATGGCGGAGTAAGCCACCATCCGACAGAGTCGATATCGCGCGAGTGGGCCGGTATCGGACTGCGTGTCCTGGCCGATGCCGTGATAGCGACCGCGAACAGCTCGGATGATTGAACACGGATGAGTCCGGCTGATTTGGCATGGTCGGAGCACTTCGCCGGGAAGTTCCGACGGCGCCCGACGCCGATCCAGGGAACCATGGAGCTTACAGCTGTATGACGCCAGTGCGCGCTGCATGCGCGACCGCGTCGGTTCGCCCGGTGGCATCCAGCTTGTCCAGCAGCGAGCTCACGTGGAACTTGGCGGTATGGACCGAGATGCGGAGCCGCCTTGCGACCTCCTTGTTCGACGCTCCCTCCGCAAGCAGTGCCAGCACTTCGACCTCACGCGGCGTCAGCGAGGCATCCGTATCGGACCGCGGGGCGGAGATGGTCGCGTCCGCTGGCTCGCCTCGCTGCACCAGGCGCAATCCTGCGACCGGCGCGAGCAACGCAATCAGCCGGTCGGCCAGCTCACCCGACCCGACGTCGAGTTCGATGCTGACCGGCTCGCTCATCCAGCCTGCCTTTCACCCACGACAAGCCGCACGTCCAGCAGTTCCCCGCCACGTATGACGGCCAGGACGACGGTAGCCCCGACGCTCTCCGGACCTAGAACACGCAGCAAGGCTGACACCGACCCGACCGGCTGCCCATCCAGTCCCACGATGACGTCCCCTTGGTACATGCCCGCTGCAAGGCCTGGTCCTTGCCGGTCCACGCTCATCACCATGATTGCCGACTTGCCGTCTGGTGTCCGCACGGGCTGCATGCCCAGCCCGAGGTATCCGCGCGACACCCGGCCATGCTCCTGCAACCGTGCTGCGACCCGGTCGATGGTCGAGCCAGGGATGACGAGCACGCGGCGACGTGGTCCGAATACCGCCATGCCGATTGCCTGGCTCGAGGCATCGAGCACCACTCCTCCCTCGGACGAACGGCGGAGTGCCAGGTCGAGCTCGATGCGGGCGTCGATGTCGCCGCCCCGCATCGAGCGCCAGGCCGGGCCGGTGCTCCCGACAATGCCCAGTGCCGCCGAAGGCATGCCGTCGTGGGAGCCAACTGCCACAGCGAGCGATCCTGCCCTGGGAGCAGAGGGTGCGAACACGACGGGTGGCAGCGTGGCTGCATCAGGCACCCGCAGCAGCGCGATGTCTGTCGTCGCATCCCGCCCGGCAAGCGTGGCCAGGGCAGTTCCGCCAACATACGACACCTCTATCGACCCCTCGTCCGCCAGCGCCTCGTCAGCGGTCACTATGAGGCCCGGGCGCCAGACGAAGCCGCTGGATCGCGCACGCCTAGACTGTACCGCGACGACACTGCCCGCGACCGCGGCGACGACGTCGGCCAGCGTCTCCGAGAGGCCTTGCAGAGGTGTTGTGGGCATGGTGCATCTCCTGACTCTGCGAAGACCATCACAGTCCGGCGCCCGTGCTGCCAACTGCCCAGGTGACTAGGGTGAGCCACGGACATTCCAGGCCCGGGCTCTTCTCCGAACGTTCCGCAGGAGTCCTTATGGGAATGGTGTGCATTCTACGAGAACCTTTGGCAGAGGAACGCGGGGTATGCGTGGGGGAGGGTTCGGGAGAGATGTCCTGCTGTCGCGCTGGTCCGTGGCCCTCAGCCCGCCACGCATCGAGGAACTCCTGAAATGACCGACCTGCCATACCGCCCGAACGTCGGTGCCGTGCTGTTCAACCAGTCTGGCCAGGTGTTCGTTGCCCGCCGCGCCGACGTACCGAACGCAGAGGGACCGCCTGGCGGCTGGCAGTTGCCGCAGGGCGGCATCGACGCCAGCGAGGATCCAGCCACCGCAGTGCTGCGCGAGCTCCAGGAGGAAATCGGCACCGCTCAGGCCAGCGTGATCGGAGAGCATCAGGACTGGTTGACGTACGATCTTCCACCGGAGCTGCTGGGGCTTGCCCTGGACGGCAAGTTCCGCGGCCAGCGACAGCGCTGGTTCGCACTGCGTTTCGAGGGCGTAGACGCCGACATCCGCCTCGACCTGGATCCGAGTCCGGAGTTCGACGCCTGGCGTTGGGCCAATCTATGCGAGTTGCCAAACCTGGCGCCGCCGTTCAAGCGGGCCATCTATCAGACCTTGGCTGTGTCGTTCGCCCGCTTTGCCGTCCTGGCTGCCTGAGCGAATTGCCGATCGATCCCCCCGGCTTGATCCCGTCATGCGCGACGAAGTGACCAAGTCTTCGTAGCTATGAGGCATCGATTGCAACAGAGACGCACGCTGCCCCAGACCGCCCTGTTTGAGGGGGACGAGGCCAGGGCCGCGATCTGCGCCGTTGTGCGCCGCATCCCCCCAGGTTGGGTTGCCACATATGGCCAGGTCGCCGCGATGGCTGGCCTGCCCAGGCGGGCCCGCCTGGTTGGCCATGTCCTCCAGCACCTAGATGCGGCGACCACGGTGCCCTGGCACCGCGTTGTGAACGCCAAGGGCGAGGTGTCCTATGCCGCGTCCCGCAATGGCGGCGACGCCGTCCAGCGGCGGCGGCTGGAGGAGGAAGGCATCGAGTTCGGCGACGGCGGCCGCTTCGACCTGGAGCGGTTCCGCTGGCTCGATTAGCTCCTTCGCGCGTTGCCTGCGAATGACCGACCCCGATACGCTGCTTCTGCCAGCCGCACCGCCGTACCCGAATTCCCGCCGTCCGGTGCTGCTCTACCGCGGCGCGCTCCCGGCTGACCCCGCTGCCATGGAGCGGGCCTTCGCCGCGGCAGGCTGGGCCAATGCCTGGAGAAACGGCATCTACCGCTTCCACCATTTCCACAGCATCGCGCATGAGGTGCTGGGCATCGCCGCTGGCCGCGTCACCGTCCGCTTCGGTGGTCCGGCAGGGATGGAGGCCACCCTGGCGGCAGGCGACGTGGCGGTCATCCCAGCGGGTGTGGCGCATTTCAACGCGGGGGATGATGGCGCCCTGCTGGTGGTGGGCGCCTACCCGGGCGGCAGCCGCTTCGACACCCTCCGCGGCGACCCGGCAGAGTATGCGGACGCCGTCCGCCGCGCCGCGGCCGTGCCGGTGCCAGACCGGGATCCAGTGCCGGGCCACGACGGCCTGCGCCAGCTCTGGGGAGCGCCCGCCGCATGAGCCTGCGCTGGACCGCCGTCGCGCTGCTGGTGCTGGCGGGTTGCGTGAACTTCATCGACCGCTCCGCCGTCTCCATCGCGCTCCCGGCCATCCGGGCGGATCTGCATTTGTCCGAGGGGCAGGCCGGGCTGCTGCTTTCGGCATTCGCCTGGAGCTACGCCGTGGCGCAATTGCCAGCCGGGAGCCTGGTCGACCGGGCGGGCGCGCGGTGGGCGCTGGCCGGTGGGCTGGCAGTGTGGTCGGCCGTGCAGGCGGCCAGCGGGCTGGTCGGCAGCCTGGCGCAGTTCATCGTGGCCCGGGTAGCGCTGGGCCTGGGCGAATTACCCATGTTCGTGGGTGGCGCCCGGGTCTGTGCCGACCGGTTCCCGCCCGAGGCGCGGGCGCTGCCGCTGGGCTTGCTGAACGCGTCGGCGTCGCTGGGACCGGCGCTGGCGCCCCTGCTGCTCACGCCGCTTATGGTGCATGCGGGATGGCGGGCCAGCTTTGTCGCCCTGGCGCCGCCGGGCTGCTGATCGCGCTGGCATGGGCGGTCGTCTACCGCACCCCGCCGCAAACCTCGGACGCGGCGCCCCGGATCGCCGGGCCAACCGTCTGGCTCGCTCTGCTCCGGCAACGCACCACCTGGGGGCTGCTGCTGGGCTTCGGAGGAACCGTCTACGTGACCTGGCTGTATGTCACCTGGCTGCCCGGCTACCTGGTCGGGCGTTGGGCCATGGCCCCGGACGCGGCGGCGCTGTGGTCGTCGGCACCGCAAGCCGCCGGGTTCGTCGGCGCGGTGGGCGGCGGCTGGGTGGCGGATCGGCTGGCCCCGCACCTAGGCGAGCAGGCCGCCCGGCGTGTCCTGCTCGTGGCAGGGCTGTTCGCCGCAGCCCTGGGGAGCGCCGGTGCCACCGTGGCGGGCAGCGCCGGGCTGGCGCTCGGCAGCATTGCCGCCGCCCTGTTCTGCGCCAACCTCGCCACCACCGCTGGCTGGGCACTCGCGGCAAGCCTGGCCCCGGCCACGCTGATCGCTTCCGTGGAGGCCATGGCCAGCATCGGCGGCTCCGTCGGCGGCTCGTTGGCGCCCCTGCTGACCGGGATCGTGGCGGAGACGACAGGATCCTTCGACCCGGCCCTTTGGCTGGCCGCAGGTTTGGCTGCGGTCTGCGCTGGTGCAGTCTGGGTCTTGGCGAGGGTGCCGATCCAGGCGGACCCGGCGTTGACCGAGCAAGGCTGAAGTGGGCCGGTGGCAATCAGGCTTCAAAGCCGCACCACCGCGCGCTGGTTAACGTTAACGCTTACGGCCGGTCGGATTGCGAACGGCTTGCATCTCGACCGCGCCCTACGAGATTGCAAACCCTTTTCGCGGCCACTCCGTCTTGCCTGACGAGACGTCTAAGCTTGAATCCGCTCGATCTTGCCGACGACCACCGTCCAGCAGAACACGCTCAGCACGGCCATGCCGCCAACGAACACCAGGGCTGGAGAGAAATCGTCTCCGGTGACCAGAAGGCCGATGACGAGCGGGACGACGATGCCCATGCTCGTACCGACGAAGTTGAACGCCCCACTGGTTAAGCCGACCAGGTTCACCGGGGCAATGGACGATACCACCGACCAGCTGATTGCAGCCAGTCCGCTGCCGAAGAAAGCGGTCGTCATGAAGGTGATGATCAAGGCGGATGAGTCGACGAAATTGGCACCGATCAGGGTGGTCGCCAGCAGCATTCCGGTCACAATCGGCAGCTTGCGCGACAATGACAGGGAGTAGCCGCTGCGCAACAGAAGGTCGGACAAGTAGCCGGACAGTAGGACACCTGCCCAGGCTGCGAGAAAGGGCAGCGTGGCCATGAACCCAGCCTTGAGGAAGGTGATATGGCGATAGTTCACCAGGTAAGTGGGAAACCAGGTGAGAAAGAACCAGTTCGCGCAGGTCTCCCCCATGTGCGCTAACAGCAGGCCCCACATCTTGCGGCTACGGAATGCGACACTCGCGGGCACGGGCGAGGCGCTGCCGGATTTACTGGTTGCCGCTTGGCCTCCGCCCTCGCGAATGAGAGCTAATTCTCCGGCGTTGGCGCGGGAGTCCTCGGGATCGCGATAGAACAGGTAGAACAGTCCCGCCCAGGCCATGCCTAAACCGCCTGTTACGAGGAACATGCCGCGCCATCCGAACGCACCTTGCAGCCAGATCAGGACGGGTGTCAGGAATGCCAGTCCGACATACTGGCCGGAAATGTAGAAGCCCACGCCGCGCGCCCGCTCTGCCTCTGGCAGCCAGGTCGTCGCGATGCGGTTGTTCATCGGATAAGATGGAACCTCGCTGGCCCCCACGCCGAGACGCGCCGCGACGAGTTGCCACATGGAACCCGTCAGGCCCTGCATGGTCGCGAACAACGACCAGCAGAGAATGGCCAGTGGGTAGAGCACTCGCGGCCGCATCCGGTCGACTAGGAACGAGCCAGGGATTTGCAGGGGCGAGTACGCCCAGGCGAAGGCTGAGAAAACCAGCCCCATCTGCACGGGCGTCAAATGAAGCTCGTCGGCGATGCCGGGTCCGGCGATAGATATGCTGCTGCGGTCGAGGTAGTTGATTACGACGCTCACGAACAGCAGGCCAACAATACCCTTACGGACAGAGCTAGGTTTCGCCGCCAGCTGCACCTGGTGGTCTGCTACCATTTTCTTCGGCATTGTTCGCCCTCGGCTTGACGTCACGGCCATGAACCGGCAACGGCCACTGAAAGGCAAGGGAGAGACGGAGATGGCCGAAGGGTACGACGGGGTTGTCCGGCTGCAGGCTCATGTCGCCGAGGTGACGCCGAAGACGCGCTGGATCTTCGTCCGGGTCACCACGAGTTCGGGCCTGATCGGCGCCGGAGAGGGCTCTTTGAACAATCAGGAGGCCGCGGTGTTACAGGCGCTACGCGAACGGTCGGCCTCCTTGTTCGCGCTGCCGCACGCGGTGCCGACGGTGTGGCCGAAGCCGCAGAATCTCGCGGAAGCGGCGGCGGTGTCTGCATTGGACCAAGCCCTGTGGGACATCGTGGCGCAGCGCAGCGGACAGAGCATGGCCGAGGCGCTCGGTGGGGAGCGGCGGTCGTCGATCCCACTCTACGCCAACATCAACCGGCGCACGCTGGACCGCACTCCGGCAGGATTTGCAGCAAGCGCCAGGGATGCCCTGGCTGCCGGGTTCGAGGCGGTGAAGATCGCGCCGTTCGACGAGGTGGCACCCGGCCCGGCGCGCGTGCCAGGCTCGCTCGGTCCAGGTCTGGCGCGGATCGCCGCGACTCGGGACGTCATCGGCCCGACGCGTGACCTCATGGTCGACTGTCACTGGCGGCTGGACGAGCGGGAGGCGGAGACGGTGATCCGCGAAGGCGAGGCGCTGGGGCTTTACTGGGTCGAGTGCCCGCTGCCGGAGACGGAGGCCAATCTCTCAGCACTGCGTCGGCTGCGCTCGCTGGCAAACGCACGTGCCATCCGTCTCGCCGGGTGCGAGACGGCTTTTGGCGAAAAGGGGTTCGCATCGTTCCTAAAGGCGCAGACGTATGACGCCATGATGCCGGATGCGAAGTACGTCGGAGGACTGGCCGAGATGCTCCGGATCGCTGATGCGTTCGCAGGGGCAGGGGTGGCGTTTTCGCCGCACAATCCGACGGGTCCGGTGTGCCATGCGGCCAGCCTGCAGGTCTGTGCGGCGGCCAGAACGCTGGACCGGCTGGAGGTGCAGTTCGACGAGACGTCGCTGTTTGACGAACTCGTCGACGGGGCGCTGCCTCGTGCCGAGCGAGGTGCCAGCACGCTGCCCGGCGGGCCCGGGCTCGGTATCGGGTTGTCTCCGGCTGTGCTGTCGAGGCTCGGCATCGCCGGGTTCGATCTAACGGGTGCGCAATGCGCTGCGGTGTCATCACGGCCCGGCGCTGCGGAGACCCGGGTATGAATCGTCCACTCGACCCCCGCCCTCGTCCTGGCGCCATGATTGTGGCGCCGCAGCCGGACGCAGTGGAGGCAGGCTGGTCCGTGCTGCTGCCGGGGGATCGGCAGTGGATGCCGTCATCGCCTGCGCGCTGACCCAGGGTGTGGTGGACCCCATGATGTGCGGGATAGGCGGCCTGGCCGTCATGCACGTCCATCACGGCCCGACCGGCGGCCGCGAGGTACTGGACGGCCTGTCCACTGTGCCAGCTGCCGCTACACCCTCGCAGTGGCAGAACCTGTTCGAGGGCGAGTGCCTGGACGGCTACGGCTACCGGGTGCATGGGGCACTCAACGAACTCGGCCACGGCGCCGTCACAATTCCAGGCATCCTGCGCGCCTGGAGGCCGCGCACGCCAGCTACGGCCGCCTTTCTTGGCGAGAGTTGTTCCAGCCCGCAATCGAGCGGGCCATGGAGGGCTGGGCGATCCGTCCACATGTGCACGCCATATTCACCGCCGACGAGCGCGCGTACGGTCGCTGTCCGATGGCGGACAAGCTGGATTTCACCGCCGAAGGCCGTGCGCTCTACATGGAAGACGGCGAGCCGAAGCGCATCGCTCGTCCCGTGCGCAACCCCGCACTGGCCGGAACGCTGGCGCGGCTGGCGGACGATGGGCCCGAACTGTTCTACCGCGGGGACTTGGCCCGGCTCATGGCGGAGGACATGGCCCGGTCCGGGGGCCTGCTGTCCATGGAGGATTTTGCGAGCTTCCGGGTCCGACGTGCCCCGGCGCTCACCGTCGGCTATCGCGGCCGCACAATCGCTTTGCCAGCGCCGCCAGCGGGCGGGATCGTCGTCGCCGAGATGCTCCGCATCCTCGGACGATTCGATCTGGTCGCGACGGGACACAACAGCCCCGAATACGTCCGCACCGTAGCGGAGGCGATGAAGATTGCCGGGCATGACAGGGACGAGAACATCGGTGACCTTGACTTCGCTCCGCCGCCAATCGATCACCTAATATCGGACGGCTATGCGGAGGCGTGCGCGGCGGCCATCCGCCGCGGCGACAAGGCGTTGCTGACGCGCGTGGCAGCCGAGGCCAAGGACACCACCACGGTTTCCTGCTGGGACGCGGAGGGGACGGTCGTCTCGCTCACCCATACCCTCGGCGTGCCCTCGGGCGTCATACCGCCCGGCACCGGCTTCATGCTGAACGGAGCGATGAACTGGTACGACCCGCGGCCAGGCCGTCCCAGCTCCATCCGTCCTGGGGCCCGGCGCTTCTCTTCCATGTCGCCCACGATGGTGTACGAAGACGACCAGCCCTTGGCCACGCTCGGCGCACCCGGCGGCGCGTGGATCGGGGTCGCCGTGCTGCAGGGACTGCTCAACCTGCTCGACTGGGGCATGGGCGCACAGGAGACGGTCATGGCGCCGCGTTTCTCGGCCACCACGGACGCCATCGACATCAGCAACCGCATACCACGCCGGGTCGAGGCGGAACTCGTCGCGAGTGGATACGAGGTCCGCCGTTCGCCACAAAGCTTCCCGTTCGCCGCGCTTCACGGGATCACACGGTGGAATGGCATATTGGAGGGCGGTGCCGACCCGCAGCGCGACGGCTACGCCGCCGGACTCTGATCCAACCCATCGAGCAGCCTACGCTATGGCCATCACGTCTTGTAGGTCGCCCAGCGCCGGACAAGTTTGAGGTTGGGGTGATCGGCGCAGGAAGCGTTGGCATCGAGGGCTTTGTCGTCGGGGGAAACGGTTTGATTGCCGGATTGCGCTTGCAGCGGGCGGCTGTGCCGGGCGTCGCGACTGATTGCGGAGCACTACGGCCAGGGAGGCTTCGCCGGAGGGGCCGTGCAAGCGAGGCTGCGATTCTTCGATGGCGCACAGATGAATTCGTTTGATGCCGCAGGACGTAAACGGCCTGACATGCTGGGCCAGTTGGGAGCCGCGCAAGCCTTGATGTCTATGGGTGGGCTTGTTGCAAGACAGTCGTCTTTGGTGCGGCGTCTTGCGAAATACTCCCGCGCCAGTGTCGCTGCGGCGGTCGGCGGCCTGCTCACCAGGCCCGAGAACCACCCGTGCGCCGTCCGACTCGAGGCGCTCTGCCATCTCGCGGCTATGGCGTGCTCCGGGAGCGAGCGTGTCCCAGCCGCCAATGTTCGCGAATGGCTCAACAACACCCTGCTCGGGGACGAACTGGCTCGGGCTGAGGATCCCGCCGAGGACGTTTTCGTTTCCTGCGTCGTCTCCTGGGCCGGGACCTCGAGGATTTTTGAAGGCATCTGGGAGGGGAACGACTTCTGGCTTCAGAGCTGCCTGTCAGCGTTGAACCGGCCGCTTGTGCGCCCGGTGCTCGAACGGACCTTCGCGTCTATTCGTGCCCTGCTCCTGCTCAGCGAGGCTGTGGCTGCCCGGAGCGGAGTTGAACGGTTCGCGATGGGCGGTGGATCGCCGCGCGGCCGTCTGAATGTCACGCGTAATGGAATGGAGGAAGGGGCATCAAGAGTTTCGTTCAGCCTTGGCGAACTCGCAGTGCTCGGCATTGATTGCGGCGATCTCGACTCCTTCGTCTTCGGCCCCGATCAAGGGGACGAACTCCGGGATCAATCGATGGGTCACTCGGTCCTAGAGCGGCGGCCCGTGGTGATGGTAGAAGGACGGACCTGGATACTCGCCTTGCCAACGGTGGTCGGCGCCGCGGTGCGTCGCCTCGTCCTTGAGACCGCGGCTGAGCTGGGCCTACAAGACGAATGGCAGGCGGCCGTCGCGGACGACCAGCTGCAGCGGTTTGGGCAGGCATCTGCTTACGGGTGGGACTTCGAGATGCCTGGACCCATGGTCTACAGGCGCGACCTTGGCGCGCACGAGGTGATGGCTTCCTTTGATGTCGGGTCGTATGCCCATCTGATGCTGGTCCACGATGACCTAGGTCAAGTGCGGCGGGGGGGGCTTCAAGAGCTTCGGATGCTTCCGCCTGGCGTCCGTCGCCGGGTTCTGGAGGGCGCGGCCGAACTCAGGCAGAGGCCAGGCTACCGCAGAGGCCTGACAGTCGTGGTTCACGGGGGCATGGGGCGCGGCTTCGCCATGGAGGACCTCCAGAACACGGAGGACTGGAAGCTGCTCGTCCTGCACCTCCACGATTTCGTGCTGCTAGCCGGGGAAAGCGGCTACTCCGCCGTCAGGGCCAGGAAGCTGCTGGCACGGTTGGACGCGCTCCACGCGGCAGGGTTCGAAATCATGGAGCTTAACGGGTTCGCCAACCTCTACGCCTACTGCGAGCGGCAGGCATTTGAAGTCGCGCCAGTAGATGCCGAGCCAGGCTGCATGTTCATAGCGCCTAATTTTCTTGAGGGCCTGCGGTCGCGCCTGAGGCGATCACGCGACTACCACGCGGTTCGCTCGCCTTGCGGCACGCAATGGGTAGAGGTCGAAAGGCGCACGCAGGAGGTTTTCTTCGACGACGACGCCATGCTGCCGATCTACGTCAGCCCGGCCCACGCGGCTCACTCGCAACTTGCAGGTTGCGTCGAGACGGCGCAACGAACGTGGTGGCTAAGCTGCGAGGAGAGCTCCACCGACCGAGAGCGGCGCTCACTCATCTTTCAAGTCTGGGACATGGCCCTGAACTGGTTGGGAAAGGCGGCGGACGCCCTCGATCGTTCCCTACCAGGGCTGCCGGACGTCGTCGGAATCGAGCTATGCTTCCCCGACCTCGAGACACCGGACCTCGCGCGGCCTTCGGACAGACTATGCACTCCGCCGGACGTGACGGTGACGGCCGCTGGCATGAGAGTCGACTGCACCCAGGCCTTCCTCGAATGCTTTGCTCTTCCGCAGAACCTTGGCGACCGAGCGATGGTCGAGGCCATCTACGAAGGCGCTGCGCGCTACGCGGGCGTTAGCGTAGACAAGGCCGACATCTCCGGTCTCGTCGACCTCGTCGTGCCGGAGGGCGCGAGGTTCTTTCACAGGATGCGTGCGCGGAGTGCCGGGGACGAGGTGCAAGCCCGGTCGGAGCTGCCCCGACCGCGGCTGGTTCAGGCGGAGGACGAGGCTCGCAGCCGCTTCGGGCTAGCCAGGCTCGCAGGCTATACGGGCGCCCCCGGGCGGCTGGCTCCGGCCCAGGCTTCCCGTCTTCTGTCCAATGCCGTCGATGCCCTCTGGCGACAAATCGAGGAGGATCTTCGCGGGCTAGACCGGGCCAGCGTCGTGCTGAGGGCCATGACGAACCTCGAAGCAGTCGAGAAGGAGCGCGCGAACTGGGGACGCACGGCGGCCGCTGTGATCGCTCTACATGCCGACCGGGAGGCAACCGTGTCGGCGGCAAATCGGCGGGAGAGTGCTCGCGCGGAGGCGACGACAAGTCTGCGGGCCGTGGTCGAGATGGCTGTCTGCGCGTCGCCGTCGTCGGGCGGCGCGCCTTGTGGCTGCGAAGACCTCGATCGTCTGCTGGCCGATGTGTCGACCCTCATCGAGGTCGCCCACGCCAACGATGCATTGCGTTACGGGCTAACGGACGGCACGCTCGTGATACACCCCAGCATGACCTTGGACATCGGTTCCATCCTGTCCGCATCGATGCGCGGGGGCTATCTCGAGGCCCGCGCCGAGAGGCAGTTCGTGGACGCAGCGGAGTCGTACCGTAGCCATTTTAGCGAGCATCTTGGCGAGCCCGATACGCCGGAACCGAAAATAGTTCTGAATACGGCCTTCGACGACGCATGCCGGGCGGAGTTCGGTGCCTCGCTGGACGGCCTCGCAAGGCTCCTTGCCGTTTCGGCTAATGTCGCCATCACTGCGGGGCAAGCAGTCGCGTGCGTCCGTGAAAGCGAGTTCGCAATCTTGATCTGCAACGGACTGAACGTAAGTCTTATGGAGGCGAGCCGAATCCTTGACTGCTTGTCGCTCGGGCCCCGCCCCAGGTGGGACGAGGACCGTCCGGCAAATGCCAACCCGCGCGACTGGTATCCCTGGAGATATGGACGGAGGCTTTCGCTCATCCGGCGGCCATTTGTGCGGTTAGGAACCGACAGCAACACCTTGATCGTTGTCAGCCCTGCGCTGCTGGACAGGGATATCCGGCACTTGGCAGGCGCCTACCTAGGCACGTTGCCGGGCGAGATGTTTAGTTCGCCGGAGATGCGGCGGTGGATCGGCGGCGCCATCGACCGAGTTGGGCACGCCTTCAACGACGAGGTTCGGGAGGCGTTCGCAAACTTAGGCTACGAGGCAAGGGCAGAGGTCAAAATCACTACCTTGGGTGGCGCTACCGCGCTGGGCGACGTGGACGTTCTCGCGTGGGACCCGGTCGGCGGCACCGTCTATGCCGCCGAGTGCAAACGGCTGGCTCCGGCGCGCACTGTCGGTGAAATCGGTGAGCGGCTGGCCGACTACACGCAACGAGCATCTGCCGGGGGTAAGCGAACGCCCATCCAGCGTCATCTGGACCGTATCGCCTTCCTGGGCTCGAACCGACTTCGGTTATCTGCCTTCACCGGCATCCCTCTCGGGAGTATGACGCTGAAATCGTGCTTGGTAACGCATGATCTCGTCCCAATGCAGTTCTCCGCTGCCGCTGCCGCGCTGGTGGACATCGTCACCGACGTAGACTGCCTAGGCGCCGCGCTGGCGTGACACAACGATGGCACTCCTGCTGTTGCTAAGCCTAAACTCAACCAAACCACCGTCCTGCCCTGCCAGAGGGATAGGCGACAACGCATCGTCGTCGGCTGCGGCAGGCACGGCGGCTACAATGGCTGCGCGTAGTTCTGATCAATGCGGTGCATGATCTCAGCTGGGACAGTTCCGGCACACCAGCAGGTTGGAAGCCCATGCGCCAGTAGGCAGCATCCAGTAGCGCATGGCCGGGCCGGGCGAACTCCAGGTCGATCAGGACAGCATGGCCGTCGGCGTCCAGCAGAATGTTGTCGGGGCATGGGTCGCTGTGCACCAAGACCTGCCAGCCGCCGGGCTGCCTGAGGCGTTCCGCGACCAGGTCGGCTTCGTCCTCCGGAAGTGCGGGTCCGAGCAAGTCGTGCAACGGACGGGCGACATCTTCGATCCAGCGATGGGCGGGCGGTGGGATTGCCGACGATGGGAAGCCGTCCCGAAGGATGGCCGCGTGGCCGCTCCGGCAGCCAGTCGTGGCGCGGTGCAACGTCGCCAGAGCTTCGGCATAGGCAGTGAGCGCCTGTTCCGCCTCGTCCGCGGTCCCGTGCAGCAGCGGCCCGACGAGCGACGGCACGGATTGCCCAACATCCTCGAAAATAGGAACGCCCTTATCGAGGTCATACGCGAGCAAGGTGGGGGTGAATGGCTGCCCGACGGCGTGGCAGGCGAGGTAGTTCGCCGCGGCCCACTCCTTGACGAAGCCGAACGTGGCGTAGGCGTCCGCGGCACGGGGATTGTAGGAGGCAGCCCGGGTCGCCTTGATGATGATCGAGCGTGGGCCCATTCGTCGGCGGTCGCAGGGGCGCGAAGGATGAGGTTGCGACGCTCCTCGCCGCCGAGGCTTTCGGCCGTGTCGATCGCAACAGGCTTGGCCCAAGCGCAGGATAGGGCGGCAGATGCGGCGGCGATGGCGTCTTCGGAGTTGAAAGGCCGGAAAGCTGTCATGTCTCGACCGATGAGAAAGGAGTTACGGCATCACGGGCTTGATACCCGCTTCCTCCATCTTGCTCGTCGTCTCCGCCAGGCGCTGCCAGCACGACCAGAGGCGGACTGTCGGGCTGCAGCGCAGGCGCTTGTAGACTGGTTCGCGCGTTCGGCCCATGACCGGTAGAACGAATAGCCGTAATGTCGCTCACTGCAACTAGAAAGAACGCGGCCCGGGATGGCATCGACGACGGCGGCGCCGGTGCAGGACGCCCGACAGCCCCAGACCTCGGTGGTGTCGTGACAATCAAAGTCAGGTCCTCGTGCGGCGGCGTCCTGAAACGAGGTATGAAACAGGCGGGCTTAGCGTGAGGCAAGTAGCGCTCGCGCTGGGCGGCTCACACGCCCGAGAGGACACGAGGTACGTCGGGCGGCAGATGCTACATTCGATGGCCTACTTGCGGGAGAACAGGTGGTTTATCGCTGTCGATAGCTGAACGTGCGCCAAGCCAATCCTCCCGGCCGCAGCGAGGGCCACGAGCCAATTACGAACCCTTCTTCAAGTTAATCTGCGGGGGCTAATCAGAAATTTGTCGTTTTGGTTGAGACAACATGCCTCTGTACCACACAAGAACTTAGTTCCTGTGGACGACATAATATACGATCATATTGAGAAGATACTGGATAACGTATGGCCCAATAGTAGCAGCCGACGGGCCACTTCCCGCTCTGGAAGCGAGCCTCGGTAGCAAGTGAGATGGACGTGCTTTTGAACGGGCGCCCGTCGTTCCTGATTGATACGGCTACACGAGAGGGAATGTCAGGTTCTCCTGTCGTGCATGTAGATCGCTCCGCAGCACTTGAATTCTCCGGTGTGGTCAAACCTGGACGCACCATCAGGTTCGTGGGCGTCTACTCTGGGAGACACATTGGAAAGAAGGAAATTGAGGCGCAACTCGGGGTGGTGTGGAGGCAGGAAGTGATAAACGATATCCTCGTAGCAAGGCAGCTCGGACTACGAGTTAGCCCCCCTGCTCGCAGCCTTGCGTCGGGGGAGAGCGCCCGTATTCGCCATTCTAAAGAGATCCTTTCCAGTCGGAGGCTGTCGGCCTTCCTCCATACAATGCAGGATCAGCCACCCGCGCATATGCACAACGAGAGCTTCGATGTGTCGGTCCGTGTAGCCGTCTTTGAGTGAGGCCCACCATAACAAAGTCAGTGCTGTAATCCGCCGCTCCATGTCAGCGAGGTATGCAGGATCCGTTGGCACAACTTCCTTGAAAATATGTTCAACGACACGCCAGAGATAGATGAGCAGGTAAGGCAGCCGACCATATAAGAACGACCACTGACTTAGCCCGGATCATTCATCAGGGGTGACGGGCATGGTACAAGCCGCTGATACGATG
>CAXTWC010000009.1:0-62652 GCA_964247805.1 uncultured Acetobacteraceae bacterium | reverse complement strand
GAC
The DNA here is from genome assembly GCA_964247805.1 of uncultured Acetobacteraceae bacterium. Lineage (GTDB taxonomy): Bacteria > Pseudomonadota > Alphaproteobacteria > Acetobacterales > Acetobacteraceae > LMUY01. The sequence goes on along the minus strand of CAXTWC010000009.1, from coordinate 62,649 downwards.
GGGGCCAGCCTTACGGTGAATAGCCACTCCAACTGCCGTAAACGTAGACCTGCCGGCGTTGGGTGCAATCCGCTTGGGGGATTGCACCTTCGTGTGCGAGAGTCGGCGCGTTTCTTCGGTGCAATGCCAAAGCAGGTCGAACCCTACGAGGATGAAACTAGGGTGGGGCGGTTGGCATTCGTCGCCCACTTAGGCGAGTGTGGCAGCATAACGCGTCAGGTCGGCGCGATGAGGAGATCGTTGGTTGGTAGCGGCGGACGGATTTGAACCGCCGACCAAGGGATTATGATTCCCCTGCTCTACCGCTGAGCTACGCCGCCAGCCAACGGCGCGCTGTTACGCCGGGCTGGGGGCGCAAGTCAACTCACCCACTTCGACCACCACACGGAAATGACACCTTCATGAACGCGTTTTAAGTTCAGCATTGTTGATCATTATCAATGCTGTAACGGCGTGTTTCAATCCTGTTTAGCATTAGACACTATGCTGCCTGCCATGCACGGTTTAGGCGGGCGCCTCAACTTAGAAGGGGCGCACCATGCGACTTCGAACCGTTTTGGCGGCGAGCGCGGCCGCAATCATCCTGCCCGGCGCCGTCATGGCCCAGCCTATCAACGGCATCTATATCGGTGCCGGCGCCCTGTACAACTACAAACAGGACGAACACCTCCAGCGCTCACCTGGCGCCGGATTGGGGTCGTCGAGGTTCAAGTTCGACGAGGCTGGCTTCGGCGGCGTGGGGTCTGTCGGCTACGGGCTGGGCAACGGGATCCGCTTCGAGATCGAGGGTGATTACCGGCAGAACGGCATCCGCCAGCGTGGCGGCACGACCACCCCGAGCTCCGGTCAGGGTACCCAGCAAGATTACGGCGTGATGGGCAACGTGCTGTATGACGTGGACCTGCGCCCATACGGTGTCTCGTTCATGACGCCGTATGTCGGCTTGGGCGCCGGATACCAGTGGACCCATGTCGACGGCTTCCAATCGGTGAATACCAGCAACGGCGCCGTCACCCATATCGGCGGGACCAGCAACGGGTTCGCCTACCAGGGCATCGTCGGCGCGGCCTTCCCGATCCAGGCAGTGCCGGGGCTGGCACTGACTGCGGAGTATCGCTTCCTGGGAATCCTAGGAAACCAGAAATACACCGCCGAGCGGTTCTCCACTGGCAGCGGCTACCAGAGTGGCAATGCCGACACCACGGAGGATCTGAACCACAGCTTCTTGCTCGGTGTGCGGTATGCGTTCAACACTGCGCCGCCGGCTCCGCCCCCTGCCCCCGTGACGCCCGTTCCGGTGGTCACACCATCGCGCACGTATCTGGTGTTCTTCGACTGGGACCGTGCCGACCTGAGCGACCGCGCTCGGCAGATCATCTCCGAAGCGGCGCAGAACAGCACACGGGTGCAGACGACCCGCATCCAGGTGCAGGGCAACGCCGACCGATCCGGCACCCCGGCCTACAACCAGGGCCTTTCGCTACGGCGCGCGCAAACCGTTGCGGCCGAACTGGTGCGTGACGGCGTTCCGAACGGCGAGATCGACATCCAGGCGTTCGGCGACACCCGTCCACTGGTGCCAACAGCTGCTGGCGTTCGGGAGCCGCAGAACCGCCGGGTGGCGATCATCCTGCAGTAACACCGCACCATATAGCTCCTCCCTCGCGCTGCGGGGGAGGAACGATGCGAAGCATGGTGGAGGGGCCAGCGAGGCTCGGACTGTCGTGCCCCGCACGCCCTCCGTCGGCTTCGCCGCCACCTCCCCCGTGCAGAACGGGGGAGGACCTTTCCTTTAACAACCCTGAAGGCGCCTTAGCCCGGCAACGTCACCGTCGCCCGCAGCCCGCAGCCCGCCCGGTTTGCCAGAACCACATCTCCCCCATGGGCCCGAAGGATATTGCGGGCGATCGGCAAACCAAGCCCCGTCCCGCCCGTCTCCCGATTCCGGCTAGTCTCGAGGCGGTGGAAAGGTTCGAACACCCGGTCCAGCTCGGAGGACGGTATTCCCGGGCCGTCATCGTCGATCACCACCGTCAACGTACCATTCTGTGGGCGGTTGAGCGAGATACGAGCCGCACCGCCATAGTTAAGGGCGTTCTGCACTAGGTTGGACAGCGACCGCTTGATCGAGACCGGACGCGCCCGCACCACCTGATGATCGGGCCCGTCGTACCGGACCTGGTCGGCCAGGTCGGGCCGGGCGTCTGCCGCTTCCTCGCCGATCGTGCGCAGCAACTCGGCAAGGTCCAGCGCAACCAACGCCTCGGCCGCCGCATCGTCGCGGCCGAAGGCGAGCGTGGCCGCAACCATGCTCTCCAACTCGTCGAGGTCGGCCAGCATCTTGTGCTGCTGCTCCTCGTCCTCCATCCACTCCGCCCGCAGCTTCAGCCGCGTGATCGGCGTGCGCAGGTCGTGGCCGATCGCCGTGAGCAGGAAGGTGCGGTCGCGCACGAAGCGGCGGATGCGTTCCGCCATGACGTTGAACGCCCGCGCCGCCTTCACCGCCTCCACCGTGCCACGTTCGGGGAGCGGGGCCGCGTTCACGTCCAGCCCTAGTTGCTCGGCCGCCCGTGCCAAGTCCCGCATCGGGGTGCTAAACTCCCGGACCGCCCAGATCACCAGCGCCGTCGCCGCGAGCGTCATCAGCGCGAAGGCCATGAGGAAGTTTTCGGACCAGAACGGCAGGAAACGGTGCATCGCCACCATCACGTTCAGCCATTCGCCAGTCGGCAGTCGCATGCTGACCAGCAACCGCCGCTCGGACGGCAGTCCCCGCACCATCAATTCCCGCCAGCGCTGACCCGGCGGGATCGGGACGAACTGCAGGCTGATGCGGACGATCCGCTGCACCGGCGGCGGCGCGGGCGGCAGGTCACTGTTCGAAGGCACCGCATCGAGGCTAGCCGTCAGGCTAGACGCTGGGTCGAGCTCGTGGATCATGGCCTCGCGCTCGTCGGGCGGCGCCAGTATGACCGATCGGTACAAGCTGCTGATCCGCAGACCGAGTTCCTGCGCCATTTCCAGCCGTTGCAGGTCCAGCCGGTCGAGCGTGTAGAACAGCAGTCCGCCGCCCTGCACCAAAGCCAGGCCGGCAAGCAGCACCACGGCAGTTCGGTTGGCCAGACTTCGCGGCCACAAGCGGGGCCGACGAAAGCGGGGCGGCCACAAACGGGAAACCAGCCTCACGCCCGCTGGACGTCCGCGGCCAACACGTAGCCACCGCCCCGTACCGTTTTGATGAGCTGCGCCTGCCGGCCGTCATCCTCGAGCTTGCGGCGGAGTCGGCTGATCGCGACGTCGATCGCCCGGTCGAACGGCCCGGCCTGCCGCCCCCGCAGCAGGTCGAGCAACATGTCGCGGGTCAGCACGCGGTTGGCCCGCTCCACCAGGGCCAGCAATAGGTCGTACTCGCCCCCGGTCAGCGGCACTTCGACACCATCGGGGTTCAGCAAGCGGCGGCGGGCCGGCTCCAGCGTCCAGCCGGCGAAGCGCAGGGCGGAGGCGTCGTCGGCCCGGCGGCCCGCTCGATCGGCTGTGCGACGCAGCACCGCGCGCATGCGAGCCAACAGTTCGCGCGGGTTGAACGGCTTCGGCACGTAATCGTCCGCGCCCAGTTCCAGGCCGATGATGCGGTCGGTCTCCTCGCCCATCGCCGTGAGCATGACGATCGGCACGTCGCCCTGGCTGCGCATCCACCGGGCCAGTTCCAGCCCGCCCTCGCCGGGCAGCATCAGGTCGAGCACTACAAGCTGGAAGTGCCCGGTGGGCCAGGCCCGCCTCGCCTCCCGCGCGTCGCGGACCGCGGTGACCCGGAACCGGTGCCGCTCCAGGAAACGGGCCAGCAGGTCGCGGATTTCGCGGTCATCGTCGACGACGAGGATGTGCGGCATCGTTTCCATGGCAACGATGCTACTCCGTTACACAGCGCTGCGGGAGCACACGTTGCAATTGGTTGCACTTTGCCGCGCCCAGCTCACGAGGAGCCGGCCATGGTGCGGCACACACTCCAACGAGGGATGCCGGACTATGAAAAAGATGATTGCTCTTGCCCTGGCTGCAGGGATCGCCGTGGGCGGGGGCGCGGCCCTGGTCGTCGACCAGGCGCAGGCGCAAGACGCGCCTCATCCCCCGCCGCCGCCCGGCATGATGGGCGACCGCGGCCCCGGCATGATGGCGGGGCGCGGCCCTGACATGGAGGGGCGCGGACCCGGCGGCATGATGCACGGTCCGGGCGGGATGGGCTGGCGCATGGGCCGCATGATGCACCGCATGCGGGAGTTCGCGCTGATCTACCCGGCGCCCGACCGCAACCTCTCGGGGCCGGATGTGCAGAAGATCGCCGAGGCGTTCCTGCTGTTCAACGGCAACCACACTTGGAAGGTGACCGAAGTGACCGAGGAGCCGAACCAGGTCAACTTTGCCCTGGCGACACCAGACGGCACCGCCATCGCCCATTTCACGATGGACCGCCACACCGGGCGGCCCGAACGCCTGAACTGAGTGGCCGAGGCTGGAACGGCGGGGTAACGTCGCCGGCGTGACCCCGCCCGCTTCAGCCCGCATCGCCATCGGCCGGCTGCTCCTGATCGATCCGGCCTTCGCGGCGATCGAGGCGGCAGCCGGCCCGCTTCCCTGGCGCAGCCGGGCCGGCGGCTTCCCCGGCTTGTTGCAGGCCATCGTCGGGCAGCAGATCAGCAACGGCGCCGCAGCTGCAATCTGGCGCCGGCTCGCGGCCATCCCCGGCGCGCTCGATCCCGCCGGACTGCAAGCCTTGAGCGATGACGACCTGCGCAGTGCAGGGCTTTCCCGCCCGAAGGTCCTGCATGCCCGGGCGCTGGCGCAAGCGTTCCTGGATGGCCGGCTGGACGAGGCGGAATTAGCCGCAATGGGCGACGAGGATGCGGTTGCCGCCATGTCCGCCATCCGTGGCATGGGGCGATGGACGGCCGAAATCTACCTGTTATTCGCGCTCGCCCGCGAGGACGTATTTCCGGCTGGGGATTTGGCGTTGGCTGCCTCGATCGCGGACCTGAAAGGGCTACCGGCCCGACCCAACCCGGCAGCCCTGCGGCAACTCGCCGCCGCCTGGGCGCCTCATCGTGCCGTCGCCGCCCGGCTGCTTTGGCACCATTGGCGCTTCCGCACCGGCCGGCCCACGATGGACGATCCACCCTCCTAACCTGTCCTTAACGATCCCCCGGCAAGCTGCAGGTGTGCCCCAACCCTCCACGAGCCAGCCGTTCCAGCCGACAACGTTCCTCGAGCGGGGCGTCCATGTGTCGTTCACATCGCCGTCGCTCGCCGGCGCGCGTGTCCGCGGAACGGCGCGGGCGGGCTTGGAGGTGCTGTTGCCAAACCCATCCGGCGGGCGGGGCCTGTATGTCGCCGCGTGGGCGGATGTCCGGGCGATGGTCCGGCCGACCGTCCACGACATGCAGCTCATGGAGCTGGTCGCAGCGATGCGAACGATCACGCCCGCGACGATTCGGCACGCCGCCAGGCAGGTCGCATCCGAGGGGCTCGCAGGCCGGGCCGCCGGGGTCGCCGCCGTTGCTTCCCTCGCATCGGACAAGGAAAGCCTGGCCCTAACCAAGCACCAGCTGCGACGCCGCCTCGTGCTGCAGGAGGAGCCTTCGGGCAGCGCCAATCTGCAGACCCGTGACGAGAGCGCATCGGCCTTCGAGCGCCGGGTCATGGGCGTCGTCATGAGCGCGGCGCCACGCCTCGGTCAAAAGCCCGTGGAGATGGTTGCGCACCTCGCGGAGCTCGCGCCCCTGTATGATCCGATCGGCCTGGACAGTCGGGCAGGCCTTGCCCGCATCCCCCAAACGGTCGCCAAGCTGCGGAGGCTGCGTCACCAAGCGGCGTCTCTGCCCGTGGGGGCCGGCGGTCTTGCTCCGGCCTTGATCAAGATCCTCGTGGGCACCGCCGACCTCACGCTCACGGGCGTCGACCAGGCGCTGGCTGACGCGCGAGCATTGGCGGAGCACATGACGGATCTGCTTGACGCCTGGCATGCCCAGCCAACCGCACTGGCGCACCGGCTCGACCGGGCTGATTGGATGATGGATGGCTGGGAGCGCATTTGCCAACTATGGCAACTCGACCCGCAGCCCGCCTTTCGATCGGATACGCTGGACCAACTCGCGATCCTCCTCCCAAGTATCCCACGGGAGATGGCGGAGTGGGTCGGGTCCGACGTGGATATCGGACCTTTGGCACAGCTTCGGACCACTGTGCTTGGTCGCGAGGACTGGCGAACCGGGCAATCCGTGCTGGATGTGATCGCCCGCAACGAAGCCATGCTGGCATCATGAACACGGCCGATGCCGGTCAGGTCCATGCCAGTCAGGTCCATGCGAGTTTGGCCCAGGCGCCGGACACCGCGGTGGCACGCGTCGTCGCCATGGTGGACGCGCTACCGGATCGCGGTGCGGCTGACGCGATCATCGCGCCGCTCCGCCCCCGGCTGGCGCAGCTCCGCCCGGTTCGCCCGGTCGGGTTCTCGCGGCTTCTGTTCACCCCTTTGAACCCCGTCATCCTCAGCACGGCCGAGTGGCGCCGCGCCGACATGGGGTTGCCGCGGGCGTCCCTGGCCGTTCTGGGCAAAGCGGTCCGGGCTGCATTGGGGAACAACGCCGCCTGGTGCGGCGACGGCCAAGTGCTCCCGGATCATGGGCCTGCGCTCTGGACCCAAGCCGCTCCGGTGCTCGAAACGCTCGAGCTGCCGGCGATTTGGCAGAGTGATACCGGCCTTTCCTCCGCCGACTACCACGCCATCAGCGGCACTGCCGCCGCGATCCTGCACGAAGCCGCGCAGATCGAATGGCTCGCCAGCCAACCCGGGGCGGTCGACGATGCCTCCGTACGTGGGATCTTGGTCCGTAGCCAGACACGCGTGAGGACGGCGCTCGATACGGTCGTTGCCGTGTTGCTGACCCGCCTTGCCTCACCGGTCCGGGTCTTGACCCTCGCGGCAGAGGTCAGCGGAGGTGACCATGTCGTCGGGCGGGCGCTCGATCGGCTGGTCAGTCAGTTCGGGAAGCGATCGGGCGATACCATCGAAATGCGAGCGACAGCCTACGAGGCAGCCCGGATCGCCACCCTGTTGGCCTCGTTCGAGGAGGCCACGCCGCAGTCCAGGCGCGGGCGCTTGGACACGATGCGTCGCCGGGCCGATGCATCGTGCCGCCGCTGTTTCGAACAGGCGTTCACGCAGACCATGGTCGTGTTGCAAGCGGGCAGCGAGGGACTGCCGGACGACGACGCGATCGCCACGATGGAAAGCCAGGCCCGCGATCTCCGCTGGTTGGAGACCGCCGCCCGCAAATTGGGCAGCGCCGCATTCTACGACACGATGCTGAACGATGCCGTGGCCTCGGTCCGGAGCAACCGAGGCAGCTTGGCCTTTGCGGACCAGGTCCGCATGGTCGAAATCCTGGCTGGACCCGACCAGGCAATGGCGATGCTCACCACCGGCACGAGCATCAGCCCGGCGCGCTGAGGCAATGCCCCTTCAGCCCCGTCGTCGGGTCCAGGCACTCGCCTACCAAGACCGAAGTCGAACGCCTGCGGGCAATACCGGTCAGCCCCGCCTCAAGTAATCCACCCTCTTAGTAGGGTGGGGTGCGCTTTGGCACCCCACCACAGGCGGCACAATGGCGCGTTGCCAAAGCGCAACGCAGCGAACGGGCAGAGCAATCCCATAGAATTGCTCTCTTACAGTGGCTACGCAGGATCAGCGATGGGTATCCCAGATCGGCGGCTCGGCCAGGAACTGGGCTTGGGCGCGGGAGATACCGATATCGCTCAGGGCGCGATCATCCAGTGTCGCCAACTGCCGGCGCGTTGCAGCATCCTTCTGCACCACACGGAATGCGGTCCAGGCGTGCGCCAGCCGGTCCTGCCAAGTGGGCCGAGCGGGGGTGAAACGGAGCTTGACGACGGTTTGCGACATGATCGCCTCCTGTAATGACGATGAGAACCTGGGCGTCATAGCGGAATAAGAAAAACGAATTGTTATGATGTCCGGTATCAATGATACTGATCGCCATGGACACAGCCCCAGCGATTGACCCCTCCCTGCTGCGCGCGTTCGCTTTCATCGCCGAGGAGGGCAGTTTCACCCGCGCCGCCGAACGGGTTGGGCGAACGCAGTCGGCCGTCTCGATGCAGGTGCAGCGGTTGGAGTCGCTGCTCGGGCAGACCCTGCTGCTGCGCGGCAAGGGCGGCGCGGTGCATTTGACCAGTCACGGGCGGTATTTGCTCGAACGTTCACGCGACCTGCTGGCGCTGAACGACCAGATCTGGAGCGCCTTCCACGCCCCGACGGTACAGGGCACGGTCCGCCTCGGCACGCCCGACGACTACGCGATGCGCTATCTACCCGGCGTGTTGCGGCGGTTCGCGCTCTCGCATCCGGCCGTGGATGTGGACGTGTTGTGCGCTCCGTCGGAGGACGTCGTGCAGCATCTCCGCCGCGGCGACCTAGACCTGACACTGTGTTCGGACGGCCACTCCACTGGCTGGGATGGCGTGAAGTTGTGGGAGGGGCCGTTGCGCTGGGTCACCTCCGCCCGCCACGCCCCGCACCGGATGGACCCGTTGCCGTTGGCCCTGGCGATGGAGGGTAATAGCTGCACCTGGCGCCGCAGTGCGCTGCGTGCGCTGGAGAAAGCCGGGCGGCGCTACCGGGTCGCCTATACCAGTGCGTCGTTGGCCGGGACGCACGCCCCGGTGTTGGCTGGGCTGGCGGTGACGATTTCGAACGTTACCTGGGTGCCGGACGGGTTGCGGCTGTTACCGTTGGGCGAACTGCCGGCGCTGCCGAACTCGGCGATCCACTTGCTAAAGGGGCGCAACGCCGTGCAGCCGGTGACGGACGTGCTGGCCGACCATATCGCCGCGACCTTCGAGGAGGAACTGCAACGGCCGAACGAAGCGGCTTAGCTGTTTTCTCATCCCCCTCCCCTTGAGGGAGGGGGATGAGAAGTTATCGTTCGCTGCGGGGGTCGAAGGCGTGCTGCAGCCCGTCGCCCAGGAAGTTCACCGCGATCACCGTGATGAAGATCAGCAGCCCCGGGTAGATCGCGATCGCCGGGTCGGTGGTCACCAGATCCTGCGCGTTGTTGAGCATGTTGCCCCAGGACGGCGTGGGCGCCACGATGCCGAACCCCAGGAAACTCAGCACGCTCTCGAACAGGATGACCCGGCCCACCGTCAACGTCACCGCTACGATCAGCGGCGTCGCGACGTTCGGCAGGATGTGGCTGGCCATCACGTAGGTCGCACCCCCGCCACTTGCCTTGGCAGACCGCACGTAGTCGCGCTCGCGTAAGGCCAGGGTCGCGGCGCGGGTCAGGCGGGCGATGCCGGTCCAGTCCACCAGCGCGATGATCACGACCACGCGCCAGAACCCGGCCGCCCCCGAATGGGCGAAGTCGGCTGAGAAACCAAGCTTGGTCAGGTCCAACGCACCCAGCACGATCAGCAGCGGTAGCAAGGGCAGCGCGATCATCCCGTCGGTGAAGCGCATCAGCACCGAGTCCGCACGGCCGCCGATATAGCCGGCCACCACTCCGACCAGCAGGCCAAGGATGCTGCCGAACACGGTGGAGAGCACCCCCACCAACAGCGAGATCTGCCCACCCAGCATCAGCCGCACCAATTCATCGCGCCCGGCCTCGTCGGTGCCGAGCGGGTGCTGCATTGAGGGCGGGCCATATTGCGAGAACAGGTCCGTCTCGTACGGATCGACGCCGAGCAGATGCGCCGTGGGCCACGCCGCCAGCGCGAACACCAGCAACAGGAACACCACGACCAGGCTAGCCATCCCGGTACGGTGCTTACGGAACCGCCGCCAACGCAGCGTCCACGGCGAGACGGCCCGTTGCGTGGTCGTGACGCTCACAGGCTGATCCGCGGGTCGAGCCAGCCATAGGCGAGGTCGGCAGCCAGGTTGCTCAGCAGCGTGATCAGGGTCGCGAACAGCAGCCCGGTGAGCGCCAGGTTGAAGTCGTTGCCCAGGATTGCGTCGTAGATCATCTTGCCCATCCCCGGCGCCGCGAACATCGTCTCGGTGATCAGCGCGCCGCTGAACAGGCTGCCGAAGCTGAGCGCCATCACCGTCACCACGGGGATCATGGCGTTGCGCAGGGCGTGCACCATCACGATGCGCTGCTCCCCCGCCCCCTTGGCCCGGGCGGTGCGGACGTGGTCCATGCGCATGGTCTCGATCATGGCGGCGCGCACGAAACGGGTAAACTGTCCGGTATTGGCCAGCGCAAGTGTCACCACGGGCATGATCAGGTGGCGGAGCTGGTCGGTGAAGCTGTCGTTGCCCACGGTGCTGAGACCACTGGCCGGTAGCCAGTGCAACTGCACCGCGAACACCAGGATCATCACCAGGGCGAGCCAGAACACCGGCACCGAGATACCGGCGAAGGCGAACAGGCTGACGATGGTGTCGATGATCCCGCCGGGGCGCAGCGCCGCCGCGATCCCGAGCGCGAAGGCGAGCAGCACCGACAGCACGAAGGAGGCCAGCATCAGCTTGCAGGTCACCCAAAGCGCCGGGGCAAGCACTTCCAGCACCGGCTGCGCATGGGTGCGGGAGAAGCCGAAATCGCCTTGCAGGGCCGCGACCAACCAGTGCCAGTAGCGCAGCATGATTGGCTGATCCAGGCCGTAGATGGCGCGTAGATGGGCCACCACCTCGGGCGTGGCGCCCGGGTTGGAGGAGATCATGATGTCGATCGGGTCACCCGGCATAAGCCCGATCAGGCTGTAGATGACGAACGACATCACCAGCAGCACGAGGGCGGCCTGGCCGAAACGGCGGAGGATGAAGCGGGTCATGGTGCGGCGCGGAGGCCCCTCACCCCGGCTCTCTCCCCGAGGGAAAGGAAGAAGGAAACGAGCCCTCTCCCTCTGGGAGAGGGTTGGGTGAGGGAACTGGGCACGATCGTCATTCCTTGAAGTGGCACGCCGCCAACTGCGCTGCCCTCCCTGGTGCCGGCTCCAACACCGGGGGCGTGGTGCGGCAAACCGCCTGCACCTTCGGGCAGCGAGGGTGGAACACGCAGCCCGGCGGCGGGTTGAGCGGGCTCGGCATCTCGCCGCGGATCGCCACCCCCCTCGCTCGCCGGCGCCCAATCCGTGGCACGGCTTGCAACAGCGCCTGCGTGTAGGGATGGGAGGGCGTCGCGAACAGATCGGCCCGGGGGGCGACCTCGACCAACCGGCCGAGATACAGCACGGCCACCCGGTCGGCGAGGTGGTTCACCACGGCCAGGTCGTGGCTGATGAACAGATAGGCCAGGCTACGCTGCTGCTGCAGGGCGCGCATCAGGTTCAGGATCTGGCTCTGGATCGACACGTCCAGGGCGGAGAGCGGCTCGTCCGCCACGATCAGCGTCGGGTTGGGGGCGAGCGCGCGGGCAATGGCGATACGCTGGCGCTGGCCGCCGGAGAACTCGTGCGGATAGCGGTTCAGCGCGTCGAGCGGGAGGCCGACTTGCCCCACGAGTTCGGCGGCGCGGGCCTGACGCTCGGCGGGGGTACCGATGCGCCCGATGCGCAGCGGCTCGGTGATGATGGAGGAGACAGGCATCCGCGGGTCGAGCGCGCCGAACGGGTCCTGGAAGACGATCTGGATGGCGCGTTGGGTTTGCTTGCGTATTTCGCCGTCGATGGGCTTTCCGCGGAAGGTCATGGTGCCGGTGGTGGGTGTTTGCAGGCCGGCGACGACGTTGCCGAGGGTGCTTTTGCCACTGCCACTCTCGCCGACGAGGGCGAGGGTTTCGCCTTCCGCGATGGTGAGGGAGACGTTTTCGACCGCTCGAAGGGTGCGGCGGTTGACGGTGAAGTGGACCTGGATTTGGTCCAGGGCGACGAGCTGGGTCATGAGTAGCAGCCCTCACCCCGGCCCTCTCCCGTGGAGGACGGGAGAGGGAGAAGGAAGAGGGTCAGATGCGGCGGATCAGTGGGCATGCGCGGCAGCTTCGACAGGACATGACGGACGCAGAACGGGCGATCTGGTTCGTGGTGCGGGATCGTCGACTGGATGGCTTCAAGTTCCGCCGGCAGGTTACCATTGGACCCTTTATCGTCGACTTTGCCTGCGTTGAAGCGATGCTGATCGTCGAAATCGACGGCGGCCAGCATGATGATGCTATTGATGCCGAACGCACCACCAAACTGACCGCTGCCGGCTATCGCGTCCTGCGCTTCTGGAACAACGACGTTCTCGCCAACCCCGACGGCGTCCTTCAAGCCCTCCACACGCACCTGCTCGCTGCTTCTCCCTCTCCCGCTTGCGGGAGAGGGCCGGGGTGAGGGCCACTTCAACATCACGACCGAGCCTTGAAACAAGCCACGAAGTGCCCCGGCGCCAGCTCCTCCAGCGGCGGCTCCGCCCGGCGGCAACTCGCATCACCCCGCGCGCACCGGTCCGCGAACCGGCACCCCACGAACGCGCTATCCAAATTCGGCACCCCGCCCGGGATCACCGGCAACTCCGCCGCGCGATGCGCCGGGTCGGGTAGCGTTGCGATCAGCCCGACCGTGTAGGGATGCAGCGGCTCGGCGAACAGAACCTCCGCCGACGCCCGCTCCACCACCCGGCCGGCGTACATCACGATGATCTCGTGCGCGATCTCGCTGACCACCGCCAGATTGTGGCTGATGAACTGGATCGCCATGCCGATCTCGTCCTGCAGGCCCAGCATCAAGTCGATGATCTGCGCCTGGATCGTCACATCCAGCGCCGTGGTCGGCTCGTCCGCGATCAGCAGCGCCGGGCGGCAGGCCAGCGCCATGGCGATCATCGCGCGCTGCCGCATCCCGCCCGACAGCTGGTGCGGATAAGCCACCGCACGCTCCTTCGGTGACGTGATACCCACGGCCGCCAGCGCATCGACCGCCTTCGCACCGGCTTCCTTCCACGACAAATGCTGGTGCAGCACCATCACTTCGGCGATCTGGCGACCCACCTGAATCACCGGGTTCAGCGCCGTCATCGGCTCCTGAAACACCATCGCCACCCGCTCGCCGCGTAGCTTGCGCCACACCGCCGGCGGCTGGCCCAGCATCTCGCGGCCTTCCACCCGCACCGACCCGGCGACCCGGCCCGGCGATGGCACCAAGCCCATCACCGCCAGCGCCGTCATCGACTTGCCGCAGCCGCTCTCGCCCACCACGCCCAAGGTGCGACCCGCGGGCACGCTGAAATCGATCCCGGCCACCACGTTGCGCACCCCGCCCGGCACCGGGAAACCGACCGAAAGATCGTGCACCGCCAGAACGTCACTCACTGGCGGACCACCCCTCGACGGCCAGGCTGGTTGGCTGGTTGTGCCCCGTCGGCACCACGCCGTGCAGCCAAAGCGGCCAGACATGCGCCTCCGACCCGAAATTGAGCGGCAGCACCGGCAACTGCTCGGCATAGATGCGCTGAATCTCGGCCCAGATCGGCCGGCGCTTCTCCGGATCCAACTCGCGTTCCAGCGCGTCGATGTCGGCATCCATCTTGGCATCGTGGAAATCGGTGTAGTCGCCGCCACCCCAACCATTCGCCGCCGATGGGATCTGCCCGCTGGACAGCGTCTGCCGCGGCGACGACTCCACCGAACTGCTCCAGCCGAACAGCACCATGCCGGTAAAACTGCGGTGCTTCAGGGTCTCGCCGAACAGCGTGCGGGCGGGCTCGTTCTTGATGGTGGTCTCCACGCCAAGGCTACGCCACTGGCTCTGCATGACCTGCTGCTGCAACTCTCGTGCCCGCACGCCGGTGGCGGTGCTCAACTCGAGGCTAAGGCGCTGCCCGGCGGCGTTGCGGCAGATCCCGTCGGGTCCCGGGGTCCACCCGGCTTCGGCCAGCAACGCGCGGGCGGCCGCCGGGTCGAACGGGTAGGTGCGCACGTCGGGGGTGTATTGCGGCTCGAGCGGATTGACGAAGCTGTTGGCGACGGGGACGCGGCCGCCCATCAGTTTGTCCACGATCGCCTGCCGGTCGATGCCCATCAGCAAGGCGCGTCGCACCCGGATGTCGGCCAGGATTGGGTTGTCCAACTGCAGGTCCAGATGGCTATACGCGAGGTTCGGCTTGTAGGCATAGGTGAACCGCTTGGGGTAGTTCGCCTGCAAACTCAGCACCTGGTCCAGCGTGAGGCCCACGCCGTCGCCGGGGATCATGTCCACGTCGCCGGACAGCAGATTGGCCTGCAGAGCGGCGGTGTTGCCGATCGCCCGGATCACCAGCCGGTCGAAAGTGGGGCGCGGGCCAATCCAGTGCTCGTTGCGCTCCAGCACCAGCTGGCTGCCGACCTCGATCTGGGTAATGCGGTAGGGGCCGTTATACAGACCGGGGTTGGTTGGGTCGCGGTTGTACAGGCTCTGCTGCGTGTAGGCGCCGGGCTGGTGGGCGGCGTCGAACACGGCGGCTTCCAGATGGGCGGGCAGGATCTCGCCCCACTGGTCGAAATCGTAGGTCGGCTCGTTCAGGTGGATCACGGCGGTGAGCGGATCCGGCACGTCCACTGCCGTCACCTTCTGCCAGGTCTTGGTGTTGGCGAACCCACTCTGGGGGTCACGGCCGACGCGGGCGGTGAAAGCCAGGTCGGCGGCCCCGAGTGGTGCGCCATCGCCCCAGGTCAGCCCCGGCTTGAAGTGGAGGGTGACCTTCATGCCGGCGCCCTCCATCTCCGCCCCGCCATTGGCCAGGCTGGGGACGGTGGTGCACAGCAGGCATCGCAGGTGGCGGTCCGGGTCCCAGGCGGTGATGGGGCGGTCGGCGAAACCGAGGATATAGAACTTGATCGCGTCGGGGTCGGTGGCCGGGTTCAGCGTGGACGGGAAGGACGACACGCCGATCGTGAGGGTGCGGTGCGGTTGGGCAATGGCGGGAGTGCCGAGCAGGGTGAGCCACACGGCGATCACGCGTGCCAGCCCCCTCTCCCGCGAGGGGAGAGGGAGAAGCAGCGTCAAGCAGGGTGCCAGTTTTCGGCCCACTCGCTGCTCATGTCGGCCTGGCCGGTCGGCTCGTAGCCCCGCAGCCAGGTCGGCGTCACGTGCGGCTCGGCGCGGAAGAACAGCGGCAGCACCGGCACCTGGTCGGCGTAGATCCGCTGCATGTCGGCCCAGATCGCCTTCTGCTTCGCCGGGTCGAGCTCGCCTTCCGCAGCGGCAATGTCGGCATCCATCTTGGGGTCGCTGAAACCGGGGTAGTTGGCGCCGCCGAAATTATTCGCCTGGGTGGGAATCTGGCTGGTGCCCAGCGTGCGGAACGGCGACTCCGTCACGTTGCTGGTCCAGCCATACATCTCCATGCCGGTGTAGCTGCGATGCTTCAGCGTGTCGCCGAACAGGGTACGGGCGGGCTCGTTCTTGATGTCGATCTGCACGCAGGCGTTCTTGAAGTTGGACTGCAGCACCTGCTCCTGCAGCTCGCGCAGGCGGTTGCCCGCGGTGGTGCCCAACTCGAACTCCAACTTATCGCCGGCGGCGTTGCGGCAGATGCCGTCGCTACCCGGCGTCCACCCGGCCTCCTTCAGCAAAGCCTTCGCGCCCGCCGGGTCGTATTTCACCGCGGGGACCGCCGGGTCGTAGTTCGGGCCGAGCGGGTTGACCCACGTGGCGGCTACCGGCTGCTTGCCCTGGAACAGCCGGTCCACCATCGTCTGCCGGTCCATCGCCATCAGCAGCGCGCGGCGCACCCGCACGTCGGCCAGCAGCGGGTTCTCCTTCTTCAGGTCGATGTGCTCGTAGGTCAGGCTTGGCTTGAACTCGTAGTGGAATTCGGTCGGATGCGCCTTCTGCAGGGCCAGCGCCTGGTCGATCGTGAGCCCGACCCCCTCGCCCGCCACCATGTCCACGTCGCCGGACAGCAGATTGGCCTGCAACGCGGCCGTGTTCTCGATGTGGCGCAGCACGATGCGCTTGAAGCCGGGCTTGGTGCCGTTCCAGTGCGGGTTCGGCTCGAGGATGATTTGGTTGCCGCTATCGTAGCCGGTGATGGTATACGGGCCGTCGTACAGCCCCGGGTTGACCGGCGCGCGGTTATAGTTGGTGCCGTTGATGTAGGCGCCGGCAGCATTGTCCTTGGCGACCACCGCGGCTTCGATGTGCTCGGGCAGGATCTGGTCCCACTGGTTGTAGTCGGCGCGGACGCGGTCCAGGTGCATCACCGCGGTCTGGTCGTCTACCACGTCCACGCTCTTGGCGCGGCCCCAGGGATTGTTGTTGGAGAAGCCGCTTGCCGGGTCGGTGCCGAGCTTCCAGGTGAAGGCGATGTCCTTCGCGGTGACCGGCTGGCCATCGCCCCACTGCAGGCCCGGCTTCAGCTTGATGGTGACTGCCATGCCCTTGGTGCCATCCGGCCGGTCCTCGATCTTGGCCAGGCCGTTATCCAGTGTCGGCAGTTCGGTGCAAAGCAGGCACGAGTTATGCCAGTCCTTATCGAACGCCGTGATCGGCCGGACCACGAATCCCATGGCATAGCTGCGCACCACCTCCGGGTCGATGTCCGGCTGCAGGGAGGACGGGAACTGCGCGATGCCAATGGTGAGGGTGTCGTGGGTTTTCTGCGCGTGCGCCAAGCTGGTGCTGGCCAGCAGGACGGCGAGTGCGGTGGCGCGAAGGGTCATAGGGCGTCCGGATACGGGGTTGGAGGGATCAAAGCGGAGGCATGACCGCGGCGTCAATGACGTGCGGTGCGGCGACATTTCCACCCGGAGCCATACTGCCCTAGGGCAAAGGCGAGGTCACGCCAACCGGTTCGGCGATGACGAACCCCTGCGCCGGCGAACCCGGCCGGGCGTCATTACCGTAGAAGCGATACCGCTGTCCGACGATGCCGCTGTCCGGGTAGGGCGAGCGCCCCGCCGCAACCTGCCCGAGCGGGCCCGTGAAGCAGGCGGCCTGCCTCGGCAAGGTGGCCAATCCCTGCACCACCAGGTCCGACCGGCCCCTGACCTGCGTCGCACCGCCGACCAGGATCGAGGGCGGCAGCGGGTCGAAGCGACATCTCTCGCCCAATGAGAACAGTACGATGTGGCAGGACTGCGTGTAGCCGCCCTCGACGTATTCCAGCACCACGCCCTCCACCACCCAGTCCGCCGCGCGTTTGCACGAGTCGGCATCCGCGCAAGGCGACGGGGGGCAGGATTGGGCACGCACCACGGCCGGCCCTAGGTAGAGGACGGTCGCCAGCACCAATCCAGCGGCAAGGCGTCGGGCAGACCGGCCATTCAACACGAAATTCCTCCCACCACAGTACGACCACTCTCGTAGGGTAGGGTGCGCTTTGGCACCCCACCACAGGCGGCACAATGGTGCGTTGCCAAAGTGCCACGCACCCTACGAAAGGCACCAGTCTCCTTGGTCGCGGCGAGACTGGGCAAGAATTCGCTGCGGCGAGTCAGAGGCGCTTCACGCGCCGGCCGGCGTGGATCTTCGAGCACCGAAGCGGAGCGACCATTTGGGTCGTGAGCATCGGAGCGCAGAAAATCCGCGTCGGATGACCGCCGCAGTAGAACTCTTGCCCAGTCTCGGGGCTCATTCGACTTCCGGCAGCACTGCCCCGTCCAGCGTCAGCGCCGCCCCCATCCACGCCGCGTGCTTCAAATGGTCGTCCCGCGGCCGGCCCGTCTCCGGGTGGACCAACACCACCAGCCCGTCCCGGTGCAGCATCAGCCACGGAACGATCTGCGGAAACATGTCCGGCGCGAACGCCACCTGGAACATCGGCGCCGGGTGCGGACCGACCGGCTCGTCGCGCCAGCGGCCCATGCGTGCCGTGAACTTCGCCTCGATCGCCGCCCGCACCCGCTCGGCGGCCGCACGTTCCGCCGGGTCGCGGTAGTAGATGTGGGCGTGGTACTCGGTGATCACCTGGCCGCCTTCCACGCCTCGAACTCCGCCCGCGTCGCCTCGTCCGGCGGGTACAGGCCGAAGGTGGAGCGGCCGCCCTGCACCTGGGTCAGCACCCAATCCTCGAACACCGTCATACCCACGGTCTCGGCCGCGATCTCGCTCACCAAATGGTCGGGGATCACCACCACGCCCTCGCCGTCGCCCACCATGGTGTCGCCGGGGAACACCGGCACGCCGCCGCAACCGATCGGCACGTTCAGGTCGGCGGCGTGGTGCAGGATCAGGTTGGTGGGGGCGGACGGGCGCTGGGCGTAGACCGGGAAATCCAACGTGGCCAGCTCCGGCGAGTCGCGGAAGCCGCCATCGCTGACCACACCGGCGGCGCCGCGCTTCATCATGCGGGTGATCAGGATGCCGCCCGCCGAGGCCGCGCGCGGGTCGTTGCGCGAGTCGATGACCATGACGTGGCCGGGCGGGATCTCCTCCACGCCCTTGCGCTGCGGGTGGGTGCGGTCGGCGAACACGCCGATATGGTCCAGATCCTCGCGGGCGGGGATGTAGCGCAGGGTATAGGCCGGCCCCACCATGCGTGCGGCCGCCGGGTTCAGCGGGGTGACACCCTGGATATACAGGTTGCGGAAGCCGCGTTTGAACAGCGCCGTGGTGAGCGTTGCTGTGCTCACCCCCATCAGCCGGTCCCGGTCTTCGGTCGTCAACATCGGTGCGATCCTCCTTGCGCGCAGTTGAAGCACCCGCGTCGAGCGGCATCAACCGTGGCGCTCGTGGGACGGATGACAAGCACACGGGCCATGAGGCATCGTCCGGGTTCGACGACCCTGACGGACAACCGTGACGCTTGCGCCCCTCCTTGCCCACTGGCGTGAACGCCCGCAGCGCACCTGGTCCGTCGTGGTCACGGTGTTCGGCGACGCGATCGTGCCACGCGGCGGGTCGGTCTGGCTGAGCAGCCTGGTCGAGCTGTTCGCGGCCATGGGGGTGGACGCCGGGGCGGTGCGCACCGCGATGTCGCGCCTGGTGGCCGATGGCTGGACGGAGCGGACCCGGGTCGGACGCGCCAGCGCATACCGGCTGACGGAAAAGGGCCGCACCGCCTCCACTTTGGCCGCCGACCGGATCTACGCCGCGGCCCCACCCCCTTGGGACGGACGATTCCAGCTCGTGCTGCAGCCGCCGGCCCGCGAGGCCATGGAGCGCGCCGGCTATGGGCAGGCAGTGCCGGGCTTGTGGGTCACCCCTGCCCCGGCGCGGCCAGCCAGCGCGGCGATCACTCTGACGGCCACGGCTACGCCCGAGATGGCGCGCCTGCTCGCCGCGCGTGCCTGGCCGCTGGACCGGTTGGCGGCTTCGTTCTCCCGCTTCATCGCCGCCTTCGCCGCGCTGCCCGGCTGGTCCGACCCGGCGCCCCTGGAGGCGGCCGTTGCCCGCACGCTGCTGATCCACGAGTACCGCCGGATCGTCCTGCACACCCCTGCCTTCCCTGCCGAAATCCTGCCGCCGGATTGGCCCGGCACGGCAGCGCGCGACCTCTGCGCCCGGGCCTACGCCACCCTGCTGCCGGCGTCGGAAGACTGGCTGAGCCGCCACGACCTGCCGCCTGCCGGCCCGGAGCTGCGCAGCCGGTTCCAGGAGCAATGCGTTACGGAATTGAGTTGACGTCCCACGGTTTTGTCACGCATAGTCAACGCAACGAAAACGAGCGAGGCTGCCATGTACACGCAAGCCCTTAACGCTGCCGACAAGGTACGCTCTACCGAAGACCCGGCTTTGCTGGCTCGCTTCCAGGAGCGCGTGGACGCCGAGGAGCGCATCGAAGCCAACGACTGGATGCCGGCCGCGTATCGCCGCACCCTCACCCGCCAGATCAGCCAGCACGCGCACAGCGAGATCGTCGGACAGTTGCCGGAGGGCGCTTGGCTGACCCGCGCGCCGTCGCTGCGCCGCAAGGCCGCGTTGCTCGCCAAGGTGCAGGATGAATGCGGCCACGGCTTGTACTTGTACGCTGCCGCCGAGACGCTCGGCACCAGCCGGGAGGCGCTGGTGGACGGGTTGCTGGAGGGGCGGGCGAAGTATTCCTCCATCTTCAACTACCCGACGCTGACCTGGGCCGATATTGGGGCGGTCGGCTGGCTGGTGGATGGCGCGGCGATCATGAACCAGATCCCGCTGTGCCGCTGTTCGTACGGGCCGTATGCTCGCGCCATGATCCGGGTGTGCAAGGAAGAGAGCTTCCACCAGCGCCAGGGTTACGAGATCATGCTCACGCTATGCGCCGGGTCGCCCGAGCAGAAGGCGATGGCGCAGGACGCTTTGGACCGCTGGTGGTGGCCCTGCCTGATGATGTTTGGCCCGCCCGACAGCGAGAGCCAGCACTCCGACCAGAGCACGGCGTGGAAGATCAAGCGGTTCAGCAACGACGAATTGCGGCAGAAATTCATCGATGCCACCGTGCCGCAAGCCACCTATCTCGGCCTGACCATCCCCGACCCGGCGATGACGCAGGATGCGGACGGCCACTGGCGCCACGGCCCGATCGACTGGGAAGAATTCCGCCAGGTGCTCGCCGGCAACGGTCCGTGCAACCGCGAACGCCTCGCTACCCGCCGCCGCAGCCACGCCGATGGCGCCTGGGTGCGCGAAGCCGCCGCCGCCCACGCTGCCAAGCGTGCCGCTGTGAAGCAGGCGGCGTAGATGGCCACCCCCGACACGGCGCTGTGGGAAGTGTTCATCCGCAGCCGCAACGGGCTGGCACACAAGCACGTCGGCTCGCTGCACGCAGCAGACGCGACCATGGCGCTGCAAGCCGCGCGGGACGTGTACACGCGACGCGGGGAAGGCCTGTCGGTGTGGGTCGTGCCGTCGAGTGCCATCACGGCCAGTGACCCGGCAGACAAGGCCATGATGTTCGAACCGGCCGAGAGCAAGATCTACCGCCACCCGACTTTCTATGAGGTCCCGGACGAAGTCGGGCATATGTGATGGCCGGCTCGATCGTCGGTCACGCACCGTGACCGCCTCCATCATCGTCACTGAGACGCCGCTGGTGCTTTACACCCTGCGCCGGGCGGATGACGCGCTGGTGCTGGGCCACCGGCTATCCGAGTGGTGCGGCCATGCGCCCACGCTCGAGGAGGACATGGCCCTGGCCAATATCGGGCTCGACCTGCTGGGCCAGGCGCGGTCGCTGTATACCTATGCCGCCGAGGTGGAGGCCGCCGGCCACGACGAAGACGGGTTCGCCTATCTCCGCGACGCGCCGCAATACCGCAACCTGCTATTGCTGGAGCAACCGAACGGCGACTTCGCGCAGACGATCGTGCGGCAGTTTTTCTACTCCGCCTTCGCCGACCCGTATTGGCGCGCGATGATGGCGTCGGCCGATCCGACTCTGGCCGCCATCGCCGCGAAGAGTGAGAAGGAGAGCGCCTACCATCTGCGCCACAGCAGCGAGTGGATGATCCGCCTAGGCGACGGCACGGCGGAAAGTTCTCGTCGGGCGCAGGACGCTGTGGATGCGTTGTGGCCCTACACCGGCGAGATGTTCGAGGCCGAGGACGCGGCATTGGCCGGTATCGCCACCAACCCGGCGGCGTTGCGGGAGCACTGGCAACACACGGTGGAGAGCGTGCTAGCGCAGGCCACTTTGCGGTCCCCGTCGGGCAATTGGATGCACAAGGGCGGCCGCACCGGCCGGCATACCGAGCATCTCGGCCCGATGCTGGCGGAGATGCAGCATCTGCAGCGCAGCCACCCCGGCGCGCGATGGTAGGCCTGCTAGACCGCGCGCGCGAGGCAGCCGCCACGGTGGTGGACCCGGAAATCCCCGTGCTGACGATCGCCGACCTCGGCGTGCTGCGCGATGTGCGGCTGGACGGCGCGACGGTGGAAGTGACGATCACGCCCACCTACTCCGGCTGTCCGGCGATGAACATGATCGCGGTGGAGATCGGGCTGGCGCTTGACCGCGCCGGCATCCCGGATGCCAAGGTTAGGACAGTCCTATCCCCGGCCTGGACGACGGAGTGGTTGACCGAGGCCGGGCGGCAGAAGCTGACGGAATACGGTATCGCTCCACCCGTTCCCGGCAGCGGCCGGCGTGCGCTGTTCGGTGTGGAAACAGTGGCATGCCCCCGCTGCGGCTCTCAGGACACGAAGGTGCTGGCGGAGTTCGCGTCCACGTCGTGTAAGGCACTGTGGCAGTGCCAGGCGTGCCGCGAACCGTTCGATTACTTCAAGTGCCATTGATGGGTGGCGTGCCGTCTACTCCCCCTCCCCATGAGGGAGGGGGCCGGGGGGAGGGGTCGACGCGCACCCAACCACCCCGCTTCCACACCCTCACCATCGCCGACCTCCGCCGCGAAACCGCGGACGCGATCTCCCTGACCTTCGCCATCCCGCCCGATCTCGCCCCAGACTACACCTTCACACCCGGCCAATACCTAACCCTGCGCACCACGATCGACGGCGAAGAACTCCGCCGCTCGTACTCCATCTGTTCCGGCCCAGACGACGGCGAACTCCGCATCGCGGTCAAACGGGTGGACGGCGGCGCCTTTTCCACCTGGGCCAACGAGGCGCTCGCCCCCGGGCACAGTGTCGACGTGATGACCCCCACCGGCCGCTTCGGCGTAGCCACCGAACCCGGCACCGCGCGCACCCATGTCGCCTTCGTCGCCGGGTCGGGCATCACCCCCATCCTGTCGATTGCCCGTGGCATCTTGGCCCGCGAACCGCTCAGCCGCTTCTTCCTGTTCTACGGCAACCAGTCGATCCGCGGCATGCTGTTCCGCGAGGCCCTGGAGGAGCTGAAGGACCGCTATCTCGGCCGCCTCTCCGTCTTCCACGTGCTGAGCCAGGAGGAGCAGGATATCCCTATCCTCAACGGCCGCATCGATGCCGACCGGGTAAGGCTGCTCCTACGCCACGTCGTCCCCGCCGCCAGCGTGGACCACGCGTTCCTATGTGGACCCACCGGCATGCTGGACGCCACCGAGCCCGTGCTCGCCGAACTCGGCATCCCGCCCGAGCGCATCCATGTCGAGCGTTTCGTCTCTGCCGGCGGCGGCATTCCGCGCCCTCGCGCACCCCGCCCGGATGCCCCCGCCCAGGCGGTCGCCAGCATGATCGTGGACGGCAACCGCCGCGACGTGCCGGTGGCCGAGGGCGAAACCGTGCTGGACGCCGCTTTGCGCGCCGGGATGGATTTGCCGTTCGCCTGCAAGGGCGGCATGTGCAGCACCTGCCGCGCCCGTGTGGTGGAGGGTGCGGTGGCGATGACGGTGAACTACTCGCTCGAGCCGTGGGAGATTCAGGCGGGCTTCGTGCTGACCTGCCAGGCGCATCCGACTACGCCGAGGGTGGTGATCGACTACGACGCGGTGTAACCCGGTCCAGCAACCTCCGGGGCAGCGACGATGCGCGGACTGATTGGCTGGGTGGCGCTGCTCGCCCTGGCGTGGCTGTTAAGCGAACACCGGCGACAGATCCCGTGGCGTATCGTGGTAGGCGGCCTGGTGTTGCAGGTGGCGCTTGCCTTGCTGCTGATCGACGTCGCCGCGGCACGTTCCGCGGTCCTGTTGCTGAACGGCGCGGTCGATGCGCTGCAACGCGCGACCGATGACGGCACCGCCTTCCTGTTCGGTTATCTCGGCGGTGGTCCTTTGCCCTTTACCGAAACCCGGCCCGGCGCCAGCCTGATCCTTGCGTTCAAAATCCTGCCGCTGGTGCTGGTGATCAGCGCGATCGGCTCGCTGCTGTTCCATTGGGGTGTGCTGCAGCGGATCACCGGCGCCTTCGCCTTCGTGCTGCGCCGAGCGATCGGGATCGACGGCCCGCTCGCCCTTGCCGCGGCGGTGCACATCTTCGTCGGCAATATCGAGGCACCGTTGCTGATCCGGCCCTACTTGCTGGGCCTGCAACGCGGTGAGTTGTTCGCGGTGATGAGCTGCGGGATGGCGGGCATCGCGGGGACGGTGATGGTGATCTACGGCGCCATCCTCGGCCCGGTGATTCCGGACGCGCTGGGTACGATCATCACGGCCTCGGTCATCAGCACGCCAGCGGCCTTGGCGGTTGCGGCGCTGATGGTGCCGTTCGCTCCCGCCACGATCACCCAGGCGGCCAAGCCCGAGACACGGCCCGCCTTGGGCAGCTTGGACGCCCTGGTCCGCGGGACCGCCGACGGCATCGGCCCACTGGTCGGGATCACGACGACGCTGCTGGTGGCGGTGGCCTTGGTCAGCCTCGTCAACCTGATGCTCGCCGGGCTACCCGGCCAACCCACGCTGGAGGGCCTGTTCGCCCTACCGTTTCGCCCCGTGCTGTGGCTGATGGGCGTGCCGTGGGCCGAAACGGGCGCGGCCGGTTTGCTGATGGGCACGAAGACGGTGCTGAACGAGTTCGTCGCGTACCTGCATTTGGCCGCCCTGCCGCCGGGCGTGTTGGGCGCGCAATCCCGGGTGATCCTGACCTACGCCATGTGCGGCTTTGCCAATTTCGGCAGTGTCGGGATCATGGTGGGAGGCATGAGTGCCATGGTCCCGGAACGCCGGGCAGAGGTCGCGACACTCGGGCTACGATCGATCGTCAGCGGCACGATCGCGACCTGCATGTCCGGGTCGTTAGCTGGAGTGATGACCGGATTAGGGTAGGCCTACCCTAACGCTAGTTCCTCCCCCGTGCTTCACGGGGGCGGTGGCGGCGGAGCCGACGGAGGGGGCGCGTGGGCACGGTCCGTGCGTGTGCCCCCTCCACCACGCTTCGCGCGGTCCCCCTCCCCCGCGAATAGGCGGGGAAGGAACTCTTAGGGGGCCTGAGACAGCGTAACTGACCCCGGTGCTGGCGACGGGGCAAGCAGGTCCACCGGCTCGCCGCGCAGCACCGCAGTCAACACCTTCAACGGCCCGCCATGCGTGATCACCACATGGTCGCCATCGATGCAGCCCGACGCGAACGCACGCACGCGGGACACCAAGGCAGCCCCACTCTCACCACCAGGTGGCGCGAATCCCCACGGGTCCGCCGCCCACGCATCGAGGCTGGCGCGAGGCACATCATCCCACGACACGCCTTCCCACTCGCCAAAATCCAGCTCCTGCAAACGGTCGTCCACGCGGTACGCACCGAGCGCGTCCGCCACGACCCGGCACCTTCGCGCCGGGCTGGTCCAGACCGTGCCGCCTAGCGGCTTCAACCGGTCCGCAAGCGCCACCACGGCAGCGGGATCCGCCACCTCCAAGTCCAACCGACCATAACAGCGCCCACCGGCATCGACCGCCGGGTGGCGCACCAGCACGATCAAGCGTCGATCAGGCTCACATGCGCCGCGACCACGCGCCAGCCCTCCGCCATACGCACCCAGGTCTGCATCTGGCGGCCCACCTTGCCCGGCGCCGTGTCGCGGTGGAACATCGTCGACGCCGTTGCGAAATTCATGCCGAACGTGGTGATCACGGTGCGGCTTAGGCTACGCATAAGGCCCTTACTCGGGCGCGCAGCTCGGAACGCAGCGATTTCCCCGGCGCCATACAGGTTCTCCGTCATGCCATAGCGGATCACCAGCGCGTCGTCCCAGAACAGTTCATCGAGCACGGCCACGTCGTTGCCGGTGAGCGCGGCCTCGTAGCGGGCGAAGGCGGCTTGCATCTCGGCCAACACGCCGGGCAGGTTCACTTCCATGGCTTAGTCCCATCCTACTGGCGGGCGTGCCGCGCACACGCCCTCGCGTTCCAACACACGGGCGACGCGTAGCGCCACATCCTCCCGCCAGGCGGGTGCGATCACCTGCACGCCTACGGGCATGCCGTCACCACACACCGGCACCGCCACGACAGGTAGCCCGATGAAACTGATCGGTTGGGTGAACACGCCTAGGTTGGCGCGCACCGGCACCTCCTTGCCGTCCAGCACGAAATTCTGCTGGCCGAGCATGGGCGCGCTACAAGGCGTGGCCGGCGCCAGGATCACGTCCACCGTCTCGAACAGGGCCCGCATATCGGCCTGGAACTGGCGGCGAAAGGCCTGCGCCTGGACCACCAGGGAGGCGGGCACCAAAGCGCCGGCGAGCAGACGGTCGCGCACCGCCGGGTCGAACTCGGCGGCGCGCGTGCGCAGGCGGTCCAGATGCAGCGCGGCCCCCTCGGTGGCGGTGATCACATAGGCGGCGGCGCGGGCACGGGCGGCGCCGGGCAGGTCCACCTCCTGCGTGGCGCCCAGGGCGCTGGCAACGGTGTGCAAAGCCGCCAACACCTCGGGGAAGGCACCGCGCTGGAAATAGCCACCGGCCACCGCGATGCGCAGCCCGGCCGTGCCGCTGTCCAACGACGGCATCACCGGGTCGCAGCGACCGGTGCAGGCCGGGTCGCCCTCGCCGGGGCCCTGCATGGCGTCGTAGGCCAGGGCTAAGTCGGTGACGCAGCGGGCCAGCGGTCCAAGATGGTCGAAGGCAGCCACGAACGGGAACGTGCCGTGCCGGGTCAGCCGGCCGTAGGTGGGTTTCAGCCCCCAGATGCCGCACAGCGACGCGGGCACCCGGATCGAGCCGTTGGTGTCCGACCCCAGCGCGATCGGTACGAGCCCGCCGGCCACCGCCGACCCCGACCCACCGGACGAGCCGCCGGACATCCGCGTCGTGTCGTGCGGATTGCGGGAGGGACCGTCATGCACGTTCTCGCCGGTAAAGTCGTAGGCGTACTCGCCCATATTCAGCGCGCCGACGAGGATCGCCCCGGCCGCTTCCAGCCGCGTGATCAACGGCGAGTCCGCCGGAGCGGGAGGCAAGCTGCGGTTGATCGCGGACCCGGCGCGCGTCGGCAGCCCGGCGACGTCGAACAGGTTCTTCACCGCGAACGGCACGCCGGCGAGCGGTCCTTGCGGCTCCGCGGCGGCACGGGCCAAGGCGCGCTCCGCCAACACGTCGGTGAAGGCGCCGAGTGCCCCGTTATGGCGGGCGATACGATCCAGCGCGTCCTGCACCGCAGCTTTGGCGGTGGTGCGGCCGGCCCGAATATCGGCGGCGAGGGCGGATGCGGTCGGCCAGCTCATGCGTGGAACACCGGCGCCGGGTCGGTCGCGTCCGCCACACCGATCGTGGCGGCCTGGGCCAAAATGGTGCGGAGATTGAAGGCGACGCTGTCCTGCCAGGCCGGGTCGATCGGCAGGTCCAGCAGCGCGGCACCGCTTTGGATGAAGCCCGCGATCGGGCCACTCGCCGCCAGATAAGCCCGCCAACCACCGTGATGAGTGATGTCCGGCGCGCCCGCCACGCCGTCCGCTTCGGCCAGGAAGCCGAGGCATGGGCCACTCTCCAGCACCACCGTGCCGAAGCCGAGCGGCCGGGGCACCTCGGCCAGCAGGGCGCCGATTGCGGTCGTGGGAAGCGCCCAGATCTCGCCGACGATCGCCGCCCCGCCGGGTGCGGCCAGCAGGCCGGGGCGGTTGCCGAGGGCATACAGCCGATACGCCGGCCGGGTGCGGGCCTCGGCGATGAAGCGGCCACCGCGCTCGGTGAGTTGCCCGTTCAGCGGCAGCCCGGCCATGTGGCCCCCGATACAGAACAGGGCGGTTTCGTCCGGGCCCACGCCGTCCGCTGTTGCAGGCTGTGGTATAGCCATCTGCGTACCCCCCATCGTTGCCACCGATGCGCGATGCAAGCGGTCGGCCACTACGGCCAGCCGACCCTCGGACCAGGCGGGGCCCACGATCGTGACACCCGCCGGCAAGCCGTCCGCACCGATGCCGGACGGCACCGCCCAGGCGGCGAGGTCGCACAGATTAACGAAGTTGGTCCAGGTGCCCAGCCGGCTGTTCGGGCCGATCGGGTCCGCCGCCAACTCGGCCGTTGTCGGTGTGTTGGGGGCCGTCGGCAGCAGCAGCGCGTCGTAGCGACGGAACAACTGTAGGGCGAAGCGGCGCGCCTGGGCCAAAGCGTGGAAGGCGTCGAACGCATCCACCGTTCGCCGCTCGAGCCCACTTTGCAGGATGGCGCGGGTGGTGGGATGCAGCATCTCCGGCGTATCCAGCGTCTTGCGGAGGGCGGCGGTGCGTTCGGCGACCCACGGGCCGTCGTAGAGCAGCCGGGCCACGGCCAATAGCGGCGCGATGTCCACCTGTTCGGCGCCCAACCGGGCAGCGGCGGCGCGATACAGACGCTCCTGCTCCGGCGTGCAGCCATCGGGCGCGACGCTCGCCAGCCGCAACGGCGCGTCCGCACTTCGCCGCAGATGAGCGAACGGGGCGGCACGAGAGTACGGATCGGCCTCGTCCCAGCCGGTGATCACCCGCCCCACCGCCAGCGCCTCGTCCACGCTGCGGGCGAACACCGAGATCGTGTCGATGGACCGGCAGGCCGGCACCATGCCGCGCGCGGGCACGCTCCCCACGGTCGGTTTCAGCCCCACGACGTTGCCGAACATGGCCGGCACCCGGCCCGACCCGGCAGTGTCCGTCCCCAGCGCGAACGGCACGATACCCGCAGCGACCACCACAGCCGAGCCGGAGGAGGATCCCCCGGGCACAAGCGACGGGTCGAACACGTTGCGGGGCACGCCATAGGGGCTGCGCACGCCGACCAGACCGGTGGCGAACTGGTCCAGGTTGGTCTTGCCGACCAGCACCGCCCCCGCATCCAACAGACGCTGCACGGCCGGCGCGTTCTCGGCGGGTGTATAGCTGAAGCCGGGGCACGCCGCCGTGGTGGGCAGCGCGGCAGCGTCGATATTGTCCTTCACCGCGAACGGCACGCCCCACAGCGCACGGCCGCGTGGTCCCTCTGCCTCCAAGGCCGCGGCACGGGCGAGAATGGCATCGTCTGGCAGGCGGGTGATCCAGATGGCCGGGTCGGCATGAGCGCGGTCGGCGTCCAGCGCGGCACGGGCCGCGGCGAGAGGGGATAGGTGGTCCATAGCGGGCGAACTCCGTAGCGCGGCCGCTGCGGCCCAGCAACAATCGGGCCGCTCGACAGGCCCTTGGGGGGAATGTAGCCTATGTTGCATGACCCTGACCGGCACCCTCAGTCTGCTGCCGTTTGTCGCCGTGTGCTTCTGCGCGGCGCTGTCCGGCGCGTTTTTTCGGCCCGGCGATTGGTATGACGGCTTGGCCAAACCAAGCTGGCGGCCGCCGAACTGGTTGTTCCCTCCGGCCTGGAGCGTGCTTTATGTCTGTATCGCGGTCTCCGGTTGGCTGGTCTGGCGCACTGGCAGCCCCGGTGTCGACTTCGCGCTGGGCGTCTACGGCGCGCAATTGCTGCTGAATGCGGGCTGGTCGGCGGTGTTCTTCGGGCTGCGCCGGCCAGACTGGGCTTTTGGCGAGTTGGCGTTGCTATGGCTTTCGATCGTGGCGACGATTGCGGTATTCGCGCCAATCAGTATTGCGGCGGCGGCGTTGCTGGCGCCCTATCTGGCCTGGGTGACGTTTGCCGGGGTGCTGAATCTAAGCATGTGGCGCCTGAACGCACCGTATTACGGGGTGCTGCCCCGTCCCGCAGAAGCCGACAGCCGTCCGCTGCATCCCTAGTATCACGCGAAGAACGACCTGATTAGGTAGCCACGGTGTAGGGTGGTCCGCTTGCAGCCCACCAGCCGCGGTAAGTTGGTAGGCTGCGAGCAGCCCACGCTACGGCCTTGGCCCCGGCTGCTGAGCAGTGCATAGTTCTTGCATGCCTTTAGACACCGTTGGGTCGCGCGAGATCCGCTCCTCCGTTTGTCCACATGACTGCCCGTCCGCCTGCGCGCTGGACGTGGAGGTGCTGGACGGCACTCGCATCGGCGCCGTGCGTGGGGCGGACAACAGCTACACCTCGGGTGTGGTTTGCGCGAAGGTTGGCCGCTACGCCGAGCGGGCACACCATCCGGACCGCCTGACCCACCCGCTGCTGCGGACCGGGCCGAAGGGTTCGGGGCAGTTCACCCGCATCGGTTGGGACGAAGCGCTGGACCGCATCGCCACCGCATTCCGCGAAACGGAAGCCAAGCACGGCAAGCTGGCGGTATGGCCGTATCACTCCGCCGGCACGATGGGCCTGGTGAACCGCGACGGCATCGAGCGGCTGCGCAACGTCATGGGGTATTCGCGGCAGAAGATGACGATCTGCACCGCCATCGCCGCCGCCGGGTGGCAGGCGGGCGTTGGTGACATCTGGGGGCCGGACACGCGCGAGATCGCCGGGTCGGACCTGATCGTGGTGTGGGGCGGCAACCCCGTGTCCACCCAGGTGAACCTGATGAGCCACATCACCCGCGCCCGAAAGGAACGCGGCGCCAAGATGGTGGTGATCGACCCCTATCGCACGCCCAGCGCCGCCACCGCCGACATGCACCTGGCGCTGCGACCCGGCACCGACGCCGCCCTCGCCTGCGCCGTCATGCACGTGGCCTTCCGCGACGGTTACGCCGACCGCGCCTTCATGGAGCGGCTCGCCGACCAACCCGCCGAACTGGAAGCCCATCTTGCAACCCGTGGCCCGGAATGGGCCGCCGGCATCACCGGCCTCACCGTGGCCGAAATCGAAGACTTCGCCCGGTTGTACGGCACCACCCAGCGCGCCTTCATCCGCGTCGGCTACGGCTTCACCCGCAGCCGCAACGGCGCCGCCAACATGCACGCCGTCACCTGCCTGCCCACCGTCTGCGGCAAATGGCAGCACGAGGGCGGCGGCGCCACCTGGAGCCAGCGCGGCATCTACGGCTGGGACAAGACGCTGATCGAAGGGCTCGAGCACCGCGACACCAGCATCCGCGAGCTGGACATGAGCCGCATCGCCAGCGTGCTCACCGGCGATCCGGAGGCATTGTCCTACGGCCCCCAGGTCCACGCCATCCTGATCCAAAGCAGCAACCCGGCCAGCATTGCACCCGACAGCCATCGCGTGCGGGAGGGATTGCTGCGGGAGGATCTGTTCGTCGCCGTGCACGACCAATTCATGACCGACACCGCCCAGCTCGCCGATGTCGTGCTGCCCGCGACCATGTTCTTCGAGCACGACGACATCTACCAGGCGGGTGGGCACAGCCACATCCAGCTCGGCCCCAAGCTGATCCCGCCACCCGGCGAGGCCCGCTCCAACCACGACGTGGTGTGCGCGCTGGCGGCCCGGCTCGGTGCCGAGCACCGCGGTTTCGAAATGACCGCGCTGGAAATGGCGGATGAGACCCTGCGCGTATCGGGGTGGGGGGATGTGGAGACGTTG
Organism: uncultured Acetobacteraceae bacterium; assembly: GCA_964247805.1. GTDB lineage: Bacteria > Pseudomonadota > Alphaproteobacteria > Acetobacterales > Acetobacteraceae > LMUY01. Next base: position 31,577 of record CAXTWC010000009.1, on the reverse strand, counting down.
CGCGCCAGCCGCTGGATCGACGCGCAACCCGATTTCGCCCGCAGCCATCACCTGACCGGCTTCGGGCATCCAGACGGCAAGTTCCGCTTTGCCGCGGACTGGGCGGCGCTCGGCCCGCACACCGCCGGGCTACCCACCCTGCCCGACCATGCGGACTTGACCGATGGTACCGCGCCGTTCCGCCTGGTGGCGCCGCCGCCGCGACAATTTCTCAACTCGACGTTCACCGAGACGACCGGCTCCCGCAAGCGCGAGGTGCGTCCCACCGTAAAACTGTGCGCGGTGGATGCCGCCACTTTGGGCATCGCCGAGGGCAGCCGGGTGCGGTTGGGCAATGCTCGCGGATCGGTCGAACTGCACGCGACCATCGCCGAGGGGCAGCAGAGTGGCGTGGTGATCGCCGAGGGCGTGTGGCCGAACGCCGATTGGAATGGCGGCATCGGCATCAACGCTCTGACCTCCGACGAGCCAGCCGGCCCGGCGGGTGGGGCCGTGTTCCATGACACGTCGGTGTGGGTAGAGGCGGCGTAGCAAGCACTTCAGCCGTCCGATGTTTTCCACACTGATTGTCGTCCTGCCCATTTTCGCGCTTATTTTCGCGGGATGGGGCGCCAGGCGGCTGGGCGTGCTCGGCCCGCAAGCGACCACCGAGCTGAACCGGTTCGTCGTGTACCTGGCATTGCCGGCGCTGCTGTTCGACATCATCGCCCATGCGCGCTGGGCCGATGTGTGGCAACCGGGCTTCATCGCGACGTTCGGACTGAGTTCGGCGGTGATCTTCGCGCTGGCGCTCGCCATCCGTTTGCGTCGGCCGCGGCACTTGGCGGACGCGGCAATCGACGGGCTGAACGCGGCCTATGCCAATACCGGGTTCATCGGTTTCCCGTTGGCCCTGGTGGTGCTGGGACGCGACTCGCTGGCGCCGACGCTGGTGGCGACGATCCTGACGGTGTGCGTGCTGTTCGCGGCGGCCATTATCCTGATCGAGATCGGGCTACAGACGGAGGCGCGCCGGTCGCATCTGGTGCTGAAGGTTGCGAAGTCGCTCGTGCGCAACCCACTGTTGGTGGCCCCTGTCCTCGGTGCATTGGTGCCTCTGGCGGGATTTGGTATTCCGGCCCCAATAGAGGTGTTCTTCAAGCTGCTCGGCGGCGCGGCCTCCCCGTGTGCGTTGGTGGCGCTGGGGTTGTTCCTGGCCGCAGAGCGCGGGGCTGCGGAGCGGGACGCCGGGTCGACGGTGTTCCTCGTCGGGGCGAAGCTGGTGCTGCAGCCGATCGTCGCATGGGTGCTGGCGACGCTGGTGTTCCGGCTACCGCCTCTACTGACGCACTCGGCCGTGCTGTTGGCGGCGCTGCCGACCGGCACGGGGCCGTTCATGCTGGCCGAGTTTTACCGGCGCGAGGCGAGTGTGACCTGCAATGCTATCCTGGTGTCCACAATCGTTTCGATCCTGACGGTATCTGCGTATTTGACGCTAGCGGGGTGACGTAAATTGCACGAACGACGCGCTGTGGATCGCGCTCGGCGGAATAGCTAGCGTCATCACTCCAACTCCGTGCGTAAACCATCTTGGCCATTGCGGGTGTGCACAGTCACCCTGGAAACCCTCTAAATCGTGCCGACCGTCCGTATCCTCGCCCGCGGGAAGATTTCGGCCTGTGCCAGCACCGAGGTCGACGGCCTGATCCTCTCCACCACTGCGCGCAGATGAGCCCGGATACCGCCGGAGGATAGCAGCACTGGCATCTCACCCATCGCCTGTGCCGCATCGAATGCGCCCCTCAGCCGGGTCATGAACTCGCCCAGCTTAGAGGGCGCCATCGCAAGCTGACGATCGTCTGGCGGCCCTACCAAGCTTTCGGCAAAGGCTGCCTCCCACTCCGGGGAGAGCGTGACGAGCGGAATGTAACCACTGGGGCCGGTGTGGCTGTCACTGATCTGACGTGCAAGCCTGGCCCGGACGTGGCCCACGATAGCGCCGATCGGGCGGGGATGGCCGCCACATGCCTCCGCAATGCCTTCCAGAACAGTAGGCAGATCGCGGATCGAAACACGCTCGGCAAGCAGGGCCTGCAACACGCGTTGCACCCCACCGACGCTCAGCTGGGAAGGAACGAGATCCGCCACCAGCTTCTGCTGCTCCCGCGGCAGATCGTCCAACAGCTTCTGCGTCTCGGCGTAGGATAGGAGCTCGGCCATGCTGTCGCGCACGATCTCGGTGATGTGCGTGGTGAGAACCGAGGCTGGGTCCACCACGGTGCAGCCGCGCGCCATCGCTTCGTCTTTCTTTGCTGGCTCGATCCAAAGCGCTGGAAGCCCGAAGGTCGGCTCTGTCGTGCGCTCGCCGGGGAAGGGCGGGATGCCGCCTTGCGGGTCCATGACGAGCACCTTGTTCGGCCGCAGTTCGCCGCGGCCGGCCTCGATCTCCTTGATGCGGATCGAATACACGTCGGCACCGAGCTGCACGTTGTCCTGGATGCGGACAGGCGGAAGCACGAAGCCCATCTCGGACGCAATCGCCCGCCGCAGCCCCTTGATCTGCTCGGTCAGCCGTGGGGTGTTCCCGCCTGCCAAGGCAAGCAGCCCATAGCCGAGCTCGAGCCGGATCATGTCCATCCGGAGCGCTTCGGCGATCGGCGGTTCGCTCGGACCCGGCGCTGCCAACGCGGGCACCGCTTCACCGATGGGCGCCGGCGGATGCTTCCAGCGCAGCCAGGCACCGCCGCCAGCAAGGGCAGCCAGCACGAGGAAGGGCAGCATCGGCAGCCCCGGCATGATCGCCAGCACACCCGCGGCACCGGCCGCCATGGCAAGCGGCTTCGGGCTGCCGCCGAGCTGACGGATCAGGACCTGGTCGGCCGCGCCGTCCATTCCACCTTTGGTGACCACGATACCCGCCGCCACGGACACCAGCAGCGCAGGGATCTGCGACACCAACCCGTCACCGATCGACAGCGTGGTGAAGGTCGCGGCCGCGTCGGCGAACGGCATGCCGTGGCGGATCAGCCCGATCGCGAAGCCGCCGAAGACGTTGATGGAGGTGATCAGCAGGCCAGCGATCGCATCGCCGCGAACGAACTTGGCCGCGCCGTCCATCGCGCCGTAGAAGCCGCTCTCCTCCTCCAGCTCCTTCCGACGCAGCCGTGCCTTGGCTTCATTGATCAGGCCGGACGACAAGTCGGCGTCGATCGCCATCTGCTTGCCGGGCATCGCATCCAAGCTGAATCGGGCGGCGACCTCGGCGATACGGCCCGAACCCTTGGTGATCACCATGAAATTGACCACGAGCAGGATGGCGAACAGGATCACCCCGATCACCACATCGCCGCCCATCAGGAACCCACCAAAGGCCGCGACAACGTGCCCGGCCGCAAGCTGCCCCTCGCTGCCATGGCTTAGGATCAGCCTTGTGGTCGCGACGTTCAGCGACAGGCGCAACAGCGTCGTCAGCAACAGCAGTGTCGGGAAGGAGGTGAAGTCAAGCGGCCGGCGAAGGAACATCGCCACCATCAGCACCAGCACCGACGCCGTGATCGACAACGCCAGTCCCATGTCCAGCAGGACCGTCGGCAGCGGGATGACCAGCACTGCCAGCAGCATGATCATGCCAAGCGCCAGGCCGACGTCGGTGCCGGGGCTATATCTGCCCGTGAGCGCCTTGAATTGGTTCAACATCGCGGCCGCCCGGCGCTAGGCGGCCATGCCGGCTGGGATGCCGGGTGGCGTGATGGCAGCACCGGAAGCTGCATAGTCCCGCAGTTTGTTCCGCAGCGCCCGGATCGAAATCCCCAGGATCGTCGCCGCATGGGTACGGTTGCCGAGCGTGTGCGACAGCGTGTGCAGGATCAGATCCTGCTCCACCTCGTCCATCGTCTTACCGACCAACCCGGCAATCCCGCCGGACATGATCTGAGTATGGGCCGGGACGGGGCCACCGGCCAGTTCGACCGCATCCAGCTCGTTGCCCGCCGACAACAGCACGGCGCGATGGATGGTGTTCTCCAACTCCCGCACATTGCCCCGCCAGCTGTGGGACACCAGACGCATATGGGCGAGGGCCGCGATCGGGCGCACCGGCAGACCGTTCACCCCGGCATAGTGTCGCGCGTAATGGTCCGCCAAAGCGGCGATGTCACCAGGGCGCTCGCGTAGTGCGGGAATGCAAAGGCTCACGACATTGAGGCGGAAATACAAATCCTCCCGGAAGCGTCCGGCCGAGCATTCAGCCAGCAAGTCACGGTTGCTGGTCGCCAGAATACGGACATTCACCCGCACCGGCCCAGTACCGCCCAGCCGATCGATCTCCCGCTCCTGGAGCGCACGCAGCAGCTTGGCCTGTAGCCGCACGTCCATCTCGCTGATCTCGTCGAGCAGGAGCGTGCCGCCATCGGCTGCCTCGAACTTGCCGATGCGCCTGGCGATCGCACCGCTGAAAGCCCCCTTCTCGTGGCCGAACAGCTCCGACTCGAGCAGGTTCTCCGGGATCGCGGCGCAGTTCAACGCGACGAACGGTCCGGCGGCCCGGCGTGACGAACGATGGATATGCCGGGCCAGTACCTCCTTGCCGGTGCCGCTCTCTCCCGTGATCAGCACGGACGCCTCGGCCTTGGCGACCTGTTCGGCCCGGCGCAATGTCGCCAGCATCGCCGGATCCCGGGCGATGACGACATGGCTGTCGCCGCTTGCCGCTTGCAGGATGGCGGCGATCAGGTCTGGATCGGGCGGTAGTGGCAGGAACTCGCGAGCGCCTTCACGGATGGCCCGGACAGCCGCTTCGGAATCGGCGTGCGTACCGCAAGCCACCACGGCGATGGCGATCCGCTCGGCGGACAACGCACGAACCAGGGCGCCGACGTCGTGGCTCACCTCGCAGAGCACAAGATCCACTCGGGCGTCGGCACGAAGCCGCGTCAGCCCGCATTCGATCGTATCTGCCTGCTCCAACTTCGCACCGCGCGCGATCGCGATTTTCGCCGCCTGAGCCAACTCTCCCGAGAGCGTGCCGATGATGAGCACCCTCATCCCGCCGCTCACGAACGATCGGCCTTGACGATCTCCGTCATGGTCACACCGAGACGATTGTCGTCCACCATGACCACCTCGCCCCGCGCAATGAGCCGATTGTTGACGTAGATGTCGATCGCCTCGCCAAGTTTGCGGTCCAACTCCACGACCGCGCCCCGCCCCAGTTTGAGCAGTTGGCTCACCTGCATCGTGGCTTTGCCGAGGACCGCGCTGACGGTGACCGGAATGTCGTAGACGGCCTCCAAATCTCGCACGGCCCGTGGTCCGCCAGTGCCCGGAGCCACGTCCGGCAGCTCCGCCAATTCCATGTTGTCAGGCATTCGCTTGCTCCCGTTGTAGCAGTCCTAATTCCGCCAGCCCATCTTCGAAGGCTGCCCGCGCCCGGGATGTGTCCCGAACCGCCGAGCCTTCCGCCCAGGTAATCCGTGCATCTCCCGGCGGCATGGAGTCCGTTGCCAGCAGGTGCACCCGCTCGGCGATCTCGGCATCGAGACCGTCGATCTCGGCCTGCATCACCGGCAACATCTGCGGGTTGATCCGCACGGTAACCCGCGGCTCTTCCGTCAATGCCGGCAGCAAAGTCCTGACGAGGGCCTGCAATTCTGCGGCACCGTGCTGAGCACACAGGGCAGGCAGGCACGCGGCCATCAGGCTCAACATGCAGGTCGCCACGCCACTCGCCGCTTGCTCTGCAATGTCCCTCGCCGCAGCCCGCGTTTCTGCGATGCCGGTGACCAGTGACTGGAGGAGTTGGTTGCGAGCGGTCGTCAGGTCCCGCTCGGCCGCGGCCCGCCCTGCCAACAGGGCGTCGGCACGCGCCGCGTCCAATTCGGCGGCCGTGAACACGGGTTCGATGATCTCGGGTTCCGGCTCCGGATGCGATAGAACCACGACATTGTCGCCGAGGTCGTCGAAATCCTCCGCATACAAAACGCCGATGACGCCTGGACGGTGAAGGTGGGCGCTCGCTGCCAACATGTTAATACACCAGCTCCTCGTCCTTGCCTTCGCCGATCTCGATCGTGCCTTGCGCCGCAAGGTCCTTCGCGAGCGCCACGATGGAGGCCTGGGCGTCGTCCACGTCACGAAGCTTCACCGGGCCGAGGCCTTCGATGTCGTCACGCAACATCTTGCCGGCACGTTCTGACAGGTTCTTGAAGAACAAGTCGCGCAGGCCCTCTGATGCACCCTTGAGTGCGAGCGGTAGCTTGTCTTTCTCGACGGCCCGCAGCAGCCCTTGGATCGCCGCCGACGACAGCCTCGCCAAGTCGTCGAAGGTAAACATGAGCGCCTTGATTCGCTGCGCCGACTCACGATTGCGCTCCTCGAGTGCGGCGACGAAGCGGCTCTCGCTGGCGCGGTCGAGACTGTTGAAGATCTCCGCCATCATCTCGTGGGAGTCACGCCGGGTCGAGCGTGCGAGGTTGGACATGAACTCGGCACGAAGTGTTTTCTCGACCCCGTCCAAAACATCCTTTTGCACGCTTTCCATGCGCAGCATCCGCATCACGACCTCGATGGAGAAGCTGTCGGGCAAAAGCGTCAGCACGCGGGCGGCATGCTCGGGCTTCACCTTGGATAAAACCACGGCGACAGTCTGCGGATATTCGTTCTTCAGGTAGTTGGCGAGCACGGCCTCGTGCACGTTGCCCAGTTTGTCCCACATGGTGCGACCGGCCGGACCGCGGATTTCCTCCATGATCTGGGAGACGCGATCTCGTGGCAGAGCCCGTTGCAGCAGCCGCTCGGTGCTTTCGAAACTGCCGACGAGGTGGCCCGTGCCGCCCATGCTCTCGCCGAACTCGAGGCAGAGACGCTCGACCATTTCGGCCTTCACCGAACCGAGCTGGGCCATGGCGGAGGAGACCTCCTTGATCTCGTCCTCATGCATCATCCCGAATAGCCGGGACGATTGCTCCTCGCCGAGCGCCAACATCAGCACGGCCGCCTTTTGCGTCCCACTGAGCTCGGGTTCTGGATTCTTCTCGCGCATTCTCTAAGCCCCCTCCTTGACCATCCAGCTACGCATCACGGCAAGACTCTCCTCGGGGTTCTTGTCGACTAGACCGGCAACGTGCCGGAGGGAGGATGCGCGGATCGTCCCTTCGATGCTGCCGAGACTGACCATGCTCTCGCCTCCGCCGCTGCCGCCGCCACCACCACCGCTGCCGGGACCGGTCAAGGCGAGCGTGGTGGAGCGTCCCACGCCAGGCATTTCGCCGGAGACCCCCGCCCCACCTGGCCCGGCGATCGCGAGCCCATCCGGACCCTCCGCTAATGCACCCGGGTTCGTGGTGAGCCGGATCACCATCGGCCGCACCACAAAGAGCAGAGCGAGCAGTGCCACGACCGCGAGCAATCCGGTCTGGCCGATCCGCATCAGATCCGACTTGTCGAGCTGCAACCCGAACAGGTTCGGCTTCGGCGCCTCGACCGGGGCGTCGGCCTCGGCGAACCGGAGGCTCACAACCTCGACTTTGTCGCCCCGCTTCTCGTCGAAACCGATGGCGGTACGCGCGAGGGCAGCGATGCGTCCAAGCTCATCTGGCGTGCGGTCCTGCCACGTCGTGTTGCCGTCCGCACCCTTGACCGCCACCTGGTCGACCAAGACGGCGAGGCTGATCCGCCGGATTTGCGGTTGCTCACGGATCGTGGTGCGGACCGTCTTGCCGATCTCGTAGTTGCTCGTCTCCTCGGTGCGCTGTTCCTGGCTACCGGCGGGAGCACTCCCGGCATCTGCGTTCGGCAGGTTGTTGGCGACGCTGACGGTGCTACTCGCCTCCGAGGTCTTGTTGGTCGAGCTATTGTTCTGCGTAGAACGCTCGACCTTGCCCTCCGGGTCGTATTTCTCCTGGGTCTCGTGCACTTGGTCGTAGTCCATCTCCACCGCCGTTTCCGCCCGAACGCGGCCGGGCCCGACGGTGCGCTCCAGCATGTCCTCGACGGCCCTTGACAGACGCTGCTCGGTCGCCGTCCGCAGTTCCGCGGCAGGCCCGGCTGGCCCGGCATCCTCGCCGGCACGAGCCAGGAGGTTGCCGCGGCTGTCTATGATCCCGATGTTCTGCGGCCGTAGACCCGGTACCGCCGACGCCACCAGGTTCAGCACGGCTTGCACGCCCTCGCGATCCATCCGCGTCGCACCCGTCATGGTCAGGACGACGCTGGCCTGCGCCTCCACCCGGTCCCGTGCGAAGGGCTCGCGCTTAGGAAGCACCAAATGCACGCGGGCGCCTCGCACGCCAGAGATCAGGCGGATCGAGCGGGCAAGCTCCCCTTCCATCGCACGGGTCTGGTTGATGGCCTGCTGGAACTGGCTGGCCGTCAAACCGTCTCCGCGGTCAAATATCTCGTAACCGATGGAGCCTCCGGAAGGGAGACCATCCTTCGCCAGCAGCAGCCGGGCGCGAGACACCTCGGAGGCCGGCACCGAGATGCGGGTACCGTCAGGCCCTACTTCGTGGGCGATGTGGGAATGGTCGAGCAGATCGGCGATCTGCCCTGCTTCGCGCAGATCCATGTCGGCATACAGCAAGGCCATCCGCTCCCCGCTCCCTCCGCGAAAAGCGAGAAACGCCAGCATCAGCAACATGGCCCCGGCGACCGCGGCCATCGCGATCAACCGGCCAACTCCTAATGCCTTAAAACCTTCCAGCAACGCCGCCATGTCCGCGTGCCCACCTACAGCTTCCTGCCGCTAGGCAATGCTGGGCCGTACCGGTTAGTAAAAGGTTAAAAAGCCCGGCAATTTTTGCCGGGCTAGGCTCTAGCGGCGTCGGTCGATTGCAGCTGGCCGCAGTCTAACGCGTTGTTTTAGAGCGTAACTCGGTTTGACGAACGGGCTACAATCGGCCGGACACTTCCCTATTTGCTGCTGACGGACTCTACGTTGCTGAACGCCGTCGACACCGCGCCCGCCTGCAAAGTGACACTGCCACCGCTGTTTAAAACGCCGGTCGCAGTTCCGGTCACGGTAAACGGCACGGCCGCCGCGGTGCCGCCGGTTGGCTGGCCAGTGACCGCCACGGTGTAGGCACCGTCCGCAAGCTGGGAGCCAGTGTTGTCGGTGCCGTCCCAGGTATAGGTGTTGGAGCCGGCGTTGGACGTCATCGAAACATCCTTCACGTCGACACCACTGCTGTTGGTGATCTTGATAGCGACCGGCTCAGTAGCAGCCGTGGTGAAATTCACACTTCCTGTCCCGCTCTGCAGCGGCATTTGCGTGCTGTCCAGAGTGACCTGCTTGCCAACCACTCCGGTCGCTTGGATCACTTCGCTCCCCTGCGTCGCCTGAATCAGCGTGGTAAGGCTGCTGTTGGTGGTGATCTGCTGCTCCACGCTGCTGAACTGAACGAGTTCGGACGTGAAGGTGCTACTGTCCATCGGGCTCGAGGGGTCCTGGTTCTGCAATTGCGTCATCAGCAGGTTCAGGAAGTCGTTGAAATTGCCGCTGAGCTTCTGCAGCGCATTGGGCGCCGCCGCGCTGGTTGCGGCCGCAGCTGCTGCCGATGTCGAAGACGAGATGCTGGCACTCATGATGTATGCTCCTTACGCTGTGATATCGACGCCCGCCCGCAGCCACGTTGGCTGGGCGGCAAAACTACTGTCATCATCCGACCCGGCGGATATCGCGGCGGTGCGGGAATTGCGGCCTTGGCCGGTCCGGCCCCCGTTCGCCCCGCTACCGCTCTCGCTGGACGTCCCGCTACCAGGCGTGGCGAGCTCAAAACTGAGCACCCGGCCGTCCGTCGAAACCCCGGCGCCATCCAACACGCTATGCAGATGCGGCTGGTCGGCGACGAGTAGACGCAGGGTCTCGGGACGTTCGGCGACCACCTGAACCGTGGCGCCGCCATTTACGTCACGCTCGATGCGAACCTGGACGTGGCCCAGCCCCACAGGATCGAGCCGAACGACCACCGCAGTGCCGGACGCGCCATGGGCCAATTGGACCAAAGCCGGTGCGATTTGCCGGGCCAATGCGGTTGGCGGATCGGCCGATGAAGATGCACCCGCCGAGGTTGTGGCTTGGGATGAAGAAGCCAGGGACAGAGATGACGAAGCCGCAGATGACACGGCGGAAAGAGCGGCATTGGCAGCAGCCGGCGCGGAGGCCACACTATCTCCGGTGGCTTTGTCGGTATGAACGGCCTGGTTCGGGTCCGGCACCAACAGCGGTGTGGAAAGCGCTGCGGCGTCGACCCATTGTTGCGGGACGTCAGACAATGCCGCGTCTGCTATGGCCTCGGCGGCGCCCCCCGCATGCGCCGCACTCGGCACGACGCCAAGCTGGGCCGCATCATTTTCCGAGTGGGGCACTGCGCCAGCACTCCCGATTGACGTCGGGATGCCAATGATCAACGCCGCGTTCGGCGGGGTCGCGAGCGGCAACACGGCTGCCGCGGCATCGGCTGGCGTATCAGCGGTCGCAGCCGCGGCAGCTCGGCGGGTGGGATGATCCGCTTTGCCAGATGCTTTGGCATCACCCGTGCCCGTCTTCACCGGTACTGATGTCGCCTCGGGGACTTTCGAGGCAAACGCGGGTTCCAGTCCAACTGCAACCGGCAGCATGGCAGGGGGGGCTGCAGAGGGGTCTGAAGCTGTCGCTAGCCCCATCGTCGTTGCCGCCTCTGATTGAACAACAGCCGGGTTAGCTGGTACGGTTGCGGCCGTTGCTTGAGGGGTCGGCAGGCCAGTCGGCACAGGCACCGCTCCGGACGCCAGGGAAGAGGCGACGACGCCGGATGCTGCCGAGGGCGTGCTGCCGGCAATCAGTCGAGGAGCGGGCACGGCTGCCGGAGCCTCAGACGCCATAGGCACTAAAGCGGACAACAAGTCGGCGAACGCCGTCCCAGCAGTTGGGAGGACAACTGCGCTGGCGACGGCAGACGTGATTGGCAAAGACTGGACGGGATTGGTCATGCTGGCCAGGTAAGGCAAGCGGTGTGCCGCGCGTGTGGCTTTGGGGGAGGAAGCAAGCGGAAGCTTCGCCGGACCTCACCGAAACCCCTATTTAGATAGGAGAATTCAACTCCCGCTCGGGCCGCGGACGCGAAGATCGCATAGCGAGGTTTCATATGGGTAGCAGCCGGCAAGCGGCACATCCTGCCGGGCGAAGATTGCCGGTCGGCAGGCCGTTAGGATCTTCCACACCCATTTATGTCGTAATCAGGCGTGTGGAGGCCTGGCACGCTTCCTGCGGTAGCTGTGGCGACCGACCAAGGGCGATCATCGTACGCTCTCAGGCGGCCATAGTAATGGAGTGTAAGCATGGCATCCCTTTTCGGTGCATTGGACACTGCGGTCAGTGGACTTACCGCGCAGTCCGCCGCCTTCAGCAATATCAGCGATAACGTCGCGAACAGTCAGACAACCGGCTTCAAGGGCACCAATACCGACTTCTCCGACTACCTCACCACCAGCACGGCAACGAAGAACGATTCAGGCTTTGTCGCCGCGCGTCCGGAATACCTCAATAACGTGCAGGGAACGATCTCGTCCTCGACGAACGCATTGGGATTGGCGATCAGCGGCAATGGCTTCTTCCAAGTCTCCCAAGTATCGAACGACTCCACGGGAAAACCCACGCTGGGGACCCAATCCGAGTACACGAGGGACGGTAACTTCTCCCTGGACTCGAGTGGCTATCTGGTGAACGACACCGGCGAAGCACTGAATGGCTGGACGGCCGATCCCGCCACCGGAATCGTCGATGAAAGCCAAGCCGCGCCGATCCTCATCAACCAGAGCTCCTACAGCCCCGTCGCGACCTCGACCATCACGCTTTCCGCCAACCTTCCTGCCACACCCGCGGCCAACACACCCGTCACATCCCAAGTCGACGTGTATGACGCCACGGGAACGATGCATACATTGTCACTAGCGTGGACGCAGAATGCGACGAACGACTGGAGCGTTGCGGTCACCGCCCCGGACGCGACGACGCCAGGTCTTGGCGGGGCGGACATCCAGTTCGGCAATACGTCCGGCAACGCCGTGGCAGCAGGCACGATCGGCAACATCACGAGCGATGCGCCCGCCACCAGCACCTCCTTTGCGTCTGACGGGCCTGCGACGCTCAACCTGTCCGCCGATTTCGGCAACGGCCCGCAGGCCATCAGCCTGTCGTTGGGCTCGTACGGCCAGCCGAGCGGACTTACGCAGTATGCCGGCACGGCTTACACACTGAGCGGCATCAGCCAGAACGGCGTGCCGCCCGGTGCATTCAGCGGCGTCACGACAGAGAGCAGCGGCAACATCATTGCGAACTACAACAACGGGCAGACCCGGATCGTTGCGCGGGTGCCGCTGGTCAATTTCGCCGCACCCGACGCCCTGCAGCGCCAAAACGGCCAGGCATTCACCGCAACAGAATCGTCCGGCGTCGCTCTAACCAACAACGCCGGGTCGGGCGGCACGGGAACGCTTGTCACGTCATCCCTCGAAGGGTCGAACGTAGACATTGCGACGGAGTTCACCAAGCTGATCGTCGCACAGCAGGCCTATGCGGCAAACGCCAAGGTGGTGACGACCGCGAACACCATGCTGCAGCAAACGCTGGATATGAAGCAGTGATGCATTAGGCCTGTCCAATGAGCCTCAACGGCATACTCAGCACCGCTTCGAGCGGCCTAGCGAGCGTCAACGCGCAACTCGCCGTCGTGTCACAGAACGTGGCGAACGCAAGCACGCCGGGTTATGCGCGCGAGGTGATGGCCGACACCGATCTCACGACAGGCGGGATCGGTTATGGCGTGCGAACAGGCCCGGCGACGGCTGAAGTCGACAACGCGCTATCGGCGGCATTGAACCAGCAGAATGCCGTCGTGGCCGGCGCGCAGGTGCGGAGTTCCGCGTTAGCCACCATCGATGCGGCGCAAGGCCCGACCGGGGCCGGCGAGGATCTACCGAGCCGGTTGGGCGCGCTGCAGGACGCGTTCACCACCTTGGGGGCGGACCCGTCAAACCAGGCGCAACAGGCCACCGTGGTCGCCGCCGCCGGGACACTGGCCACTGGCATCCAGACCCAGGCCGCCGCCTATACCAGCCAACGGCAAGCAGCGCAGGACGGCGTCGTCAGTGACGTGACCGCGTTAAATGCCGCGGTGAGTGCGATTGGCTCGCTGTCCAACCAGATCGTCGGGGCCCAAGCCCAGGGCCAAAGCACGGCCGACCTCCAGGCGCAACGCTCGGCACAGGAGCAGACGGCAGCCCAGATCGGCGGACTGCAATTCCTGCCAGCCACAAACGGCGATGTCACCGCGATCCTGGGCGGGTCGGTGGTCGACACTCACGCGGCCACCGGGCCGTTCAGCATCGCGACGGCGACACTCCAAAGCGGTATCACCGCGCCTGGATTGCTGCTGTCCGGCAACGATGTCACATCGCAGGTCACTGGTGGCAGCATCGGCGCCCGGCTTCAATTGCGCGATACCGACATACCGACTTACCAGGCCGGCCTGGACGAATTCGCCAACACGCTTGCGACCCGGCTGAGCAACCAGGGCTTGAACCTGTTTACCAGCCCGGCAGGCACCCTGCCGGCAACCGGCGGTTCGCCCGTCCAATCCGGCTATGTCGGCTTCAGCTCCGAGATCACCGTCAACCCGGCCGTGACCGCGACCCCTAGCCTGGTCAGGGACGGCACCCCGGCCATTGCGAACACGAATGGCCTGGCGGGCTACGGCACGTTGATCAACAACGTAATCACCTACGGCTTCGGCGCCGACTCGGCATCCGGCGTTCCCCAGACGCCGCCCAACACCACGGGCCTCGGCGGCAACGGTACGTTGACCCTTTCATTCAATCCCGGCACCACCCTGCAAGGCTTTGCAGCCAACCTGACCGGGGCCCAATCCCAGGTCGCGGGTGGTGCGCAGACTTCCCTCACGGACGGCCAGGCGCTGCAATCCACGCTGTCGACCAAGCTGGCGAGCGAAACGGGCGTTTCGGTGGATACGGAACTGGCTAACATGGTGGTCCTGCAGAACGCCTATGGGGCCAACGCGAAAATCCTCAGCGCCGCCCAAGCGATGTGGTCGGCCCTACTCGGAGCGGTCAACCCATGATCAGCGGCGATTACGGCGCTCTCGGGCAGGCCATCTACGCCAGCTCGCAGAACAAGACGCAACTCAATACCCTGACCGCCCAGGTGAGCACGGGTTATGTCTCGGCGAGTTATGCCGGGCTGGGTGACGCGGCGCAAACGTCGTTTGATCTCCAGCCGGCCATCAACAGCTTGAAGGCGCAGCAGACCACGATCGACGCGGTGACCGGCCGGATGAGCGTGGCGCAAACGGCGCTGAGCCAGATCGCCAGTATCGCCAACACGATGTACGCGTCACTGGCCAGCGTGAACAACGTGACGCCTTCGCAGATCGATAGCGTCGCGGTCTCGGCGCGCTCGGCTCTGGAGCAGGTGGCCGGGCTGCTCAACACCGCGGATGGCTCCGTCTACGTCTTCGCCGGCACAGACACGTCTAACCCGCCGGTGCCGGATGCGGACGCGATCACCTCCTCGGGGTTCTACACCCAGATTGGGGCGGCAGTGGCCGGACTGGCGACGGCCCCCGATGCGGTGGCGATCTTGGCCAGCACGATGACTGTTGCACAATCCAACGATATCGGAACAACGCCGTTCTCGAGCACGATCGGCACGGTACCCACGGTCACCCTCGGGACTGCCGCGCCAGCGCAGGTCGGGATACTGGCCAACGCGAACAGTGTGGCGGTCTCCGGCGGCAGCTCGACCAGCGGCTCGTTCATTCGCGATATCATGCGCAGCCTGGCCACGCTGGGCAACCTCACCAGCAGCGATTCGACGGCGCCCGGGTTCGCAGCACTGGTGAAGGATACCGGGGCATCCCTGTCCAGCGCCATCACCGCCATGGGCACCGAGGCGGGGGCACTGGGTAACACGCAGTCTTCGCTGACGTCGCAGCAGACCGAGGCGTCCAATACGAGTACGGCCCTTTCGACCCAGCTCTCCTCGGCGCAGGACGTGAACATGGCCGCGACTATTTCGCAGCTGTCCGAGGTGCAGACCCAGCTGAGCGCGAGCTATAAATTGATCAGCGAGATAAGTAGCCTGTCGCTGGTTAACTTCCTGCCCACCTAGCTAGCCGATGATGTCAGGTGCAGCTCAGCGTGAACACAGCTCTTCCGATGAGCTCAGCAGGTCGTTAACCTTCTCTTGATGCCTTGCCGCCATCTTGGTCCTGCGCTGTCACAACGAAAGCCAGCCGGATGCCGCAATGCCAAGACATGTCGACGCTGTGCCAGTCCGGCGTGGCACACCTTATCGCCGAACGGCTGGACGAAGCGGAACAGGATTTTCGAAGCGTCGTAGGACTGCAGCCAAGCCATCTACAAGGGCTGTTCGCTCTCGGCGTGATCACCTGGCGGCAACAGCGCAACGAGCTTGCACTCGACTACGCATGTCGCCTTGTGGCGCTCGCACCGGAAGTGGCCGCGCACCATTTGCTCCTGGCCCGGATTCAGCGCGAACTACACCGACTAGCCGAGGCGGCCGCCTCATTCCGCGCCGCGCTGTGCCAGGTACCCGATGATGACGTGGTTTGGTGCGAACTCGCCTCAGTTCTTAGCGAGGCAGGTCAACCGGACGATGCCGCGACCTGCTATCGTACGGCATTGCGGCTTCAGCCAACCTCCGCTCCCGCCTACTACAATCTCGGCGTCCTCTTGTTCGGAGCGAAGCAGTTCGCGGAGGCAGCGACCGCATTCCGGACGGTCTTGGACCTGCGGCCGGATCATCCGGACGCCCCGAATAAGCTAGGCGCCACCTTGCTCGAAATGGGCGAATGCGAATCTGCAGCCAGCTACCTGGCGTTGGCGGTCGAACGTCAGCCGACCCGGCCTGCTCCGCACTCGAACCTTGGCGTGGCGCTGCGCGAGCTTGGCCAGGTCGAGGCAGCAGAGGCCTGCTTCGTCCGGGCACTCGATCTGGACCAGGACTTTGCCAAGGCACGCTACAATCTCGCAACGACCATGCTGCAAACCGGCCGCTTGAGCGAAGGCTGGAGACTATTCGAGAGCCGCTGGCAGACAGCACTTCGCCCTCGCGCCTTTGAACAGCCGCGATGGGCTGGCGAGGATCTCGGCACCCAGGTGCTCCTGCTCCATGCCGAGCAGGGTATGGGCGACACGCTGCAATTCTGCCGCTACGTGACGGCGGCCGCGCAACGGGCCCGTGTGGTGCTGGAGGTGCAGCCGCCTCTCGCTCGTCTGCTGGGCCAGTCGTTCGCGGGCGTGGCGGCCGTCATTGCCCGAGGCGATGCAATACCGTCGTTCGACCGCCATTGTCCGCTCATGAGCCTGCCTCTGGTGTTCGGCACCACACTGGAGACGATCCCCGGAGAAACGCCCTACCTCATCCCTAACCACGCCGATATCAATCGGTGGCGCCACCGCCTCGACGGCCTGCCAGGACTGCGCGTCGGCCTGGTCTGGCGCGGCAATCCGGACTTTGCCTTGACTGGAGAGAAGCGGGATCTTGACCCGGCGCACCTGGCAGGTTTGTCGAGTGTTCCCGACGTCTCATTTGTGTCGCTGCAAAAAGACCTATCTCCGGACGATCGCTCACGGGCTGCTTGCTACCTCGAGATGACAGACTGGACCGATGAGCTCCGCGACTTCGCCGACACGGCGGCACTGGTTGCAGGGCTCGACCTCGTCATCGGCGTTGACACCGCGGTGGTTCACCTAGCTGGCAGCCTTGGCCGGCCAGTATGGCTCCTCAATCGGTCTGACCCATGCTGGCGGTGGCTGCGCGATCGCGACGACAGTCCTTGGTATCCAAGCCTGCGCCAATTTCGCCAGAGAACGATGCGCGATTGGCCAGGTGTGATGGATGCGGTCCGCGGTGCGCTCCTGACACGCGGGCTTTCCGGCCGTTCATTGGTTTCGAGCTACACCGCTTAAGCAAACTCCACAAATCGTGGTGTCAAAGTAATTCTCTCGGCCATTTCAACCTATGATTAACCTTTGGATGTTAGATTGAGGACGTCGCCACGAAAAACGTGGAAATCTTTTCACCATCAGGACCAGCAAGGTAAGACACCATGTCCCTAAGTTCAGTCAACACCAACGTCAATGCCTACGTCGCTCTCCAGTCGCTGAACTCTACCAGCGCTGCATTGTCCAACGCGCAGAAGCAGATTTCCACTGGCTACCGGGTTGCCGACGCGACCGATGACGGCGGCGCTTTCGCCGTGGCGCAAAAAGTTCGCTCCGACGTCAGTGCGCTTACCAGCGTGAACCAGCAGCTCGGGAACGCGAAGGGCCTGGTCACCACCGGGCTGTCCTCGCTGACCGCCATCTCGAACGATTTCGTTTCGGCGAAGTCATTACTTGTCGAGATCGGTGACACGTCCAACTCGGACGACCAGCGTGACCAGTACATCACGTCCTTCAAGACCCTGGTCTCCAAAGTCGCCAACGAAGTGGATGGCTCAACCTATAACGGCCAGACACTGCTCGGTTCTTCGGACGGGACAGTTGCCGGGACGGACAAGGGAGTGATCAACAACGAAGCCGGGGCCACGTCGACGATCCACGGCGAGGATAACACTGGGACGGCGAACGCCCTTGCGGCGCTCATCGGCAGCACGTTCACCCGCGCGGCCGGTGTGGCCGACACCTTCGGCACGGTAACGGCTTCCGCGGCGCAGACTGCCGCCCAGGCAGCGTTGGCCGTTGGTGCAGGCTTCGATACCGCGCAGAACGGGTTGGCCAACCAGCTGAACCAGGCCGGTGCGGACTCCAACTACCTGGACTCGCAGATCACGTTCAACACCAATAAAATCGACAGCCTCAACGCGGGCCTCGGTGCATTGGTGGACGCGGACCTGTCCCAGGAATCGGCCGTGCTGCAGTCACTGCAGATCAAGCAGCAGCTTGGCACGCAGGCACTGTCCATTGCCAACCAGTCTCCCCAGAGCTTGCTGAGCTTGTTCAAGTAATAGCCTAACCAAGGGCGGTTCGTTCGCCGCCCTTGGGACTGCTCTGCACAATCCTCAGCAGGATGCCGCATGTCCAATCTAGTGCTCGAATTGCGTCCGAATGAGGTGATGATCGTCAACGGGGCGCCGATCCGCTTCCGCACGAAGTCCCGCATCGAATTGACAGCGCACGCGCGTTTCCTGTTCGGCAAGCAGATCATGCAGCCGGATCAGGCCGATAGCCGGCGCGGCGGATCTATTTTGCCCTGCAATCCGCTTACATCGGTGTTGATGACGAGCGCGCTCGGGGCCTCGAGGCAGCCCGGACGCTGATTGCAGCTTTCAAGGAGGCGACGTCGTCTAATCTCGCCTGCGAAATCCTCGACCGTGCGATGGCGGCGGCGGAAGCAGACGATTGCTACGCCGCACTCAAGCTGACCCGGCGCATCATCCGGCACGAAGATTCGGTGCTTGGCCGAGGTGCGCTCGAGCCCGAAATGCAAGCTGCGGAATAGGAGTTTTCCCAAATGCACCCGATGATGAAAGCGACCCGGGCCTACCAGGCCTCCGCCGACAATCGCAGCCTACGGGCCCAGGAAGCGGACGTGTTCCATCGCGCAAACGGTGCGCTGCGATCCGCCATCTCCGGCTCGCCGACCGATCGCGTCCGCGCCGTCGCAGACAATCGAAGGCTTTGGCTGACCGTCATGGGTGTGTTGCAGGATCCGGGCAACGACCTGCCTGATTCTATCCGTGCCGCGATCATCTCCGTCGGCCGCTCGGTGATCCGGGCGATGGACAACCCGTCGCCCGATTTCGACTTCCTGATCGCGGTGAACGACAACATCGTCGCCGGGCTCTCGACCGGCCTCTAATCATGAGCGGCGCGATCGGCAACAGTCTTGGAAGCTTGGTGCTGTCGCTGTTCAACAGCAGCGACTCCGACACCTCGGTCACGTCCAGCCTGCTTTCGACCCTCTATGGGCAATCGACGAGCGGCGCCAGCTCAGCTAACCCGATCGCCGCCCTGGACAGTGCAGAAGCAAACAGCACGAAGGATATCGCACAGACCGCGGCGCAACCGGCGGTGGCTCGTGATATCGCGAAGTTCAAGGCCGCCGTCGATTCCGCGACATCGGCGCAGCAATTGCTACAGGACTCCACAGTGCTGAAGGTGTTGCTCACCGCCAATGGCCTCGGCGATCAGGTGCAATACCCAGCGCTTGCCCAGAAGGCCCTGCTGTCCAACACGAAGGACACTACTGCGCTGGCCAACCAGTTGACGGACACAGCCTGGAAGGACACCGCGTCGCTGTTCGACTTCGCCAACCAGGGCTTGGCCGTGCTCAAGAAGTCAGGCGTCGTGGACACGATCACCAACGGCTACGCCGAGACCTCGTGGCGGCAGTCCCTCGATACGACGACACCCGGATTGTCGGCGGCACTCACCTTCCGCGCGGGAGCGTCCTCGATCACGTCCGCAGATCAGATCCTTGGCAACGCCACTTTCCGGTCGGTGGTCACGACAGCGCTCGGCATTCCGGAGCAGATCGCTTATCAGGACATCGGCGCGCAGGAGAAGGCGATCACCAACAGGCTGGACATCAGCAAACTGCAAGATCCGAAGTTCGTCGAAACGCTTACGACCCAGTATCTGCTCGCCGAGCAAGCCAGTGCCAGCAGCACTTCGTCCAGCAGCAACCTCGACGCTCTTGCGGTCTCCGCCCAAGGTCTCGTGGTCTGATCACTCCGCGAAACGCGTGACCACGTTGCGCAGCATCCGCGAAACGCCGTTGTCGTAGCCGTCATGGGACAGGCTGCCACAGAACGTGATCGACCCGGTGGCAAACACGGCGCCACCCTTCCGCGTATCGAAATACACGATCTCGGCCCGGATGAGATCGCGGGGCGCTTCTCCGGTCACGGTGTTGACATGGCTCAGCAATTCTTCCGGCACGGCGACGAAGTGGTCCTGGTGAGCCTCCGACCGGGCGAGCACGACGGTGTTGGGGGACGTGCCGAGCCGACGGTCGGCCCGGTCCAATTCGAACCCGGCGGCGCCCCCGCCGGACAGACCGTAGTCGCCCAGGGTCTCTCCTTCGACACCGTCGAAGATCCACGCCACCGCCGGGTCATAGGAAGCCGGAAGCCGGCGGTAATGCGATCCCTCGAACAAGCCCTGCGACGAAAACCCTACCCCGGCCAGCTTCTGCGGCGGACGGCCAAGCCGACGCCAAAGGCCGCCGTAACCGCCATCCAACTGGTGATAAGCCTCGCCGGGTGCCGCATCCCATGCACGGATGCCGCCTTCGGCCCGGCGGACCTCCATCACGTCTGGCACACTGTCCGACACGGCGATGCGCCAGTAGAACCCGTTACCGCCCAAATAGCACAGCCGCCCGCCCTCACCGATATACGCGCCCAGTGCGTCCAACGTCTGCGGCGTATGGTATTCCGGGTGGCTGCCCGTCAGCACGCATCGGTAGGGGGCCAGCAGTGCGGCCCCTTCGCGATGCAGGTCGTGATCGGTGATGACGTCGAAGCCTTGCCCGATCGCTTCCAACCAATCCGTCAGATGGCTATCGGCCGAGAAGTGCCGCAGTCCACTGCCGCGTGCATCGTTGAACGTAAGAAATCCAGGGCGAAGCGTGAGCACGGGTCGCCGTTGCGACGAGAGGCTGACGCCGGTGCCATCATGATGGCGATTATAGGTGGACCAGCCATACTCCGGATGATCCTCCGGATTATGCAGCCGCGCGCCCCACGCCTCCGCGCGGGTACGGAACGCGGCGTCGAAGTTGAACCGCGCGTGATTGGCATAGGCCTGGTAGGTAAAGGTCGCGGCAAGATAGGCGACCGGCGCCGTTGCGGTACCACGCGGCGCCAGAACGAAGAACGGGACGATGTCCTCGTGCTCGCCCGAACGGAGGCGGACACCGTACACGCCACTACGAAATCCGTCCGGCAAGCTGACCGAGAAATCGGTTTCCCACTCCGCGTCATACAGGTCATCGGCATGGAAATGGATCGCCCCGTAATGCTCGGGCGCGTGCTTCCAATCCATCTCCTCGCCGGTCCAGTTTGCGCCACGAACCCCACGGGTTGGCAGGTTGACCAGCCGCCCGGGATGCGTGCCGGCGATCTGGTCGGTATCGATCCCCACGGAGAAATCCCACTCCGCCACAACTTCACCGTCGGAGCCGAGAATACGAGGCGCCTCGACCCGGCCGTCGAACCGCCCACCCGCCGGGTCCGCCGCAATCAGCAACGTGCCACCACTCGGGGGGCCAGCCACGCCGGCCGCCTCGCCACTATCGCTCACGCCCCAGCTCGTCTCGAGCGCGCGTTGGGACAGGGTCACCGAGCCCCCGGCGAACCGTGCC
Organism: uncultured Acetobacteraceae bacterium; assembly: GCA_964247805.1. Taxonomy (GTDB): domain Bacteria; phylum Pseudomonadota; class Alphaproteobacteria; order Acetobacterales; family Acetobacteraceae; genus LMUY01. Next base: position 10,213 of record CAXTWC010000009.1, on the reverse strand, counting down.
TCGAGCGCGTACCAACACCGCTCCAGCATCGGCGCGGCGACGGCGCATAGTTCCGCGCCGTCTATGTCCAACCGCGCCCCCTTCGCCGCCACGCGCAGCACCATGCCGCCCAGCGCCAAGACCGGCTGGGGAGAACCCAGCAGCCCGGGCTGCACAAGCACGCTCAGCGTCCCACCCTCGGGCACGGCCAGAGCCGCCTGCACGACCCCATAGGAGCCCGGCCGCACCGGCTGCGAGCGCGACGGATACGTCCCGGCAAAAGCACAAGCGACCGCCTCCAGCTTCATGCCGGGCCCCGCCGGGTTTGGGTCGGCATGGATGATGCGAACCAAATCCGCCTGATAGGGCACGCCTAACTGGCTGGACACTTTGACGGCGATCGCCTCCCCCGGGCGCGCGGACCAACGATCGAGGTATGCAACTAGTGGCACCATCAGATCACGCCCTCCCGCGCCAGTTCGGTTTCGTAGTCGCCCAACGCGGCCGCGAGGCGATCTGCGATCTCGTCCACCTCGTCCGCCGTCACGATCAAAGGCGGGCTGACCATCAGCCACTCGCCGAACTGCCCGCCCGCGGTGCGCCGCCCGTACAGCGACAGCCCGTGCTGCAACCCGATCGCCTTCAGACGCTCCGGCGCGTTCAGGGCCACGGGGATGGACCGCTTCTCCGCCTTGTCGGCCACCAACTCGATCGCCAGCAGCAGCCCCCGGCCGCGCACGTCGCCCAGGATGCGGCTCCCTTGCGCAACCTGGTCCAGCCGTTCCCGCAGCCGCGCCCCCTGGGCCGCCGCGTTGGCGATCAGGTCTCGCTCGACCAACTCGTCCAGCACCGCCGCCCCGACCGCGCAGGCGAGCGGGTTGGCGTTGTAGGTGAACCCGGCGCTGAACCCGCCTGCCCCGGCCAGATCCTCCGCCATCGCTGCCGGCACCATCACCACGCCCAGCGGCGCATACCCGGCGCTCACTCCCTTCGCCAGCACCGCGATGTCCGGCCGCCCGGCGGGCCAATGGTCGGATGCGAGAAAGCGTCCCGTGCGACCGGCGCCGCTCATCACCTCGTCGTAGATCAGCGTCACGCCGTGCCGGGTGCAGATCTGCCGTATCGCCGTGTAGTACACATCCGGCGCCACCAGCGCGCCCGTCGCCAGGCCACCCACCGGCTCCAGGATGAAGGCGAGCACGGTGCCGGGTCCCTCGGCCAGGATGCTGCGATCCAGCGCATCGGCGCACTCTGCGGCGTAGCTCTCGGCGGTGTGGCCCTCCGGCACGCGATACGTCCAAGGCGCCGGCACCTTCGGCATGCTCACCATCATGGGGCCGAACGTCGCGTGGGCCACCGGGTCACCGGAAATGGCCAGCGCACCGAACGTGTTGCCGTGGTAGCTCGGCATGCGGCTGATTACCTTCCAGCGCTCCGGCTCGCCGCGCCACACCGCATGCTGGCGGCAGAAACGGATCGCCGTCTCGTTCGCCTCCGACCCGCCGGACACGAGGAAGGCGCGGTCCAGCCCCGGACCGCACAAGGCCGCCAGCTTCTCGGCCAGCGCGAAATTGGCCGCGCTCTCGAACTGCGTCGGATAGGCGAACGGGGTCGCCTCCGCCTGCGCCTGCATGGCGGCGAGCACCCGCTTGTTGCCGTGGCCGAGGTTGGAGGCAACCGGGCCGGAGCTGACGTCGATGGTGCGCCGGCCCGTCTCGTCCTCGAACCAGATACCCTCGGCGCGGCGGATGCGCGGCTTGCGCGGAGCTTCGGGCGGGGCAAAGAAGGCCTGGAAGCCAAGCCGGCTCATGTCGTTTTGCATCGCAGCACGCTCCGACCGCCCGGCTGGCGCGTCAACCCCGGCTGGTGCGTCGAACTGGTTGGGTGCAGCATCGCCCACCCAGGACGAGGAGAGAGGCCGTGTCAGCAATCATCCACAGTCTGACGGACAGCGACGCCGATGCCGCCGAGTGGCAGATGCGCTGCGACATGGCGGCGGCCTTCCGCGTGCACGCACGGCATGGCTGGAACGAGCAGATCGGCAACCACAACAGCCTGATGCTGCCCGGCAGCGACACGCGATTCCTGATCAACCCGCGCGGCTACCTGTTCCAGGAACTCACGGCCAGCAGCCTGATCGTCTGCGACCTCGACGGCCGGGTGCTGGAGGGACGCGGCGAACTGCGCAAAGTGGCGTTCCACATCCACACCCGCATCCACCTGGCCCGTCCGGAGGCCGCTTGCGTGATGCACGTCCACCCGCAATACCTGACGGCGCTGTCGCTGCTCGCCGAGCCGGAGCTGGCGCTGGCGCATCACAACAACCTGCTGCTGAACGACCGCGTCGTGGTGGACCAGGGCGGCGACGAGCCGGCCGCCAGCCACGCGGAGGGCGACCGGATGGCGGCCGCGTTGGGTGACAAGTCGATCCTGGTGATGGGCGGCCATGGCGTCACCGTCTGCGGTCCAACCGTGGCGGACGCGTTCGACGAGCTGTTCATCGCCGAGCGCACCTGCATGTATCAGATGACGGCGATGGCGACTGGCCTGCCCTTGCGGCGCCTGCCCGAGCGAGCCCGGCGCGGCTGGACCGGCGCCTGGGGCGAGAAGCTCGACGCCCGCCTGCATCTGGACGCCTGGCGTCGGGTGCTCGACCGAGAGGAGCCGGATTACGCGACCTGAGACCCGGCCGTGATCGACCTTCGGGATACCTCGCTGTCCGCCCGTGCCGTGTGCGAGGCGCTCGGGCTGTCGCCTCACCCGGAGGGCGGTCATTACCGCGAGATGTGGCGGGATCGCCCAACATCGGCCGGCCGGGGAGCAGGAACCAGCATCTTGTTCCTGCTGGCGGCGGGGGAGCGGTCGCATTGGCACCGGGTGGATGCGGCCGAGATCTGGCTGTGGCAGGGCGGCGCCCCCTTGCGCCTTGGCGTGAGCCCAGGCGCGGGCGTGCAGCTTGGGCCGTCCCTCGTGGACGGCGAGGTATTGCAGAGCGTGGTGCCGGCCGGTGTCTGGCAAGAGGCCGCAAGTTTGGGCGCCTGGAGCTTGGTCGGCTGCGTCGTGGCCCCGGCGTTCGAATTTGCCGGGTTCGAGATGGCGCCCCCGGGATGGTCGCCCTAACTACCCCAAGGTGTCTAGAGGACGACCGTCCTCTGGTGGGGTTTGGGGCAAGGCCCCAAGTAAGCCTCGCCCAAGGAGCTTCGCATGACCCAGACCTCGCCCCTCCCCGTCACCCGCATCGCCGAGCCAGCCAATCTCCCCTTCGTCACCGACCCCGGCGAGTTGCGCGGAGAGATGCTGTATCGCCCATTCGGCCGCTCGGGCGAGAAAATCTCCGCCATCGGCATGGGCGGTTTCCACCTCGGCAAGACGGCGGTCAGCGATGCGGAGGCGACCCGGCTGATCCACCAGGCGGTCGATCGCGGCATCACCTTCATGGACAATTGCTGGGACTACAACAAAGGCCGCTCCGAACTGCGCATGGGCGAGGCGCTGGACCAGGGCGGCTATCGGGACCGCGTGTTTCTGATGAGCAAGATGGACGGCCGCACCAAAAAGGAGGCCGCCGACCAGATTGACACCTCGCTGAAGCGGATGCGCACCGACCGCATCGACCTGGTGCAGCACCACGAGATCCTGCGCTTCGACGACCCCGACCGCGTGTTCGCCGAGGGCGGCGCCATGGAGGCGTTCGTGGAGGCGAAGCAGGCCGGCAAGCTGCGCTATATCGGTTTCACCGGGCACAAGGACCCGCGCATCCACCTGCAGATGTTGGCCGTTGCGGAGGAACGCGGCTTCCACTTCGATTCCGTGCAGATGCCGCTGAACGTGATGGACGCGCATTTCCGCAGCTTCGCGCATTTGGTGCTACCTTACCTGGTGGAGCACGGGATTGCGCCACTTGGCATGAAGACGTTTGCGGATAGTGTGCTGTTGAAAAGCAAGGCACCGATCCAGCCGCTGGAATACCTGCACTATTCACTAAACCTGCCGACGGCGGTGGTGATCACCGGCATCGAGAGCCAGCGCGACCTGGACCAGGCGTTCGAGGCGGTGCGCACCTTCAAGCCGATGGACAAGGCCGCGGTCGCCGAGTTGTTGGAGCGCAGCCGCCCGTACGCGTTGGAAGGCAAGTTCGAGCTGTTCAAGACGAGCTCCACCTTCGATGGCACCGCCAAGAATTCGGAGTGGCTCGGCGAGGACGTGGACGGTGTGCAGGAACTGGCACCCGTGATGGAGTAGGTTGAACTCATCACCGCCAAGCGTCAGTTTGGCGGTGGTTTTGCATAGGGGACTGCATCATGCCGCATGACGGCCACGACCATCCGAGTGTCGAGCCTGCTTGGAAGCATGACGGTGTGCGGGTGATCCCGGGCGGCGAGTTAGACCCCAACACTGCGCAGACGCCGGGTATGCAGCGGCAGGCGGCGATCAACTTCGCCCGGGTCGGTGCGCAGAAGATCTGGGCGGGCACGGTGCACATCCACCCGAACGCCAAGACCGGTGCGCATCATCACGGCGCGTTGGAGTCGGTGATCTACGTCGTCCGTGGCCGCGCCCGGATGCGCTGGGGCGAGGCGCTGGAGTTCGTGGCGGAAGCCGGACCCGGCGATTTCATCTACGTGCCACCGTATGTGCCGCATCAGGAGATCAACGCTTCCACGGACGAGACGCTGGAATGCGTATTGGTGCGCTCTGACAACGAAGCGGTGGTGGTGAACCTGGACATCGCGCCGGTGGAGCAGCCGGAGAACGTCGCCTGGGTGGATCCGATCCACAAGGACCCGGCGGCAAGCTAATCTTCTCCCTCTCCCAGAGGGAGAGGACTTGCTAAGGGTGGAGTATCCGGTCGTCGGGCGTAGCACGCCCATTCGCAGCCAGAGCCAAATCAACTACCACCCGACCAGCGATCGGCATCCGGTAATGCACCGGGTCCCAATAGCTTGCCCGTGTCTCCGTAATTGAACTGGGCACCAGAAAATCCACAACGACCGTGTTCGGTACAGAACGCGCGATCTGCGTCACCTGCGCCTTGCACGCATCCAGCATCGCCGCGTAGTCGCTGCCGGGCACACCCTGGAACGACACGTGGCTCGGCGTGAAGAACAGGATCTTGCGCGTGCCCGCCGGGAGCGCATGCAATGCATCCGCCAGCATCGGCAAGGTCGGCACCACGTGCGGGCCGCCGGAGGCCGGGATCGCCGACGGCTTCTCCCAACGTGCGAAGGCGGCGTCCACCCGCGCCGGGTCATAGGCGGATTCGGGCGGCACGAAGCTGGTGTACCCGTCCAAGCCGTAGCGTCGGCGCTTGAGGCCCAGCATGGTCCATAGCTCGCTGCCGGCCTCCTGCACCGCGTATAGGTTCATCATGTGCAGGTAACCGCGCGACGGCGGCCCGGCATACATCCACTGCGGAAACGGGCGGCCCGTGGTGCGCTCCGGCGTCTCGGTGCACCAAACGTTGTCCAGCCCGACGATCACCGTGCGCGCTGCCGGGTGGGTGCGAGTGAACAGGGCCAGCATCTGGCTCTGCTCCCAGGCGGTCGCGGCGTTCATGGCCAGGTTGGCGAAATGGCCCTCGAACAGTGGGTCGAGTTCAGCCGGGCGCAACAGCCGCGAGGAGGAGGAGCCGACCACGGCGGAATCGAACCGCGGCGAGCGCGCCAAAGCCGGCATGGTGAACCGCGCATTGCTGGACACCGGCACCCGGGGCAAGGGCGGCGAATACGGCAGGACGGCCCACGGGTCTACGAGCACCACGAACAGGTACACGAAGGCGAGCAGCCCCGCCAACGAGCCCAAGAACCACGCCAGCAGGCGCCGCCACGGATTAGAACTGGAAATAGATGAACTCGTTCGGAACGCGGCCGCCGACCAGCAGCAGCAGGAATACCAGGGCCGCCGCCGCCGGAACCGCCAGCCAAGGTGCCGGGCGCAGGCGTTTCAGCGCCAAATCCTGGCTTGGGGGGAGCAACAGCACGATCGCAACCGCGGCGGCCACCACGGCGGCGTTGTCGACATGCACATGCCCGGCGCCGTTCATCCCCGCCATGCCCAGCAACACGCGCGAGGCAGTGGCGAAATCGGGCGAGCGGAACAGCACCCAGCCCACGATCACGAACAGCATCGTCACCATCCAGCCTGCCACGCGCGGCAGTCGCCACCCGGCCCGGTCCCAGGCGCTGTTTGCGGCCAAGGCCAAGCCGTGCAGTCCGCCCCACGCGACGAACGTCCAGGCGGCACCATGCCACAACCCGCCCAGCAGCATGGTCGCAATCACGTTTACCGCTTGGCGGGCATGCCCCGCCCGGTTGCCGCCGAGCGGAATGTAGAGGTAGTCGCGCAGGAACCGGGACAGGGTGATGTGCCAGCGCCGCCAGAACTCGCGGATCGAGGCGGCGCGGTATGGCGCGGCAAAATTCAGCGGCAAGCGGAAGCCGAACATCAAGCCAAGCCCGATCGCCATGTCGGAGTAGCCGGAGAAGTCGAAGTAGATCTGCAGTGTATAGGTACCAGCCGCCGCCCACGCCTCGGCTAGGCTCGGGTGCGCCCCGGCGGCCACACGGGCGAAGATCGGGTCGCACACCTGCGCCACCGTGTCCGCGATTGCCGCCTTCTTCGCCAGCCCGATCAGGAACAGCGCCACTCCCCGGCTGAGGTTTTCCCAAACCTCCGGGCGACGCGGGGAGAGGGCGAATTGCGGGATGATCTCGTTGTGCCGCACCAGCGGGCCCGCGATCAGCTGGGGGAAGAACGTCACGAAGGCGGCGAACTCCAGCAGGTTATACCGGTGCCGGTCGCCCCGCCGGATGTCGACCAGATAGCTGATCTTCTGGAAGGTGAAGAACGAAATGCCCAGCGGCAGCACGATGCCGAACGGGTGGTGCACCGTGCCCAGCAAGTCCGCCAGCGTGCCCGCGGCAAAATCGGCGTATTTGCAGACGCCGAGCACCAGCAGGTTCATTGCCACGCCCGCGACCAGCCAGGCATCGCGCCGCCATGCCGCGTAGGCGCGCACCACCAGCCAGTTCGCCAACGTCAGCCCCACCAGCAAGGGCACGAAGCGCACATCCCACCAGCCGTAGAACACCAGTGACGCGCCGACCATCACCGCCTGCCGCCACACGCGGCGGTCTGCCACGGCGTAATACAGCGCCAGCACGCACGGCAGGAAACCGAGGATGAAGACCTGCGAGTTGAACAGCATTCAGGGGGATTGCTCGAACAGACCGATCGTCAGGATGACGCCGATCACCACCACGCCGACCCGCAGCACCCGCTCGTTGACCCGGCGCAACGCCCAGGCGCCGACCAGCCCGCCGCCGATGGCCCCGACCGCCACGACGGCCGCCCGCAGCCAGGCCACGTCGGCGGAGAACAGGAACACCACCACGGCCGAGGCATTCATCACGGCAGCCAGCACGTTCTTCGTGGCTCCGGCGTTGCGCACCGGCAGCCCGGCGGCGGTCAGTGCGGCGAGCATCAGGAAGCCGATGCCGCCGCCGAAATAGCCGCCGTAGATCGAGATCAGGAACTGCATGATCGAGGCCGGGATCCGCCCCAGCTTGCGCGCGGCGGCCGGGGCACGGCGGAAACTGCCCCAGGCGAACACCGTGGTGGCGAACAGCACCAGCCAAGGAACCAGTCGTGCGAAGAACGACGCGGGGGTGGCCAGCAGCAGGATCGCGCCGATCACCCCACCCACCAGGCTGATCGCCGCCAGGGCGCGGAACGGCAGGTCCGGCACGCCGACCACCAGACGGCGCCCCGCCAGTCCGGTGCTGATTTGCCCGGGGAACAGGGCGATGGTGGAAGTGATGTTGGCAGCGCGCGCATCCAGCCCAGCGAGCAACAAGGCCGGGAATGTGATGAAGGAGCCTCCGCCCGCGAGTGCATTTTGCGCACCGGCGAGGATGGCGGCACCGAACAAGACGAGGAGGGCTATCATCCCGGGGGCTATGCCGTGGTGCGGCGGTAAGGCGCAAGCTCGGCCTGAAGATCCTCCCTCGCGCTTGCGGGGGAGGGGGGCCGCGCGAAGCGTGGTGGAGGGGGCTGCTCCGAGTGTGCCGCGGGGCCCCTCTCCGTCGGCTGCGCCGCCACCTCCCCCGTGAAGAACGGGGGAGGACCTATTAGGCGGCCTCGGACAAAACCAGCCGGCGCCTCGCTGTCGCGGCCAATGGCAGAGCGGCGTACACGTCCTTCACCGCCTCGGTCAGCGTCAACCCGGCGAATTGCGGCGCGAGCTGCCGCCCTGCCCGCTCCCACATCCGGGCCGTGCGCAGCACTAGCCGGTGCGAGAGCGGCGGCATGTACAGCGCCCGGTCTCGCCGCTCCACCCGGAACAGGCTGGCGGCCAGCAGACGCCCGATCTGCCCCTGGGAATACGGCTGGCCTTGGCCGAAGGGCGTGCTCTCCACGTGCGCCCACATACCCACCCGGTTCGGCGTCACCACCAGCAACCGGCCGTCATCCTTCAGCACACGCCAAACTTCGCGCAGCATCCGGCGGGCGTTTTCCGCATTTTCCAAACCGTGCACCAGCAAGATTCGATCGATACACTGGCCGGGGAACGGCAGCGCGTTCTCCTCCACCCAGCATGACATGTTCGGACCATCGCCGGGCCACGCACAGGCAGTTGCCGGCGCGGGAGTCGCCGCGATGCAGCGGTTTGCACGATCCCGCCAGATCCGCAGATACGGCCCGGCATGGCCCAGCCCCAGCACGGTCTGCCCCGTCAAGTCCGGCCACAACTCGGTAAGCCGCTCGCGCACCAGCCGAAGCGCCACGGCGCCCTGGGCGGTCGCGTAAAACCCGGCAGCAGCTTGTTGGGCCTCGATTCCCATTGGAGCACCGTAGCACATCCGCCCCCGTGCGCGGCGAGCCTTCTATCCCGCGCCGAACTAGGTCTACACTGCTGTCCCTATGACCTCCGTGCGCTTGGCCGTCGACATTGGCGGCACCTTCACCGACCTCGCCCTCGAACAGGATGGGACGCGGTTCACCGCCAAGACCCTCACCACCCCCTCCGCCCCTGAGGAGGGGGTGCTCACCGGCATCGCCCAGATCCTGCAGCAGGCCGGGCTGTCGCCGGGCGACGTCGCGATGGTGGTGCACGGGACCACGCTGGCCACCAACGCCATCATCGAGCGCAAGGGCGCGCCGACAGCGCTCATCACCACGCAAGGCTTCCGCGACGTCCTGGCGATGGGCAACGAGAGCCGCTACGACCAATATGACCTGCAGATCCGCCTGCCCGAACCGCTGGTCCCCCGCCACCTTCGCCTGCCCGTCCCCGAGCGCGTGGACGCCGAAGGCCGCGTGCTGCTCCCGCTCGATGAGGACGCCGTCCGCGCCCTGATCCCGACCCTGCGCGCGGAGGGCGTGCAATCCGTGGCCGTCGGCTTCCTGCACGCCTTCACCAACCCGGCGCACGAACAACGGGCCGGCGCGATCCTCGAGGCGGCCGGCTTCCCCGTCACCCTCTCCTCCGACGTGTCGCCGGAAATGCGGGAGTGGGAGCGTTTCTCCACCGCCGCCGCCAACGCTTATGTGCAACCGTTGATGCAGGGCTACCTCCGCCGGCTGGAGCGCGAGTTGCACGCGATGGGCCTGACCGCGCCCGTGTTCCTGATGCTGTCGGGCGGCGGGCTGACCACGGTGGACACCGCCTGCCGCTTCCCCATTCGCCTGGTGGAGAGTGGCCCGGCCGGAGGTGCGATCTTCTCCGCCGCCGTTGCGCGGGCCGCCGGGTTGGACCGGGTGCTGTCGTTCGACATGGGTGGCACCACCGCCAAGATCTGCCTGATCGACGACGGCCAGCCGCAGACCTCCCGCTCGTTCGAGGTGGCGCGGATCGGGCGGTTCAAGAAGGGCTCGGGCCTGCCGCTGCGCATTCCCGTGATCGAGATGGTGGAGATCGGCGCCGGCGGCGGCAGCCTGGCGCATTTGGACTCACTCGGGCGCATTGCGGTCGGCCCCGAATCCGCCGGCGCCATGCCCGGCCCCGCCTGCTACGGCCGCGGCGGCATGCAGCCAGCGGTGACCGACGCGAACCTGGTGCTCGGCCGCTACGACCCGGCGCGGTTCGCTGGCGGCACGATGGCGCTGGATACCGGGGCGGCCGAGGCGGCGCTGGACCGCGCGGTAGGGCAATCGCTCGGTGTGGACAGCGGGGCGGCCGCCGGCGGCGTGATCGAGATGGTGGATGAGACCATGGCCAACGCCGCCCGCATCC